>JAFSZO010000096.1 GCA_017455605.1 Clostridia bacterium
GGTCCCTGAATAATATGTATTATTCGGGGTGGTCTTGCCGTTTTCTTAACGCGTCGCGCCCTTTCTTCGGACGCTCCGCGCCCTAAGGGCGTCAACGCTCGCTCCGCTCGCAAGCGGATGGGATCCCTCCGCTACGGTCGGGATGACAACGATATTATCCTTCGGAGCAACGCGACCCTTTATTCCGCATTCCGCATTCCGCATTCCGCATTAAATACGCGGCGATCCCTCCGCTTCGCTCGACATTGCTCCCACCTTCGGCGGTCGCAATTCCTAATTCCTAATTATTGAAAACGCTTTCTTGCTGAACGGGCAGCCGCAATAGTTCTGCCGATAGAGGTCGTACTGTTTGGACAGCTCGATGGAATGTTGATAACCGCCCTCTTTCTTGAAGTCGGACGGCAGATATTTCACGCCGTATTTCGCCGCCATTTTCTCCCCGATCTCGTTCAGGAGCATCGGGTTTTTGAGGGGCGAGAGGGTCAGCGTGGTCGCGAAGTAGTCGTAGCCTTCCTCGGCGGCGCGGCGGGCGGTCTCTTCGAGGCGGAGCGCGAAGCACTTGGCGCAGCGCATCCCCCCTTCGGGCGCGGTCTCGAGTCCCTTGGCGAGGGAGAGAAACCGATCCGTATCCGCCTCCCCTTCCGATAGTCCGACCGACGGGCACATCTCGTCGATCAGGCGCCGTAGTTCGGCGAATCGCTTCTCCCGTTCCTCCGCGTCCGTGATGTTCGGATTGTAGTAGTAGACCGTCACGTCGAAGGTGTCAGGGAGGAAGGTCAGCTCGTGCGAGGCGCAGGGGGCGCAGCAGGCGTGAAGAAGGAGCGAGGGTCTGTCTCCCCGCTCCTCTATCTCGGCGATGATCGCCTTCATTTGCTTGTGATAGTTCGTCGCCGCCATCAGTTCTTGTTGCTGCCGAGGGGCGCGGGGATCCTGCCGCCGCGAGCGATGAAACGCGCGGGCGAATAGCCGCTGACCTTCATAATGGGCGCGTGTCCGAGCAACCCGCCGAAGGAGGCGGTGTCGCCCACGGTCTTGCCGTAGACGGGGATCACGCGCACGGCGGTGGTCTTTTGGTTCACGACGCCGATCGCCGCCTCGTCCGCGATCATCGCGGAGATGACCTCGGCGGGCGTATCTCCGGGGATCGCCACCATATCGATGCCGACGCTGCACACGGCGGTCATCGCTTCGAGCTTTTCGATCGGGAGGGCTCCCATCTCCGCCGCTTCGATCATGCCGATGTCCTCGCTGACGGGGATGAATGCGCCCGACAGTCCGCCGACGTGCGAGCTCGCCATGATGCCGCCCTTCTTGACGGCGTCGTTGAGGAGAGCGAGCGCCGCGGTCGTGCCGCACGCACCCACGCGCTCGAGCCCCATCTCCTCGAGGATCCTGCCCACGCTGTCCCCGATCGCCGGGGTCGGCGCAAGGGAGAGGTCCACGATGCCGAAGTGGGCGTCCAGCATCTTGGCGGCGGTCTTCGCGACGATCTGTCCGACGCGCGTGACCTTGAAAGCGGTCTTTTTCACCGTCTCCGCCACCGCGGTCAGGTCGCCGTCCACCTGTTCGAGCGCGGCTTTCACCACGCCGGGACCGCTGACCCCCACGTTGATGACCTTGTCCGCCTCGCCCGTGCCGTGGAACGCCCCCGCCATAAAAGGGTTGTCCTCGACGGCGTTCGCGAAGACGACGAGCTTCGCGCAGCCGAGGGAGTCCTTGTCGCGGGTGAGGTAGGCGGTCTTTTTCACGATCTCGCCCATCTCCTTCACCGCGTCCATGTTGATGCCTGCGCGGGAGGAGGCGACGTTCACGGAGGAGCAGACCTTCTCGGTCGTGGCGAGGACCTCGGGAATGGTCTCGAGGAACGCCTCTTCCCCCGGCGTCGCGCCCTTCTGCACGAGGGCGGTGTAGCCGCCGATGAAGTCGATACCCGTCTCCTTTGCCGCCCTGTCCATCGCGCGAGCGATCTCGAGGTAGCCGCCGCTCGCCGCGCCGACGAGGCTGACGGGAGTCACGGAAACGCGTTTGTTCACCACGGGCACGCCGTACATCGTCGCGATGCGGTCGCCGACCGCCACGAGGTCCTTCGCGTAGGAGGCTACCTTATCGTAGACCCGCCGCGCCGTTTCGTCCGCGGAGCCCGAGATGCAGTCAAAGAGGGAGATCCCCATCGTGATGCACCTCACGTCGAGGTGCTGGGAACTCACCATTCCCATCGTTTCGAGTATTTCTTTATCGCTGAGCATAACTTTAGATCCTGTGCATCGCGTCGAAGATCTCTTCGCTGCGGAGGTTCACGTCCAGGCCGATGCTCGCCCCCTTCTCGTGCAGGAGGGCGGCGAGGCGGTCGATCGGAAGCTCGCTCTTCTCGGTGTTGGCGCGCATGATCATCGTGAAGTATTCGCCCATCAGGGTCTGCGAGATGTCCACGATGTTGACGTTTTGGTCGGCGAGGATGGTCGAGACGTCCCGAATGATCCCCACGCGGTCTTTGCCGATAACGCTGATGATTACGTTCATACTTTCCTCCAAAAAGGTCGGATTTGCCTCTATTATACCGCGCCCGCGCGGCAGGGGCAAGCGAAAAGCGAAAAGGGGGCGCAAACGCCACCTTTTCAATTAGGAATTAGGAATTAGGAATGAGGAATGCGGACCCTCGTCTAATGCGGAATGAGGAATGCGGAATGCGGAATTGCGGACGCCGAAGGCGGGCTGCCGACGCCACAGGCGGAGGCAATGTCGAGCGAAGCGAGATACATCATGTTTGCGTAGCAAATACATCATGTCGCCAAAGGCGATACAAAAAAGTGAAGTTGCTTCGCAGTGAAGTACGGCTACCGCCGTGTGAAGTTACTGCGTAGTGAAGTTTGTGCCCGCTGGCACAAGTTGCGGGTCGCGCCGTCGCGCCCCAAAAAATCTGTTCGATTTTTCGGGGCGCCCCAATGCGACGCTAACGCTCCGAATGATACTATCATTGTCATCCCGACCGTAGTGGAGGGATCCCATCCGCTTGCGAGCAAGGCGAGCCGATTGCATCCTTTGAGTGAGTGCTCCGCACGAACGGAAAGGAGGCTCGATTGCCGCCAAAGGCGCCCACAGGCGACGACGCGGGAATGGTGGATTTTAACGAACATCGCTACCGCCGCGCAGGCGGCATATCACGTGCGAGGAACGAGCACATATCACATTCGCGTCAGCGAATAAAAAGCCCCCTCTTGACAAGGCACCGTTTTTAGGATAATCTAAAGTCAACTTTAGATTTTCATAAAAAGAGGACGAGAAAACTCAAAAAGAGGTGGGAAAATGAAGAAGCTCAGCCTGAAAGAGATCATATATTTCGGCGTGATCGCCCTGCTCGTCGTCGCCGTCGCGACGATGTCCGCGCTCTACGGCGTGGAGGCGGCGAGGCGGCGGGAAGCCGAGGATGCCCTGACCTACTACGACCGGAAGGTCGCCGCCTTCGAGCGGGAAAACTCGGACTGCGACAAGGGGCAGATCGTCTTCATCGGGGACTCCATCACCGACTACTACCCGCTGGACGACTACTACGGCGACCTGTCCCTGCGGGCGTACAACCGCGGGATCGCGCGGGATCGGACGGACGGCGTGCTGGCGCGGCTGAAGGTGTCGCTCTACGACCTCGCACCGACCAAGGTCGTGCTGCTGATCGGCATCAACGACGTGAACGCGGGGCGGTCGATCGACGAGATCGTCGCGAACTACACCGCCATCTTGGTCTCCATCAGGGCGAACCTGCCCGATTGCGAGGTGACCTGCCTATCCGTCCTGCCGATGGACGCGCGCGTCGAGGATTGGGGGATCGACCTCGCGAAGTCGACCGCTCGGATCAAGGAACTGAACGGGCGGATCAAGCCCCTTGCCGAAGGCAAAGGATATCGTTTCGTCGACCTTTTCCCGCTCTTTGCGGATGAGAACGACCACATGATCCCGGAGTACGTGTATGACGGGTTGCATCCGAGCGCGGAGGGGTATGCTGTGTGGGCGGAAGCCTTAAAGCCCTATTTGAACGGCGGCGTATAAGGGGGCATATACTTCGCTACCGATGCAATCGGGGGCAGTTACGTACGATTAGTACGCGCCTGCCCCCTCTTTTTCGGAGCGCTCGTCTCTACCCCCTTCTCCGCCGCCGTCTAATGCGGAATGCGTAATGTGGACGCCGTGGGCGGGAGCAATGTCGAGCAAAGCGAGATACATCATGCTTGCGAAGCAAGTACATCATGTCGCCGAAGGCGATACATTGCGGGGCGCTACACTTCGAATCATCCGTATCTCAAGTCCCGAAGGGACATCTCAAGCGCCGATAGGCGCATCTCAAGTTCGCCCGAGCGAACGTCTCAAGCGACCGTAGGTCGCATCTCAAGGCTGTGTCGGCAAATATTTCAAGCACAGTTAAGACTTTCGCAGGTGGCACGACACAGTCGTGACGGATGAGGTGTCTCGTCAGCGACATCCCGCAAGAGGAAATCGCGTGATCAAAACCCGTTTTTGTCGTTCTTGACGTCATCCGTCAGGTCGCGAGGAGGAGGATGAGGAGCACGCCGCCGCCGATCCCTGCGGCGATGAGCTTTATCGTGCGTTTCGCGAGGCTGTATTTGCCGACGAAGGCGATCGTGGCGTAGTAGATCGCGGTTTCCGCCGTGGAAAAGTCGTAATTTGCCTCGAATCCGAGGGCGGCGGTCGCCCCGCTCGTTTCGGCGAGGATGGCGGGCAGATATCCGACGAGGGACAGCACCGCCCCGAAGGAGGGGAGCAGGAGCGTCAGGGGCAAAAAGATGAAGTTCAGTACGAACGTGATCGAGGCGATGGGTACGACGACGAGGTTCAGCAGGAATCCCACGAGGGCGATTCGATGGAAGACGAGCGCGGAGACGGGGATCAGGGCGATGGTCGTGGATGCGGAGAGCGCCAGCGCGGATGCGAGGCGCGGCGGCACTTTGTGCCGCCGAAAAATGCGTTCCAACGGTCTGCAGAGCGATTGGATGCCGAAGATCGCGAGGAAACTCATCAGGAAGCTGAGGTCGAATAGGTACAGCGGACGGACGAGCAGGATCAGGATCGCCGCGAGGGAGAGCGCCGAGGCGTCGTCGTACCGTTCGCCGAGGGCGGAGGCAGCGAGCGAAACCGTCACCATGATCGACGCGCGCAGGACCGAGGGCGTGAACCCCGCGAGATAGGCGTAAAAGCCGAAGATCGGCAGGAGGATCAAGAGGCAAATTCCTTCTTTGAGCCGCAGTTTTCTAAGCAGAAAGAGCAACGCTGCGGCGAGGACGCCGACGTGCAATCCGCTGACGGCGATCACGTGCGCCACGCCCGTTTCGCTGATCGCCGCCTTGTCCGATGCGTCCATATATTCCGCGTCGCCGAACAGCATCGCGTAGGAAAACCCTCCCGCGCGCTCTCCCTGCGCCGAGAGGAGCGCCTCGCGGGTCTTTTCGCAGATCGTGTGGCGCAGGGGCGGCGAGCCCGACTCCTGCGAGAGGAGGGAGGGATCGTCGAGCCGATATTTCGCGCCCTTGCGGTAATCGAGCGCCTTCGTGAACGAGGACAGGGAGAGTTTGCGGATGGAAACGTCGCCTTTCAGGGTCAGGCGGTCTCCTACGGAGACCGAGTCTGAGGCGGTGAAGGAGATCTTGCCGAGGTAGAGGGTGTCGTCCGCGCGGAGGGAGTCCGCCGTCACGCGGGTGCCCTCCTCTGTTTCCGACACCTCGATCACGCGGCAGGAGACCGTCGCGGTGCCCGATAGCCCTACCTCGTTTCGGAGGTGGAGGGTCAGGGTCGCTATGCCGTATCCGCCGAGGAGTGCGAGGCAGAGCGCGATCAGGAATCCGCGGCGAAGGGCTCGGGAGCGGAGCGGGAGGAAAAGAAAAAGGATCGCGACGCCCATCAAGGGCGCGGCGACCCAAACGTCGAAGATCACGCAAAAGATCCCGAGGATCAAATAGGCGGCAAAGAGAGGGAGGACGCGCGGGTTGAAGAGCCGAAAGGGCTGATCCGTCGCGCGAGACATCGTCAAATGCGCACCACGATCACGCGCGCTTTGCCGTCGCAGGTGAACGCGCCGTACCCTGCGGGTACGAAGACGGTGTCGCCCCTGTGATAGGTGTTGCCGTCGCAGGTGAACGCGCCGTCGAGGACGATGATCGCGACGAAGCTGTCCTCGTCCGCCGTGAAGCTGCGCTCGCCGTCGAGAGCGAGGCTCTCGCAGTCGAAATAATCGCAGGAAGTGCGCTTGTCGGGCGTATAGGCGGTGAGTTTGCTGACCTTCACGCCCTTTTCGACGTGGAGTTCACGCGGTTTTCCGTCCGCGCCGACCCTGCCGTAGTCGTACAGACGGTAGGTCAGATTGCTGTTTTGCTGGATCTCGGCGATCACGACGCCCTTGCCGATCGCGTGGACGGTGCCCGCTTCGATAAAGAACCATTCGCCGGGTTTGACGGGAATAAAATTCAGCACCTCTTGCAGGCGATTTTCGGCGATCAGGGTGCGGAATTCCTCCTCGGTGACGTCGCGATTGAATCCGACGTAAAGCCCCGCGCCTTCGTCAGCCTCGACCACGTACCACATCTCTGTCTTGCCGTAGCTGCCTTCGTTCGCGAGGGCGTATTCATCCGACGGATGGACCTGTACCGAGAGGTTGTCTTTGGCGTCGATCAGCTTGATGATCATCGGGAAACGTTCGAAAACGTCCGCTTTTTTGCCGATCAACTCGCGATGCTCGGAGAAGAGGTCGGCGAGGTTGAAGGATTCTCCCTCGAATCCGCTCGTCCCGTCCTTGTGTGCGGCAAGCTCCCAGCTCTCCGCAACGCGAGAGAGGTCTGTCTTTTTGCCGAATTCGGTCTTTAACTTTTCGCCGCCCCAAATATAATCTTTGAATGCGGGGATGGTCTTGGTTATTTTCATATTTATCACCTCGATCCTATTATACAGAATGCGCGCGAGCCTTGACAAGCAAATTCAATGAAACGAGAGCGTGCCGAACGAACGGCGACGAAATAACAGGAATAGCGCAAAATCGCAATAGTAAACAAGTGGAAAGAATGCACAAATTGTGGATAACCTGTGGATAAACGGATGCAAAAGCGTCGTTTTGGCGCAAAAACGAGGGAAAATGAGTGCCGAACGGGGTAAAGGTGGGGCAAATACCGACGCCGAGATAGATTCAAAATCAGCTGAAGATGAGGAAAGTTGCGTCTTGTCGGCGCAAGAGGGGACCTATACGGGGTAACGATGGATCAGGCGCGAAGGAGGGACAGAACCAGCTCCACGGCGGTGCCGAACGCTTTTGTCTTGTTGAGGGAAAAGGTCTCCGCAGCACCCTCGTCCGCTGCGTCCGAAACGTACTTAATAAGGGAGAACGGCGTCGCGGCGCGGGTGCAGGTGATCGCGATGGCGGCACCTTCCATATCGCAAATATCCGCAGAAAAATCCGCAACCAATTTGTTTTTCAGGGTGGTGTCCGAGATGAATTTATCGCCGCTGGCGAGTCGAAGGGCGGGAAGTTTTGCAAGAACAGATGCGCGCGCGTGAGGGTCGGTCGCGAAATATGCGAGGTCCATTCCTGCCGGTTGACCGGGGGCGTAGCCGAAGGCGGTGACGTCGCAATCGTAATGTACGACGTCTTTTACACAAGCGAGTGTGCCGGTTGCCGCACCGTTGAGAGAACCGACCAGCCCGAAATTTACGATATAGTCACATCCGAATCTTCCGATCAAGAGGGCGGTCGTTGCCGCAGCGGCGATCTCACCTATCCCACTTTGTCCGAGCACGACGACGTTTCCGTCGGATTCGTAGGTGCAAAATTTCGCACCGCAGATCACTTCACTCCCGATCTCTTTGCCGAGCCGTCCGATGAACGGGGCGTATTCTTCTTCCATTGCTACCACAAATCCGATCTTCATAGTTTTACCTCTTGTTTGCTTGTGTTGAGTAGGGTTGTGTTTTTTGCGATTGTTCTACGTGGAACGTTGCTTATGCTTCGTCGGGAACGCCTCTTGCGTCGACGATCCGCTCGTTGTGTTTTTGCCGCGCTTCACTTTCTCTTCGGGGGTGCGTTCGCTGATGTTCCTCGTCGGTAATGTCAAGCACAAAGCCATAATATATTGCGGTTTATCCGAACATGACGAGCGCTGCTTGTTCGGTTGTTCTACGTGGAACATCGATTCTTTGGTGGGCTATTTGTGTTGATTTGTTCCACGTGGAACGCTCAATAGGCGGCGTTCAGCAAGGCAAGGAAATCGTCCTTTGTGATGGGGGCAAAGGCGGCGATTGCGGCGCGGGTGTTGGAGGCTGCCTCGGCGATTTTCCCGAAGTCTTCTCTGTTGATCTTTGTTTGGCTGATCTTGGTCGGTATGTTGCTGATCTCTCTTAGTTTTTCGAGTAGCGTTGCGATCTCTTTGATCGTTCTTTGCGTCCTTTCTGCGTTGGGCGTGTCTGCGTATTCGTCTGCGCCGACGATGGCGAGCAGCATATTTTTCACACGTTTTTGCGCGTATTTGAGCGCGGATTCGAGGGAGGGGACAAGCGTCAGGGCGTACATTTCCTCGAGGGGTTCTCCCGTCACGTCCGCCATTCCTTTGGCGAGGGCGTGGGCGGCTCCGTAGGGTGCTTCCGCGTAGGCGATGCCCGCCAGCGTGCCGGCGAGGACCGTCGCGCGGCAAGAGTCTTCGTCCTCTCCGTTTTCTACGGCTTTCAGTAGATGTTTTGACAGGAGTCTGATCGCTTTTTCCGCGTAGATCTCGATGGGGCTCTCTTCTTCCGTGTTTAGGTATGCGTCGATGGCGTTTGCCAGCGCCGCTACGCCGCATGCTGCAACGGTGCGGGTGGGGGCGGTTAGCGCGACCTCTTCGTCGATGATGACCACGTTGGGCACGAGGGAGCGTGAGGAAACGTAGGTTTCGTTCGTTTCGAGATATCCGCCCGCCTCTTTTCCCGTTCCGCTTTCCGTGGGGATGACGATCAAGGGGATCTCTTTTGTTTTCGCGTTTCCGATGCCGACCATCGGGACGAGTTCATCGCAATCTTCCGTTAAAAACAGACGTGCGCATTTCGCCGATTCCAGCACGGGGTCTCCGCCGATCGCAATGATCGCGTCGCATTTTTTGTCGGTATACACGGCTTTGATCTTTCTCGCTTCCTCCTCTTGAAAGACGGTCTTATCGTATTCGTACGTTCCGCCCTCTTTGACGGACGCCGTGTTGATCACGTTTTTGACCTTAGCGACCACGCCGAGCTTTTGTGAGGCGGATGATACGAGAAAGAGCGGCTTTTTTGCGCCGTAATACGCCAGTTCCGTCGGAATGGTCGACAGGGCGTTTTCCCCGCAGTTGATCTTTACTCCGTTTTGAAACTCAAAATATTTACGCATAATCAATCCTCTCTTTTCTTGCCGTAGAGTTCTCGGTATTCCTCGTTCGGCAGGAGCGCGCGGTCTCCTTCGGCGCCTGCGCGTATGAGCGCGGCGAGATGTGCGGTCTTGCCCGCGTAGGTCAGGCGACCCTCTGCGAGCGCGCGTTGTAGAGTGCATTCTCGGGCGACGATGTCGCCGAGTACGGCGAGATCTTCCAGCCTGATCTTTATCGTAACGTCGGATATTTCCGTCCTTTTCATCGTGCGGAGCAGGTTTCCTTCTTTGATGAGGCGTACCTTGGCGTTCGGCGCTTCGAACTCCACCGTGAAGACGCCCGGGAGCCCGTACAGGATCTCGTCGCCCGCCCGTTCGGACGCCTCTCCCGCGTGGCAAAGCGCGCCGGCGAGACGACGCAGGGCGATGCCTGCGAAGAGAGCGGATATTTTGCGGGAAAGCCCGCCGTTTACTTTCGGTTGCTTTTCTTTCATTCTTTTACTGTATCACCGACCGCGCCCGAAAGTCAATCGAACGAGCGGAGCATGGCTACCGCATGGGCGGCGATCCCCTTTTCTTCGCCGACGATCCCCAGCCCTTCCGTCGTGGTGGCGGCGATCTTCACCGCGCCGTGGGCGATTTCGAGCGTTTTCGCGATCGTGCTCTCCATCTCCGAGAGGTAGGGCGCGAGTTTCGGCTTTTCCGCCATCACGGTCGCAGAGACGTTGACCGGGGCGAATCCCTTTTCTTTAATAAGCGCCGCAACTTTCTTTAATAGTTTGATGCTATAGGCGTCTTTGTATTTCGGATCGCTCGGCGGGAAGTAGTGCCCGATGTCGGGCAGTCCCGCTGCGGTCAGCAGGGCGTCCATCACGGCGTGTGTGAGCGCGTCCGCGTCACTGTGTCCGACGAGTCCTTTGTCGTGTTCGATCCGCACGCCGCCGAGGACCAACGAGCGTCCTTCTTCGAGTCGGTGCGCGTCGTAGCCGACGCCGACGCGAGAGGCGGTATCTCTGTATATGTCGGATAAATAGGTGATTTTCTCGTTTTCTACGTCGCCGCCGAACAGCGTGGGGGAGCCGTATATCCGCTCGTACAGGGTGGCGTCGTCCGTCGCTTTTTCGCCGGACTTGTAGGCGGCGAGGATCTCGCGCAAACGGAAACATTGCGGGGTCTGGACCCGCCCGACGTGCGTTCTGTCGAGCGTGCTGCTCGTCTCGTCTTCGTAGACGGTCCGCAGGGAATCGACGACGGGGACGATGGGCACGGCGCTACCCGCTTCGCGCGCGATGATCATCGCCTTGCGGATCAGGGAGCCGGTCACGTAGGGTCTGGCGCCGTCGTGGATCGCGACGAGGCAGTCGGGGCTGTCCGCCGCGAGCTTTTTCGCTTCCTCGAGGGCGAGGCGCACGCTTTCGGTGCGGTCGCTCCCTCCCGCGATCACGATGCAGGGCAGGGGTGCGTCCGTAAAGAGGGCTCGCGCCTCCGCGACGCGTTCCTCGCGTACGACCACGATCACCTCCTCGATGAGAGGTGCGTTGAAAAACGGCTCGGTCGCCCGCAAAAAGATGGGTTTGCCGCCCAGTTTGACCCAAACCTTGTCTACGCCCGCTCTTTCGCCTTTCCCGGCTGCTACGATGATGGCTATTCCGTTCATTATACCTCGTTATTCCTTTTCCGAAGGGCTCAATCTATGACCTCGTACATCGCCGTCGCGTCCGCTTTCTTGGTGGTCTCGAGGAGAGCGGTGACCCGCACCTTGAGGGTGGTGTTGCCGTAGACGATCTCGATGACGTCGCCGACCTTGACCTCTTTCGCGGGTTTCGCTTCCTTGCCGTTCAAGAGCACGCGCGAAGCGGAACAGGCGTCCGCCGCAACGGTCCTGCGCTTGATGAGTCTGCTGGTCTTTAAGTATTTGTCGAGTCTCATAGCGATATATTACCACAATCGCGCGATGAACACAAGACGGGGACGCCCATTCGCGCGAGAAAAAGCGGCCGCCCCCCGAAAAATCCTCGTTTTTTGTAAAAAGAGGCAACTCTCGGTTCGGTTCGTGCTACAATATCGATATGGAAAACGTGACCAAAACGCCTATGACCGAAAACGACGCCTATCTGCGCGGCATCCGCGCGGGTGTCTTCGGACTGGTCTCCAACGCCTTGCTCTTCGCCGCGAAGCTCACGACGGGTCTCTTGATCCACAGCATCGCGGTCGTCGCCGACGCTTTCAACAACCTGTCCGACGGCGCGAGCGGCGCGGTCACGATCGCGGGATACAAGCTCGCTTCCCGTCCTGCGGATCGCGAACATCCCTTTGGACACGCGCGTTTCGAGTACATCGCCGCTTTGACCGTCACCATCGTGATGTTTATGATCGGCGCGATCTTTTTGAAGGAGTCGATCGAGGGGATCCTCGCGGGACCTTCCGCGCCCGAGATCGGCGTCTACGCTTACGTCGTGCTCGGCGTCTCGATCCTCGTCAAGGGCGCGCAGGCGGTCGTCTACGGTCTGTCCTACAAGAGGACGAGATCCCTCCCGATGAAGGCGGCGGCGACGGACAGCCTCGGCGATATGATCGTTACGTCGGGCGCGCTCCTGTCCGCCGTGCTTTGGCAGACGACGGGCGTAGACCTCGACGGGTGGTTCGGCGCGGCGATCTCCCTCTTTATCCTCTTTACGGCGGTGCGGCTGATGAAGGAGGGGGTCTCCCCGCTGCTCGGCGCGGCTCCGTCCGAGGAGCTTGTCGGCGCGATAAAAGGCAAGGTCGCCTCTTTTAGAGGCGTGCTCGGCGTGCACGACGTCGTGATACACAGTTACGGCGCGGCGCGCGTCTATGCGGTGATCGACGTCGAGATCGCCGCGGATACCCCGCTCACCGTAGCGCACGCCCTCGCGGACAAGATCGAACGGGAGGTTTCCCGTGACCTCGGCGTCCGCCTCGTCGTACACGTCGACCCGCGCACGACGGAGAAGGCGGCGTCCGAACGCGCCGCTTGGGTGCGAGCGCGCCTTGCCGAGCGTTTCGAGGGCGTGTCCACCCACGACCTCCGCGTAGTGGAGGAGGACGGGCGGGTGCGCGTCTACTTCGACGCGGAGATCCCGTACGAGTCCGATCTGACAGCGGAGGAGATCGTTTCCGCGCTCACCGCCGCCGATCCGACCTGCGAGTATGTCGTGGGCGTGGATAGGAAATAACGCGCGTCGTGTCCGCACGTATTGACACTTCGCGCGAAAAGTGCTAAAATTGCAAATAACCTAATGAAAGGAGATTTTTTACTATGGGTTTGAACAAATGCAAGTTATTCGACAGAGCGTTCCAAAAGGTGATGTACGTCGGTCTCGCGATGATGCACTGGCGTGAGCCGGAGAAGATCATGGGCGCGGGCAGTCTGAAGACGGTCGCAGCCAAGCTCGGCGAGCTGGGGCTCAATCATCCCTTGATCGTGACGGACGGCTACCTTCATAGCATTCGCATTTACGCCCCCTTGACCGACGAGATGGATCGCCTCGGCATCCCCTATTCGATCTACGGCGAGGCGGTGCCCAACCCCACGGTGCATAACATTGCGGCGGCGTACAAGCTCTACACCGAGGAGGGATGCGACTGCCTGATCGCGATCGGCGGCGGCTCTTCGATGGACTGCGCCAAAGGTTGCGGCGCGCAGGTGGCGAACCCGAACCGCACCCTCGCCCAGATGAAGGGCCTCTTGAAGGTGCGCAAGAATATCCCGACCCTCTTTGCCGTGCCGACTACGGCAGGCACCGGCAGCGAGGTCACCGTGACGGCGGTCATCACCAACCCCGAAAAGCGTGACAAGTACCTGATGAACGACCTCCACCTGATCCCGCACTACGCCGTGCTCGATCCGACCCTGACCTACGATCTGCCCAAACACGTGACCTCTACGACCGGTATGGACACGCTGACCCACGCAGTCGAGGCGTATATCGGTAGCGCGAACACCAAGCGCACCAAGGAGAACGCCCTCGCGGCGGTAAAGCTGGTCTTTGAGAACCTGCTCACCGCCTACGAAGACGGGCACAACGAGGAGGCGCGCCAAAACATGCAGGTCGCGTCCTACCGCGCCGGTCTCGCGTTTACCCGCGCCTACGTCGGCACCGTGCACGCCCTCGCGCACGCGATCGGCGGCTTCTACGGCGTGCCGCACGGACTGGCGAACGCCGTGCTTCTGCCCGTCGTCCTGCGCGCCTATGGCAAGTCCGCGCACAAGAAGCTCGCGGAGCTCGCCGACCTCGTCGGCATCAAGGGTGAGACCGCGGAAGAGAAGGCGAACGCTTTCATCGCGGCGATCGAGGACCTCAACAAGAAGATGGAGATCGGCGACAAGATCGGCGGCAAGTGGAAGATCCTCGACGAGGACCTGCCCGCTCTCGCGAAGCATGCCTTTGACGAGACCAACCCGCTGTATCCGGTGCCGAAGATACTGTCCGAGAAGGAACTTATCGGGCTGTATAAACTCATCCAAGAGTAACGAGCGCGG
This sequence comes from Clostridia bacterium, assembly GCA_017455605.1. Lineage (GTDB taxonomy): Bacteria > Bacillota > Clostridia > Christensenellales > CAG-1252 > CAG-1252. The sequence goes on from JAFSZO010000096.1 coordinate 13,863, forward strand.
ATAGCGGCACGTATACTTCGCTAACTATTTCAGAAACGGGCAGTTACGTACAAGGAGTACGCGCCTGCCCGTTTCTTCAAAGAGCGCTCGTCTCCGCACCACTCTCCGCGCTCGTTATAGGGGGATGTGTCGAGCCTCGCATCTGCACCCTTCTTCGTTGCCTTTCGCTCGGCAATGAGCGTGAGTGTTTCCTCTCGCGTCGCGAGATGGGGCGTAAAAAGCCAATAGCGGAAATTCGGAAATTGAAAGAAACAAAAGGAAAATATGTCTCACAAAGAACTTGCGATATCATATTTCAAATCGGGATTTAATTGCGCGCAGTCCGTCGTGATGGCGTTTCGCGATTTGACGGGGCTTTCGGAGAGTGAGAGCGCACGGCTCGCCTCTTCTTTCGGCGGCGGGCTGGGGCGGCTTCGTGAAGTGTGCGGCGCGGTCAGCGGGATGGCGATCGTGGCGGGCATTTTGTACGGCTACGACGACCCGAAGGTCATCGGCGCCTCGGCGGCGCATTATGCCCGCGTGCAGGAGCTCGCGAATGCGTTCCGCGCTCGCAACGGGTCCATCGTCTGTCGCGAACTGCTCGGCGGGGCGGCGGCTACCAACCCCACGCCCGAGGCGCGCACGGCGGAGTACTACAAAAAGCGCCCTTGCGCAGAGCTCGTCGGCGACGCCGCGGAGATCTTGGACGAGTATATCGCAAGGCAATAAACGGCGCACGATCAAGGGAGACCATAGGGAGAACGAGCGTATATGAAGATCTATCTGTTGGAGAGGAGCGAACGAAAGGCGCAGGCGCTTCGCGAGGCGTTTGCGAAGGAAGACGTCGAGGTCATTTGCGACGAGTTTGAGAACTTTATGCGGACGCACGAGGTCGAATGCGTCGTGTCCCCTGCGAATGCGTTCGGGTTGATGGACGGCGGCTACGACGCCGCGATCACCGCTTGGTTCGGCGAGCAGCTCCCAAAGCGGGTGCAGCGCTACATCTTGGAGAATTATTACGGGGAGCAGCCCGTCGGCACGAGCTTCCTGATCGACGCGGGGCGGGACGGGCAAAAGCTGATCCATACGCCGACGATGCGGGTGCCGTCTAAGATCCTCGACCCCGCCGTCGTGTATCAGTCGATGCGTACCACCTTGATGACGGCGCTCGGCGCGGGGGTGAGAAGCATCGTGATCCCCGTCTTCGGCGGCAGGACGGGCGGGGTCCCGGATGGGCTCGCCGCCAAGATGATGTGGCTCGGCTACGATCAGGTCATGCGCCCGAACCGCACGATCGACTGGGAGACGGTCTGGGACAGCGACGACCGATGGATCGCCCTCGGCGTGAAAAACGGCTGAAGCGCGCATCCTTGCGAAATACCAAAAAACGAAAAGAAGGACCGAGGCAATCGCTTCGGTCCTTTTCGTCGCGTAAACGCGTTCCGTTTGTGTTCGGCGATGGGGTGAAGGGGCGGATGTCAGGATGAAACGGTCGTAACGTTGCGCTCCGCACTCACAGATCGTAGGGAAGGGTCTCGTCGATCGTGACGTGCCTTGCGTTCGTGCTGCTGTGGATGCGCGCCCGCTGACGGGTGACGTATGGTGGGATCTCGGATGGGTTCGACGCGAGGTAGGCGAGCTCCGTGTCCTTGTCGCATTTCTTTTCGGGGTTCAGGAAGAGGTAGGTGAGATTGGTGCCGAACACGCAGTCGTGCAGTTGCCTGAGCTCGCAGGTGATCTCGTCGTAGACGACCAGCGCGCGGAAAAAGTCGCAGAATCGATGGGTGACGGCGTCTGTCAGCAGCCCGCCGTCGTCGTAGACTTCGCGTGCGACTTTGAGGTTCGAGCGGATGCGCTCCGCGTCCTTTTCCACCTCTTGCGCAAAGGCCGCCGGGGCGTAGGTCGCGGCGTCCGTCTGCTTCAGTTTGTCGAACTTTCCCTTGATATGCTCCAGTTGTTTGATGCGTTTATCCGCTTCTTTCGTCAAGATTTCGTAATTCGCGCTCATATCTCCCTCCGAACCGTATTATACCACGCGCGATGGTCCCTTTCAACGTCATCCCCCGCCTTTTCCTTCCTCCGCTCGTGTTTTTTGTCCTTTTTCGACCGAATCCGCGTTCGCTGCTAATCGGATATTGCCATTTCCCGCGGGAGGGAGTATAATCGAGGAGGCGGCGGCGAGGAACTGCTTGGGCGTGCGCCACGGGCGCAAGGGCGACCACAACGGAAGAGAGGCGGATCGTGAAGGCGAAAGAGACGATATACTGCAAGGACAGGGCGGAATGGCGAGCGTGGCTTCAGGCGCATTTCGAGAGTGCGAAGGAGATCTGGTTCGTCTTCCCCTCCAAGGCGTCCGGCAAAACGGGCGTTTCGTACAACGACGCGGTCGAGGAGGCGCTCTGCTTCGGGTGGATCGACGGACAGGCGGGGGCGCTGGACGAGACGCACCAACTGCGTCGCTTTACGCCGCGCAGAAAAGGGAGCGCCTATTCGCAGCCCAACGTGGAGCGTTTGATTTGGCTATACGAGCAGGGGATGATCCACCCCAAGGTCCTCGCGGAGGTGCGTCAGCTCCTCGAGCAGCCATTCGTCTACCCCGAAGATATCTTGTGCGAGATCAAGCGAGACGAGGAGGCGTGGCGGAATTTCCAGCGGTTCACCGAGTCGTATAAGCGCATCCGCATCGCCTACGTCGACGCGGCGAGGGACCGCCCCGACGAGTTTCGGAAGCGGCTGGCGAATTTTATCGAAAAGACCAAGCAAAACAAGTTGGTCGTCGGATACGGCGGGATCGAGAAATATTATCGATAAGAGTCCGTGTTCCCGGGAGCCCGGGGCGCAGCTTTGCCGAAAATGGCAAAAAACGCGGCGTTCTCTGCCGTTTTTTCTCTCTTTTTACAACGAATGTCGAAAAATGGTAAAACTTGTTGAAAAGTCGTAAAGAATACGAGACTCGGGTATGGGCAAACCGTTCTCCGGATGGTACAATATGGATGTAAAAGATCCGATAACGCCAAAAGGAGGTTAGACCGATGTAATCACGGACCCGACGGATCGCAATGGGCAAAACGGCATAAAAACGGGAAGGTCCCGTCGTGGGGGAAGCGATCCTCGCACGTAGAGAAAAGATGCCGGGTGGCGAAAGCGGTGCCGAAAAGGCACGACAACACAAACGATAAAATAAAAAGGAGAGAAAAACAATATGAGTATGATTCGTAAAAAAACCGTTTATTTCTTGATCGACTGCTCCGGGTCCATGTACGGCAGCCGTGCGGACGCGGTGAACAACGCGATGGCACAGGTCGTGGATGAGGTCGTTCCGCAGGTTCGGGCAAACAAAATAGAGGATATGGAGCTCAGTTTTGTTGTGTTGGGGTTTAGCGACGCACGCGCGGAGAAGGTGTTCGAGATCGTTCCCAAAACCGCATTGGAGGACTTTACCACTTGGGATCCCATCGACCCCGAAGCCTTTAGCGGCGGCACCCCGACTGGTGCGGCGCTCAAGAAGGTCATGGAAGACCTGTTGGGTGGAAACCGCGGTGAGCCGGATGTGAATGCCGTGGCGCCCGCAATCATCTTGATCTCGGACGGCAAGCCCACCGGCACGGATCCCACCTATGAGGAGATGCTTGAGTGCGCCGAAAAGGGGAACCCTCACGAAGTCAAGGCGTTCCGTAAGGCGCTTCGCGTAGCATTGGGCATCAGCGTCGACGACAAAGGCAGGGAGAGCCTCAAGAAGTTTGGGAGGGTCAGCGACCGGATGGCAAGTATCGGTATTTCCGCTTACTACGACTGTACCGAGGAGTACGCGCAGCAATTTGCGGAGATCCTGAAGTCTGTCACCGTGAATGCGACCATGTCGGATTCCTAAGGAATAGCATTCCGAGGGGGGCTATGCCCCCCCCTCTTTTGCGAAGGAGAAAACGATGAAAGATAAAACAACGACTGTTTTCGGCATGACCACACTCCCTCTCGGAGGGAGCGTGACAGGGGGAAATGCGTTGACTGCCATGTCCCTCGACGAGCGGCTGGCTGCGGCGATCGATCTGATGAACTGCCTGTCCGAATTGCAACGGGAAAACGCCGACCTTCCCACTCGGATCGAGAGCATCCGAGAGGCTTGCCCCTCGCTGTCCGGAGTGGACGTCGGTCGCTATCCCGAGCTACTTCGGACCATGAAGAGGCAGACGCCCCGCTATAGCAACAACGTGTTTGCCGCCTTTCTCCTGTTCTACGTGCTCTCTTGCGGAGCGTATCCGCAGGACTGTTGGGCAGGTGCTGCGGCGGAGCAGGGGGCTACCGTGCTCGGGCAGATCTGCGAACAGACGGCTGCCCTTTCCTCTGCGTTGTCGAAGGCGGGAGCGGACGAGGCGGCAGAGGCGGTGAAAGGCGTGGAGAGAGTGTACCGTCGCGGAGTGGAATGCGCCGATCTCGAAGGACTTACGACCGAAGAGACGCACGTCGGGCTCGTGAAGATCTACGAGATGCTTTGGGAGGTTTTCGTGACCAAGTACGAGGGCTACAGCATCCCCGTTTGGTGCAGCGTATTGCTCGAGTATCTAGGCAAGGCTTTCGCGATCCGCGAGGGCTGTGAGTATCGCGAGCAGAGGGGCAACGTCGAGATCTACGCCGTTTCTTACGAAGGCAAACTCAGCAAGCCGATGCATCTCCACTGCGAGGACTGCTGTCTGGTGGAGTTCTTTGACAAGAACACCTGGCTCGCCGTCTCCGCGGACGGGGTCGGCAGCTGTGAGAACTCTTATTACGGATCGGGATTCGCCGTGAAGGCGCTTAGGGACGTGATCGAGAAATACCTGAAGCGCAATCGGATCATCGGGCGCAGACGCACGCGCGACGAGCAGGGCAACAAGCAGAGGCTGAGACCGATCCCGGACGACGTTTGGGCGAATTTTATGTACTATCTGCGTTTCGATCTCGCGAAGGCGCTTTATGCCGCTTGGGCATCGGCGGTTCGCGCTTCCGACACCTTCAAAAGCGATCCGAATGCGACCCTCGAGCAATTCACGACGACCCTTCAGTTCGCGTTCGGATGCAAGGCGTTCGTCGCCTGTGGGCGCGTGGGAGACGGGCTCTTTTTTGTGAGGAAGAGGGAAAGGCGTGTGCGCAATCGCAACGACGGTTGCCTGTTTCTGAACGACGGGATCTCCGGCGTGACGCAGACGGAAGTTAGGAGCGTCGCACATCTGGGGAACGCGCCCTCCGCGCTGCTCGTCGATTTTTATCGTCCCGAGGAAGTGACGGATATCGTCATCACGTCGGACGGCGCCGAAGGCGTGGTCGGCGACACGGTGACGGCTGCGAATGCGTTCGCTCGTCGGATGCGGGAGCTTCCCTTTGAGAAGAGGTGCGAGGTTCTGTCCGCGACGGCGCGCGATTGTTCTGATTGCAACGAAACGAATCATGGCAGCGGCGACGACAGCACGATCGTGCACATCGTGCTCAAAGAGCACAAAGGAGAGAAGTGATGAATGTCAACGATACGGTCAAAATAGGCGGCAAGTCTTACTCGGTGCTTGCCAAGCTCGGCGAGGGCGGACAAGGGTCCGTATGGCGCGCCAAACGCTTGGAGGACGGGTGGGCTTGCGCGATCAAGATCTTGGATGAGAAAAATGCCAATCGCCGCATTGCCAAGATCGCAAATATCAAAAGGTTGATCGCCCAAAAAGCAGACCAACAGATGGCAGAGGTCGTTAAAAGCGGGCCGGAACAGGGGATCAATCACGTCTGTGCCCTCGGTTGTTTTACCGATCCCGTCACGAAAGACGTGGGGTACTTGATGGAGCTTGCTCCCGGCAAGTCGGTGGGTAAGATGTTGTCGGACGGCACCCTTCGGAATATGAGCTTGGAGCGGAAGCTCCGTATGCTGAAAAAGGTGGCCGCTTCGATCGAAAGATTCCATGTCGTAGGGTATTGCTATACCGACATCAACTGGGGCAACTTTATATGGGATGAGGCGACGGACACCCTGTACGTGATCGACTGCGAGAACATCGCCTGCTCCGCCGATATTCGGAGTGGGCGGTGCAACTTCCTGATCGGGACGGGGTTCTTTATCGCGCCGGAGGTGGCGTTTCGTCAGGCTACGGTCGGGTATGAGACCGATCGTTACGCGCTGGCGACCCTGATCTTCCGCGTGCTCACCGACAACGTCCTGCAATCGGCGTATCACGGCGTCGCGATGTATACCGCGACACCGATGTGTCAGGACATGACGGAGGTCGCCGAATACGAGGAGGAGGGTGATATCGACAAGAACTGGCGCAAGTTCGTTTTTGACCCGACGGATCGCTCCAACGGGTTGGACAACCTGTGCCGCAACTGCAAGAACCCTCAAAATGTCGCCTTTCGCAAGGAGGTCGAGCGAGTCATCGCGATCTGGAACGGATTGGATCCTCGGCTGAAGGACGCCTTTTATCGGACCTTCCGCGATCCATTCGCGGTGAAGGATCGTTTGAGCGCCTCGGCGTGGTTGCGCTTGATCGACGAGGTCCTCAGCGGCAAACAGGCGAAGGATACCACCTCGACGGTGGGGAAGAAGGTCCGGCTGACGAACGAGCCCTCTCTGCCGCAGAAGAAGGTCAAGCCCGTTTCGACGAATCCGCTCGACAAGTACCCTTCCTTCGTTCCCCAAGGTGCGGGGCGGGGGCGCCCCGTACAGGTCAGCGCGAGCGCTCTGCCCGCGAAACCCTATCTGATCGGCACGACGGGGGAGACCCTCGCAATCACGGCGGATGAGACCGTCGTCGAAGGCAAGGATCTCGGGCTCAAACAGGGGGTTCTCGGGAGGCTTAGGCGGATCGACACCCACTACGCATTCACCTCCCATTTGCTCTCGCTCGTCGAGATCTTGGACTCGGCGGGGAAGGTGCGGTGCAAGATCGCGAAGGGAGAGTCCGTCATGCTCGCCAATGGGGAGAGCATCAAACCGGTGGTCAGCACTGTCGCGATCAAATTGGTTTGCTGAGCAAGAAAACGGAAGGAGACTATGGAAAAGGATACGTTTCTATCTTATTGTGACAGGTTGACCCTAATGGGCAAAGCTGCTCCGCGTTGGGCAGACATGCCCTCGTCGATCATCGGCGACTATCTGCGGGAGAGCTGTTCGTACGGGTTCGGGCAGGCGCTGGAGCGCCTGCTCATTCCCGCTTATCGCATCATAAAGGGGCGGGGCGGCGGCTTCGTCGGCGACGAGAGCGAGCTGTGCGAACTGGCGAGCCTGCTTTCCGCGACGGTCGTGACGGACGAATACCGTTTCGACGCCTATTATTTCACGATCTGCGTCGCCGCGGTGAGCTTTTTCGGAGTGTCCGTCGACGCCATCGACTGTGAAGGGTTCGACGAGAACGAATTGATGCGGTTCGACTGCTCGGTATCGGTGCAAGACGAGCCCGACCCGCAACGGAAGCGGTTAAAGCGGTTCGGCATCCGCCTCTTGGACTATTCCCGCACGAATCAGCTCGTGCATTTTCGGCCGATCAAGAGCGCGACGATGGGGCTGTTTTGCGCCGATCCCCGCGCGACGATCCGCCACCTCTTCAAGGAGGGGTCCAAGGTCTATCTCGCGAATTGGGGCAAACTGCATCCGAAAATGATCTACAAGTGCAAGCTCTGCGGCAGGACCGAGGTCTTCCCCTACGACTCTGCCGCGAAACGGACGCAACCGGCGAGACCGTGCCCCGTCTGCGATGCGGAAAACGTGCATAACCGTAAGAGTTTGATCCCGATCACGGAGAGGCTTTACCGCTTGCCGCAGGACGGATATCGTTGCCGTTGCGGCAATCGGATCGGGTTTGAGGAGCTGAGCGGCTCCGCGCTCAAGTGCCCGAAGTGCGGCAGCGCCGTCGCGATAGACACCGCGCCCTTCGTCGCCTACGACGACCTCTCCGCCTACGACGCGAGCGTGATGATCAGCACGAGCAACGGTGCGCTCACGGGCGATGTCGCGAAGAAGCTCGCGAACAAAGCCAAGACGATGGACCGCAATTTCGGACTGCACGTCCTGTATCTCGCGTACGGCTTCCTCGAGTGGAAGGACGCCAACGGCACCGAGTACCATTCGCCCCTTTTGCTGTGCCCGATCAATTTGGGCGTGGACAGGTCGAGGGGGCAGTACTATTTCGAGGTCGACGCTTCGAGCGGGGGTAAATTCGAACTCAATAAGACCTTGATCCAGATGCTCGCCGCTTATTCGAAGACCTGTTCGATCTCGCTGCCGACCCCGGATCCGGACGACGTGTTGGGGTATTTTTCGCGCTTGCGTACCCGCTTGAAGGTGGGCGACGACGCCATCACGGCGATCACCAAAGACTGGGAGATCGACGCGGGGTTCGGGATAGGGCTTTTCCACTATCAAAAGTTGCAGTTGCACGCCGACATCGAGGAGAACGGCGAGAAGTACCTGCAACATCCGATCGTCAGGCGGTTGTGCGGCGATTTGGCCGCCGCGATCGCTTCGCCCGTTCCCCGCGAGAGGAGCGCCGCGAAGTACGTCACCCTCGACGCCGACTCCTCTCAGGATGCGGTGATCAAAGCCGCGCAAGAGGGTAGGTCCTTTATCTTGCAGGGCCCACCCGGATCGGGCAAGAGTCAGACCATCACGAACATCATCACCTCTGCACTCGGCGAGGGCAAGAGCGTGCTGTTCGTGACGGAGAAGGCATCCGCGCGCTCGGTCATCCTCGACAACTTGGCGCAAAGTACCGGGGCGGACAAGTCGCTCACGGACTTCGTACTGGACTTCGATTCTTTCCGAAAACACGGCGGAGCGGTCAGTCGCGCCGCGTTCGTGGAGGAGCTGAATCGTTGCTTGACGGGGGTCTCTCCCGTCGGCGGGTACGACGACAGGCTCCTCTCGGACGAGGCGTTCCGCTACGAACAGATCAAGACCTTTATGAAGCAGATGCGCGGAGAGTACGGCGGACGGAATTATCTCAGACTCTTGCAGGATATGGCGCAGTATTCTCCCTACGCTCCGCTGAACACGATCTCGCTGATCCCATCGGACAGGGCGGCGTTCATCGCGTTGTGCGATATGATCGAGAAGGGGTACGAGGCGCTCAAGACCTGCGGCTGTGAGGACCGGTACAAGCATCCACTCTACGGGTGCATCGGCGATCCGACGAACAAGCTCGCGGCAGTTGCCGAGAGGTATCGGGAGCTGTGTGACGAGGTCGAGGCGCTTCTGGCCGACTTGAGATCTTACGGTTGGAATGCGGACGCCGATCCCGAGTACTTGACCTTGTGTGCGAAACAGGCGAGGCTTTGGTCCGAGATGCCGAGGCTCTCGTCGGAGATCCTCGACGACCTGAGCGAAAAGAAGGTCGCCTCCTTGCTCGCGCGGGCGACCGAGCGTTGCGAGACGATCCAAAGGATCGAAGAGGAAGAGAACTCCAAAGAGGTCTCCTCGATCGACAAAAAGAGGTTTGCCGCATTCGACCTCGGGGAAGCGCAGGCAAAAGCGGAGCACTACCGTCTGTTCCTCAGACGCGTCGGGAGCAAATACGACGCTTGGCTGGACGGGATACTCGGTTGTATCCAAGGGCGCGGACAGAGGAAGGACTACGCCTCGGCAGTCTCCGCCCTTGACCGGTTACGCCGTTATGCGAGGCTCCTCGAGGCCAAGGAGCGCATTCGGGCGGCGCGCACCGAAGACGTCGCGCTGTTCGGTTTCGAGCCTGTCGGTCTCGACGAATGGACGGAGCTCAGAGCGGACTTGACCCGACTCCAAAAGATCCTGCGGGGGCACGATCGGCGTGTCTTCGACCGAAAGAGGGCGGACTGGGTCGATCGGTTCCGTCCCGAGCGGTATTACGAGACGGTGAAGCACCTTCGTGCGCTCGCCGATCAGCCGAAAGAACTGAAGAGCAAAGAGGCGCTTTTGTCCAAAGAGATGTCCCCGTACATGCGGAAGGCGAGCGCTGATTTCCTCGCGTATGCGGAGATCGCGAAGGCGATCACGGAGCATCGCGGCTTGCTCGCCGCTTGGCGCCGCCTGTGCGACGCTCTCACGGCGATAGACGATAAGGGGTTGACTCCCGTTTGGAGGGAGTTGATCCGCAGCGGGTGCGATCTTGACGTGGCAAAGGCGCGCTTGTTTCGCACCTTTTATCAAAAGACCATCGAGGCATTCGTGGAGCGCAACGGGCTGACGTACGTTCGAGACTTCGATCGCGCCGAGCACGAGCGGCTGATGCGCAAATACGCCGAAGCGGATATGGGCGTGCTGAGTACGAGCGCCGCGCGGCTTTGCGAAGCGTTGGACGGCTATCTCAAAGAGGCTGCCGCGAAGCACGGCGGCGGGACTTCGTCGGAATACCCGAAATTCCCCGCCAAGACCGACCGCTCGATCAAGCAGTTCATTTCGGAAAACTACGACTATATCCGGCGCATCAAGCCTTGCTTTATGATGTCGCCGTTGAACGTCAGCCAATACGTCGACGTCGGGATCACTTTTGACCTCGTGATCTTTGACGAGGCGTCGCAGATCTTCACGGAGGACGCGCTCGCCGCGATCGTGCGGGGACGGCAGGTCATCATCGCGGGAGACAGCAAGCAGCTTCCCCCGTGCGACTTCTTCCGCGCCGGCGAGAGTATGCAGGACGACGAGGAGCAGTATTACGAGGAAGAGGCAAACGTCGAGAACTCGTTGCTGAACGCGGCGGATGAGGCGCTCAGCGACGCTTCTGCCGCGCTCGCCTGGCACTACAGGAGCTGCGATGAGGCACTTATCGATTTCTCCAATCGGGAGATGGAGTACAACCTGATCTCCTTCCCCTCCGCGAAGAAAAACGCGAACGACGGGATCTGCTTTGTGTCCGTCCCCTACGACCCGAACGCCTGCTATGACGCGGGTAAGGGCGGCACCCACGTCAACCCGGGAGAGGCGGACGAGATCGTGCGGCTGATCTATGACGAAATGACCCATCCCGAACGGCGCGGATTCTCGATCGGGGTCGTGGCGTTCAGCAACGCGCAGGCGTTTGAGATCGAGACTCGCTGGGAAGAATTCAAGCAACTGCCCGACAAAAAGGACGCGATCGAGGCGTGGGAGAGGGCGCACGAGAAAGAGCCTTTGATCTTCTGCAACCTCGACACCGTGCAGGGGGACGAGCGCGATACGACCATCATCAGCGTTTGTTACAGCGCCGATCGCAACGGTCGCTTCTCCCTCCCTTACCTCGGGCGGATCCGACTCGCCTCCGGCCGCAAGAGGATCAACGTCGCCGTCACCCGCGCGCGCCATCGGATGGTCGTGGTCTCCACCTTGAAGAGCGAGGAACTGAGGGCGGCGATCCGCGCAAGTTCCGCCCCGGAAGAGAACAAGTCCGGAGCGCAGATGCTCTGCGACTTTCTCGAATACGCACGGTCCTTTTCAGGCGGTCCCGAGGGGCGGAATCGCCACAGCACCGATCCCTTCGTTGCTTCGGTGTGCAAGGTGCTCGATGAGGCGAATCTGGAGTACGATACCGAGATCGGACGGTCGGAATGCAAGGTCAGCATCGGCGTGCGGCGGGCGAACGAGAGGAACAACTACATCTTGGGCATCATCATCGACGATCCCGGCAGGGCGGACTTCGACAGCGTTCGCGAATACACGAGACTGACCGAGCAGGTTCTCTCGGGGAAATACGGCTGGAAGGTCTACCGCATCTATCCGACGGCGTAGATCGCGAACTACGAACGGGAAAAGCAGGATCTGATGGCGGCGATCATGTCGGCGTATCAGGCGAGCTGATCCCTCGTTGCGGCGAATGTCCGTTCTCGGTTGAAAAAGTCCGCGACGCGGACTTTTTCTTTGCGTGGGGAGGAAAGGGGGCTTGTCATAAAGCAGTGGGCGTGCTATACTATTTACGTTGTGTCCGAGCGGAGTTTGACGAGTCGACGCAAGAAAACGAGAGACAAAGCGATATGGTTTGTCGAGGAGAAAGCAATGCCAACGTTCAAGAGGAAAATCATCGACTGGGACAAAACGGGATACAATCTGGAGCAGCTGCGCATCACCAATCCGGCATTGAGGAAGAAGTCCTGTCGCAGCAGGACCTTTGAGGCGGGTGAATGCGAAGGGGACTGTGATCGGTGCCGTTACGAGATGGATAACAGCATCAGCAGGGCGGAATTGGCGCAGATCTTCGGCGTTTCGGAGCACGTGATCTACAGCTGGGAGCGCGGCCGCACTCCCGTCGGGGTGGAGGACCTTCTGCTCTATTGCGACGTCGCGGAGGTGGCGTTGTCCGATATCCTCGTATTTTTGCCGTAAGGGCGGCGGGCAGACCGAGCCTTTCGGCGTTTTGTGCGATCGATTTGGTGGATAGTAAGGGGTTCTCCTCTTGCTTCTCGTAAGGCAAATCGTTTTGTTGGAGTGTTGCCTTCTTCGGAGTTTCGGTCAGCCGCTAAAACCGCACAGGGACTTTTTTCTTAATGCTCTCGGTTCTCGTTCCATTCTTGGGCGCAGAAAACAAAAAGTGTCGAACTTTTGGGTTAGTTGTTGTTTCACAACGTCCATCAGCAGTTAACAGAACTGCGCTAAGTCAAAGCAACACCTATCATAAATACGGTAAAAATTCCGGATATTTATCCAGCCAATGCTAATGGCGCATAGTTATTAAGTTGTTTGCGTTCTAACCATCGGCACCGAATGCTGCGAATTATTATGGGGTGGCAAGGCTCGGCGATAACTGCGGCGAGAGAGCAAAGTCGCGAGCGTGCCAAGAAAGCGCCGTGGAGCAGGTTCCGTAGCGCTCCGACGAGGCGATGATCATTGCCGCGACAATTCGATCTCGATCAATCTGACCTCGAGCGGTTCAAGGGATGCGTGATAAGTAAGGGTATCATTCACGATTTCTTCTTTTGAGACGTAGAGCTTCGGAACGCTGACGCTTTTAAGATACGCGATATCTTCGTTTGAGAGCGGTTGTGCGCCCATTCTGATCCATTCGTCGAAAGCGGATCCGTAGGTTTGGTTTACAATCTGTTCGCGGATAATGCAACTGCTCGACTTTAGGTCGGTAAATTCGAGAGAAAGATCCATCAAGCCCAGTTGGTTGAATGGGGTATATCTTTCGGTAAATTGCATATCGAAACTTTCGCCTTGCGCGAAAAGATGATTGAAATGCTCGTAATTATAGGCGATGATCTGGATCTTTCGATGAGATTTCGTGACGAAATAGCCTTTGTTTTTCGCTATCAACTTGTCGCCCAAGCGATTGACGAATCGGAAGGTGAAGTAATGGGGCTTTTTAATGCCGCCGTAAGTATATAGTCCGAGTCCGCCGTGGAATTGATTCTTTGAGGGTAGGGTCTCCTCGATCATATCCGTTAAAACCCAATAACCGAAACTGTCAAGCGCGTCATAGTTTTCCAAAAGGTTTTTTGCAAGATAGCAAGACTTGAAACAAGTGTCGCTGAGCAGATTTCTGTGCGAAACCGTTAGATTCCATTCCGTTAAATAGATGGGCAAAGACCCTATGCCCCAATCGTCGAACATGTTTTTGATCTTCCTAATGCATTTCGAGAAGGAATCTTCGTCGCGATTGAGTCTGGAATGGAGGGGATGAGCGGGGCGATGCCCGTCAAACGAACCGTCCGCGAAGTCGTTGTCGTAATAATGTATGTTCATAAAGTCGGGAACGCAATCGTTTTCTTTGCACCAGGCAATATATCTTTTGCACCAAAGCTGATTGATGTTATAAGAGATCAGCAAAGAAGGACTGCCGAACGTCAGTCTCTTGTCAATCGATTTTACGGTGTCATAGGTCGCTTTGTAAAGGGTATAGAAATCTTCGTCGTTTTGAAATCCGAATAGATTCACCGAAGTGTCGGGCTCGTTCCAACAGCAAAACAACCACTCTTTTACGGTGTGAAATCCGTATCGTTCGATCAAGTGATTGGTGAGGGCGGCAACGAGGTTTTTCCATTTTTGCATATTTTTCGGCATGCTTAAGACGTAGGGCGAAACGTATGCCGTTCTCTCCGGCGTAAGTGACAGCGCTTTGGGCATAAAGGAGAATTGCACCAGCGGTTTTAAGTGTATCGATTGCAAAAAATCAAACACCTTGTCTATATACATAAAACTGTATTTCGGGTTGCCGTTTTCATCTTCCGCATATACAAGCATATCGTCGGACAGAAGCCCGTGGAACTTTATGTATTCAAACCCGATTTCGCTTTGCAATTCCGAGAGCATCTCTTGCACGTCGGCAAGCAAGAGTTCTTTCGCGCGTCCCACCGATGTGAATTTTCGGAAATTGTGCTTGAGCAAGGTCCCCGGAGCGGCAAGGCTTATTTTCTCGGAACTGACCGTTTTCGCGTCGGAAAAATCCGTTTCGCGAGGCTCGGATCTGTTCGGCTTCGGCAGATACTTCGTCAATAAGGACATTGCGCTGTTTTTGTCAAGTTCGTCGTCAAAGGACTCCGTGGATAGTTCGGGAGAGACCGCGGGAGCGTTTTTCCTGTATATGCTCGGCAACGTATCGTATTTCGCTTTAAAGGAAGTTACGAAAGCGCGCGGGTTCGGGTAGCCGTTATCAAAGGCGATCTGTTCGATGGAGCAGTCGGAGTGCAATAACTGGTTTACGGCTCGCTCCAATCGAAAGTTGTTATAATATGTCTGAAAGTTCACGCCCAGATAGCGTTTGAAAAAAGAGGACAGATAGGGCACGGAAAGATGATGCGCTGCCGCGATTTGATTGAAGGTCAGCCCCTCTTTATAATGTTGTTCTATGTAGTCCATTATCTCGTTCAGCCGTTCTATGTATTTTATCGATTGTATGGAGCGATCGGTCGCTTTGAAGTTCTTTGAAAGCTCAAAGAGTACGGCGTAGATGATCGAACGGTTAAAGAAGTTGTTTTCGCTCGCGTCCGAACTGTTGACTTTGACGAGTTCGGCGATGTAGCGTTTGATTTTGTAAAACTTGTTTTTATTCGCCGCGTTCGTCGAATCGAGGTCAAAGGCGACTCTGTCGGTCATGCCCTCTATTTTGTTGGTGTCGATCAATAGGGCGATCAAGTTGCATCCTTTTTCGCTTTTCAGTTCGTGGACGTTGTTGTCGTTAACAAGGATGATGTCGTCTTCTTTCATGTTGACGATTTTGTCGTTCACGATGATCGAGCATTCGCCTTTCAGGATCAATATGATCTCGATGCCGTTATGCCAATGCGCTTTCAGCTCCGTTAGCCGATAACAATACAGGCGCATAGGCAGCTTTTCGTTGAACTCTATGATCTCCATACGTTGTAGCATGCTCGAATCCCCCTTTGTCTCTATTGTACAATAAAAAACTGTATAAATCAATATCGACTGCAAAATCTTAATATATCACCTGCTAAAAGGCGTAAAATCTTAATTTTCGGGGATGCTCGAGCGGCTTGTGCAAAGATTTTTCCCGATAACAAAGTGCTCGAAATGGGGTAAAATAGACGGTTTTTTTGAAAGAAAAATACCTTGTAAAATAAAATCAGGAAATCGTGAGGGGTGAAGCGTATGCAATCGGAAAGACAAGTTATACTGCAGATCAAAGGTATGACAAAGACTTTCGGTCCCGTAACCGCATTAAAGGACGTGGACTTGACGCTGTATCGCGGTGACGTGCTCGGGCTGATCGGCGAAAACGGTTCCGGCAAATCCACCATAACGTCTATCGCCGCCGGGATGCAAAAAGCAACGAAAGTCGAGAGCATGCAATACAAGGGCAAGGACTGGTCGCCCTCTTCTATGCTCGACGCATTGTCCGGTTGCGGCGAGGGAAAGGGGATCGGGATGATCGTGCAAGAGAGCGGTACGATAGCGGGCATTTCCGTTGCCGAAAACATCTTTTTGGGCGAACTCGATAGGTTCCGCGTCTGGACTTTTAAAAGCGGAAAAACTTTCGGACCGATCAATAAAAAGAAGATGTTCAAAGCGGCAAAGGATGCGCTTCAAGCGATCGGTATCGACAATATCAATCCCGCCGCCCCTATGGCGACGCTTGATTTTCAGGCAAGAAAACTCGTTGAGATCGCCAAAGTGCTGTTAAAGGATCCGGACGTGATCGTGATTGACGAAACGAGCACGGCTCTTGCGCACGACGGCAGGCAGATCCTCTATAATATTATAAATAGGTTCAGAGGAACGGAAAAAGCGGTGATCTTTATTTCGCACGACCTTGACGAGATCATGGAAGTATGCGATACGCTTACCGTTCTTCGCGATGGGAATATCATCAGGACGTTTGATCGCGCCGAATACGATCCCGATGAGATACGCAAGGCGATGATCGGTCGCGAATTACAGGGCGATTATTATCGTAGCGATTACGATCCCACCTATGGGGAAGAGGTCGTTTTGGCTTGCGACAATCTTGTATACGGAGATCGGCTGAAGGGCGTCGGGTTGCAGCTGCATAAGGGGGAGATTTTAGGCATCGGCGGACTCGCTCATTGCGGAATGCATTCTCTCGGTAAAGTGCTGTTCGGCGCGTTATCTCCGCAAAGCGGCACGGTGACCGTCACGGACAGAGGCGGGAAAGCCATCGTTAAAAACGAATCGATCGCGATGAAACACGCCATGGGCTACGTCTCGAAAGACAGAGATACGGAGTCTCTTGCGTTGTCCGCGAGCATAAAAGACAATATCGCAATCGCGGGTATGGATAAATATGCCGTCGGCAAGTTCTTGATCTGGGATCCGCTGGAAAAGAAATACGTTGACGAGCAGATCGAGAGTCTTTCCATAAAGTGTTCGGACAGAAATCAAGCAGTGTCTACCCTCTCCGGCGGCAACAAACAGAAAGTCGTCTTCGGCAAATGGGTCGGCTGCGGAAGTGAGATCCTAATATTGGATTGTCCGACGCGCGGCGTCGATATCGGCGTGAAGCAGGCGATGTATCAATTGATGTATAAGTTGAAACAGGAAGGCAAGGCGATCCTCCTTATTTCAGAAGAAATGCCCGAGCTGATGGGGATGTCGGATAGGATCCTCATAATGAAGGACGGGGAGATCAAAAAAGAGTTTTTGCGTAGCAAAGATTTAAGCGATGCCGACATCATCGGCTATATGATTTAAGGAGGACCAAGGCAAATGGTAAACGCAAATAGCCCGGTTTCCGCAAGTGCTTCGATCAACAAGTATAAAGTCAAAAGTATCGCCATAGCGATTCTGCCTTTGGCGGCGCTCGCTTTTCTCTTCGGTCTTTTCTGCATCGTCGTTACCGCAAACGACTACAATTTGGAACTCTACCTCACCAACGTTATCAACAGAGGTACGGTATTGGTGCTCGTGGCGACCGGTGCGATCTTCATTTATACGCTGGGTTCCTTTGATATCAGTCTGGGGGCGTCTACGTTATTGTGCGCTACGGTGGGCGTTTTGACGTATAATTCAACGCAAAACGTCTTTTTGACCGTCCTCGTCATGTTCGCCATCGGCGTGGGGTGTTCGCTGCTGAGCTCGTTGCTCGCTTCCGTATTCCGCATTCCCGTCTTCGTTACCACCGTTGCGATGATGAGCGTGCTTTCGGCGATCGCGTCGCAGCTGATCATCTCGAACGGCTCCGGCAACGGGCTTTCGCTGCCGAAAACGGTATTCGGTCCCCTTGATTCCCCTTGGATAAAGATCGCCGTTATCGCCGTTTGGGTCCTGTTATGCGCCTTCTTGTTCGATTTCACCAAAATCGGTCGGCGCGAAAAGTTTTTGGGAGCAAATCCGTTCTGCGCAAAGCTCACGGGGATCTCGATGTACAAATACGCAATCATCGCCTTCGTGATGGCGGGCTTGGGCGTCGTATTGGGCGCGATATTCACGTTGTCTTATTCACCTACCGTCAATACGGGAACGGCGAGCAGTATCGGTATGGATATCCTCGTGGCGATCGTATTCGGCGGTATGCCCATTTCCGGCGGGCCGCGTTCGAAAATATACGCCTCGCTCATCGGCGGCTTTTCGTATGTGCTCTTGAACCTGACGCTGAACATCGTGCTCCGCATGGCGGGCGTCGACAGTCAGGGCAGCCAAGGCATTACGCAGATAATCAGCGCGATGGTCTTCCTTGCCGTCGTATATGTGGCGAGCATGAACTATAGGGCAAAGAACCTGCCCAGATAAGAAAGGTATGTTCCGCGGACAGCGGCGTATAAAAACCATTTTCAGGAGGGAAAAAATGAAAAAGTTTGTGAAAGTACTCGTGATCGCAATGTGCGTTATGGCGATCACCCTCACGGCAGCGGTCTCTTTGGCTGCTTGCGGCAAAGGCAACACGACCGTAAAGATCGGCGTATTGGTCGCGGATGCCAGCGGTGCGGAGGCTTTGGCTTTCCGTAACTACTACGAGAACTACGTTGAAAAGAACTACGACGTGGATTTCGTGTATTCCGAAGAGGTCGGCAGCGATGCGACGAAAGAGATGGCGGAACTCGACAAGCTGCTCGCCGAGAATTGCAAGGCGATCATTTCGTTCGCGTCTTGCGACAGACCCGCTCAGATCGAGAAGTGCGAATCGAGCAAGGTCTATTATGCAGTCGCCACCGGTACGCTCAAAGATGAAGAGTACGCCGAGTATAAGACGAAGGAGTACTTCGTCGGACAGGTGGGACCGAGCACGTTCACCGAGTATAACGTAGGTCTGGCGATGGGACAATATTACAAATCGCTTACGGGAGACAACGCGATCCATTCGGTTGCTTTGTACGTCGGATTCCCCGCACCCGAGCATGTCGCGAGAACGGCGGGCATCCTGACCGGTCTCGGTATGACGTACAGCGCGTTCGGTCAGTCCCTGTCGGGAATGGACATCGTCGGCGGGATTTACGGACAGGACAACGGTACTGCGAATCTGAATAACATCCAGCCCGGTGACAGCGGGATCACGGTTACCACCGTTCTCTCTATGGCTCCGGGAGCAGGTCTTGACGAACCGCTTCAGGCGATGCTTGCGGGAACGGCGCCCGACGCCCTTCTGGGTGTGGGTATGGTCTCTGTGTTCATGGCGGCCCAACTCAATCAGAAGCAGATCCCCTACGCCGACGTCGACGCGTTTACCGCTGCGAACAAGACGAATTTCGAGAGCGGCTCCATGCGTTATCTTGCCGGAAAATACGGCTCGTCCGTAGGTCCCGTGTTCGCATTGATCATGAATGCGCTTAACGGCAACGTTATCCGTGATGCGGACGGCAATGCGGTTTCGCTCGATCAGGGCTATATGGTCGCGAAGTCCGCTGAGGAATACGCTACGAACTACGCCAAAGAGTCGGGTGATTCTCCCATCTACAACAAAGAAGTCCTCGATACCGTGATCGGGGCGGATGTGACCTATCAGCAGATTGCGGATTTGGTCGCAAGCAAATAATCAAACGTTACTTTTCAGACGGTTACCGCCCGCCGCAATGCGGGCGGTAACGAAACGGGGGTCAGAATGGAACAGCTTATAACGAAGCAAAGGGCGAAAGAGATCGCAAAGAAAAGCGTGGGCACGCTTGCCATTCCGTTGGTATTTGCCGTTGTCACGCTCATTGCGTGTGCAGCCGGCGGTAGGACGATGATTTCCGGGATATCGGGATTCTCCAATTTCCTTATCTATGCGGGGATCGTCACCATCACCACATTTGCGTTATCGATCAACCTCGGATCCGGGCGCTTTGATTTTTCGCTCGGCTCCATGGCGGTGCTATCTACGCTTATCAGCATAAAGATCACGTCGTCAATGCCCGTGTCTTCCGGCACGGCGATCGTAAACCTATTGCTTTGTTTTGCGGTCGGAGCGATCCTCGGCGCCGTTTCGGGCACTTTATATGTGCTGCTGAAGATACCGCCGATCATTACGTCGCTCGGCGTGACCCTCATTTTCGAAGGCATCACCTATTCGATCGCTTCCGGCAAATATATCAACGGCGGCGAAGCGATGGCGATTTATAACTTTATGAACAACAATTGGTGGTTTGCGTTGATCGTCATCGCGGTAACGCTCGCGCTGATGATATTCGTCTTTGATCACACCAAGTTCGGACGCGATTACGCGGCGCTGAAAGAAGGACAAAAAGTCTCGGTAAACACAGGCATCAAAGAGATTCCCAATGCGATCGTTTGTTATGTGATCTGCGGCGCGATGATGGGGATCGTCGGATTTTTGAGCGTTGCGAGAAGTGGCGGATTGGACGGCAGGAGCCTGAGTTTCGGCTCGATCGGCATCATGTTCAATGCCTTCCTTCCGATGTTTATCGGCGGATTTATCGGCAGGTTCTCCAATGATAAACTCGGCTATTTGCTTGCCGGCCTATGTATGTCGATGCTGAATTCGACCTTTGCGGCGTATATCAACGAAGTGTCTGCGTCCACCCAGTCGATCATCAATGCCGTGTTGCTCGTCGTCTTCTTGATCTATCTCAGCAACGAACAGACCTGCAAAGACTTGGTGACGGGTAAGTTGTTCAAGAAATGGCACGACGCGATCAAGATGAGATCGGCGCAAAGAAAGACTCGCGAAGAGGCTGAATAATGAACTTAAAATCGAAACCGTTCTATCTGAATGATAGTGATATACAATGGGTAAATAAGACGCTCGCCGGAATGAGCGAAGAGGAAAAAATCGGACAACTGTTTTGTTTGATCACCTATACCGACGATGAAAAGTACTTGAAGTCTCTTGCGGCGGACCTAAAGGTCGGCGGCGTCATGACGCGAACCATGAGCTTACCGGAGATCGTTAATACCGTAACGCATCTTCAGCGTAATGCGAAGGTCCCGATGCTCATTTCCGCGAATTTGGAAGCGGGATTGAATCAAGCGTGTTACGAAGGCACGCGCGTCGGCTGTCAAATGGGCATTGCCGCGACGAACGATAAACAGTACGCGACGGCGCTCGCGAGGATCATCGGAGAAGAGGCAAGCGCGCTCGGCATAAACTGGGCGTTTGCGCCGATCATCGATATCGATTATAATTTTCGCAATCCCATAACCAATACGCGCACGTTCGGGAGCGACGTGGAAACCGTTGCGTCCTTCGGAAAAGCATACGTGGAAGAGGTGCAAAAGCACGGGATCGCGGCAAGCATAAAGCATTTCCCGGGCGACGGCGTGGACGAGAGGGATCAACACCTTCTCGCTTCGGTCAATTCTCTTTCTGCGGAAGAATGGGATGAAAGTTACGGATACGTATATCGGACTTGTATCGATGCGGGCGCAAAGACCGTGATGGTCGGACACATCATGCAACCGGCGTATTCAAAAGCGTTAAACCCCGAGCTGAAAGACGATGAGATAATGCCGGGGCTCATTGCGCCCGAACTTTTGAATGGACTGTTGCGCGGCAAACTCGGATTCAACGGACTCATCGTCACAGACTCCACGACGATGGCGGGAATGGGCACGGTGATGCCCAGAGAAAAAGCCGTGCCGCTCACGATCGCTTCGGGGTGCGATATGTTCTTGTTTACCAAGAACTTGGAAGAAGATTTCGCCTTTATGACTGCCGGCGTGAAGAGCGGCGTCATCTCGCAAGAAAGACTCGACGAAGCGGTAACGCGCATACTTGCGTTGAAAGCCTCTCTGAAATTGCACGAGAAAAGCAATATCCCGGATGAGCATGCGGCAAGGCAGACGGTAGGGTGCGCGGAGCATAAAGCGGTGGCGCGAGAGGTCGCGGACAAAAGCATCACGCTCGTGAAGAGCGAAAAAGGTGTTTTGCCCATATCTCCCAACAAATATAAGCGCGTTCTTGTTTATAAAAAAGAAGGCGCAGCCAATGCGTTCGGCGGCGGCATCGCTGCGGGAACGTGCGATCGTTTTATTGAAAAACTGCGGGCGCAAGGCTTTGCCGTCGACGTATTTGTACCCGATGGCGGATGGGAAGGTATGGCGAAACCTGTCAGAGAAGTATACGACAAGTACGATTTGATCCTTTATCTTGTCGCTCTCGCGACAAAATCCAATCAAACGGTCGTCAGGATCGAATGGGCGGAACCGATGGGAGCGGACGTTCCCGTATTTATGAACTCCGTGCCGACGATCATGATCTCGTTTGAGAATCCATATCATCTGCTGGATGCTCCGAGGATCAAAACCTATATAAATACTTACGGCGGAACAGACGAAATACAGAATGAATTGATGAAAAAACTGACGGGGAAAAGCGCCTTTACGGGGAAAAGCCCCGTTGACGCCTTCTGCGGGAAATGGGATACCAAATTATGAACCTTGATTTTTTAAAAAAAGCCGAAGCCGCAAAGCCGAAGCTGACTGTCAAAACGCATACCGTGAAAGGCGGGCAAGTGCTCGCGGAGAGAGAAACGGTCGTGTACGATTTCGGGACGCATCTCGTAGGGTATCCGAAAATATGGTTTTCCTCGGTCGGAGCGCATTACGACGCTCCTGCCCTTATCAAGGTGCGTTTTTGCGAAACGGCGCAAGAGCTTGAAGAGGATACGTCCTCTTACAACGGGTGGATCAGCAAAGGTTGGATTCAGGATGAAATCATTCACCTTGACGTATTGCCTTGTGCTTATGCGTTTAAGCGAAGGTTCGCCTTTCGCTACATCAAAGCGGAAGTAATGGCTACTTCTCCCAAATACAGGCTTCGTATCGATAAAGTAAGCGTAAAGAGCGTGACGAGCGCGCCCGAGCGGATCCCCGTTTGCGGGAGCAGTAAAAGGGAGAAGGCCATCGATAAGGTCGCGCTGAAAACGCTTTCGGAATGTATGCAATATGAGTTTGAGGACGGACCGAAACGCGATATGCGGTTATGGCTCGGCGACCTGCGTTTGCAGGCGCTCACCAATTATCAAACGTATCGGCATAACGATTTGGTCAAACGTTGTCTGTATCTTTTCGCCGCGACGGCGGACGGAGAAGGCAACATAAGTCAATGCGTTTTCACGAAGCCGGACGTCGCGCCCGACGATCAGTCGTTGTTTGATTATTCCCTGCTGTTTATCCCCACGTTGTACGATTATTTCAAGGAGACGGGTGATCGGCAGACGATAAACGATCTTTTGCCGCTTGCCGAAAAACAAATAGAGATCGCAAAGAAGCGCTTCGACGGAGATTTGATTAAAGATTGCGACAAGCTCGGCTGGTGTTTCCTCGATTGGTCGCTTGACCTCAATAAACAGGCGGGAGCGCAAGCTGTTTACATTTATGCCGAAAAGACACTTGCAAAACTGTTAAAAGAATTGCATAGAGACGCCTCTCCTTATGAGAAAGACGTCGCGTCGAAGTCGGCTAAGGCGATCGAAGGGTTTTATGATAAAGAGCGAGGACTGTTCGTCAGCGGAAAGCAAAGACAGATCTCTTATGCAACCAACGTATGGTTTGTGCTCGCCGAAGTTTTTAAGGCGAAAGAAAACGCCTTGCTCTTGGATCGTTTGCAGGCGTGCAAAGAAGCGATCAAGCCGATTACCCCCTATATGATGCACCACTATGTGCAGGCGCTCGCGGACAGCGGGAATATAGGCGAAGCCCGAAAGGTGATAGGCGAATACTGGGGCGGCATGACGGAACGCGGCGCAGACACCTTTTGGGAGCTGTTTGATCCGGAAGACCCGGACCAATCACCTTATGGCGGCAAAGCGGTTAACAGCTATTGCCACGCTTGGAGTTGTACGCCGGCATACTTTTTCAGGAAATATTTTGCGGAGGTCTGATATGATAAAAGGCGTCATCTTTGACTTGGACGGCGTTTTGCTGTTCACCGACAAATATCATTACAAGGCTTGGAAATCGCTCGCCGATAAGCTCCGAATCCCTTTTGATGAAAAGGTCAACGATAGGCTTCGCGGCGTTTCGAGGATGGAGAGCCTCAATATCGTGCTGTCCTATTCCGACCAGACTTTCTCCGAAACGGAAAAGGAAGTGATGGCGGCGGAAAAGAATGCATTGTATCGTGAGTATCTGCAGAAAATGAC
This sequence comes from Clostridia bacterium, assembly GCA_017455605.1. Classification (GTDB taxonomy): domain Bacteria; phylum Bacillota; class Clostridia; order Christensenellales; family CAG-1252; genus CAG-1252. The sequence continues at coordinate 37,728 of JAFSZO010000096.1, forward strand.
GCCGTCGGACGTATCCGACGACACGCGCGCCGTGCTTGAGGGCTTGCGCCGGCGCGGGCTAAAACTTGCCATAGGTTCTTCATCGAAAAACACGCCGCTCATTTTGGAAAAAACCGGCATAGCGAAATATTTTCACGCCGTATCCGACGGTAATAACATCACGCACAGTAAGCCCGATCCGGAGGTTTTCCTGAAGGCGGCGGAGTATTTGAATTTGCAGCCTTGCGAATGCATCGTCGTAGAAGATGCGGAAGCGGGAATAGATGCGGGAAATGCGGGCGGTTTCCTGACGGTGGGGATCGGATGCGCGGCGCAATATGAGAAAACGGATCATCCGATAAAAAGTCTGTCGGAACTCATTGACTTTGTGCAAAAGCAGTAATTCGGGTCGCCCGATCGCCTGCTTTCCTGCCTGCAAAACGCAGAAATGTTGCGTTTATATTCCTTAAACAGACTTTAGGCGCTTTTACCAATCGTTTAGATACGGACGGGATAAAGGGACGCACCAAAGCGATCACGCCCGAGCGTACCAATATGGTTACCCGGTTTTTGACCGTTGGCGCGGATACGCCGATGGACTTTACTATATAGGGATTGTCTGTATTGGGGTAAAGAAAAAGCAGGTCAACGAGGCACGAGAAAAAATTGATGTGGTGTTATTCATCAATAGAAATAATCAGTCAATTATTTCTCGCGTTGACCTGCAAGAGATCTGTGCTACAACAAAAGGGCGAAAGGAAAATAAACGGAGAAAATCTCCTAAATAGCAAAAAAAGCCAAGCATTACCGCCTGGCGAAAAAGGTTTTTAGTGAAAGAAATCAGCGTTTGATTACAACGGCGAGATAGTCCCATAAAATGAATAATACGAACCCTTTCTTTCCAAAAGAGTTCGTATTATTCACCTGTGGTGGACAGTAAGGGACTCTCCTCTTGCGGTGCTCGGAGCAATGCGTTTTTGTCCTGTTTCTGCTCCTCGCACCGCGGCGGTCATCGCTAAAATCGACAGAAGTCAACTGTCGATTTCTTAACGCTCTCGGTTCTCGTCCCGTGTTAAGGGCAGTGCGCGAAAAAAACGAACCCCGAATTGCTTTCGGAGTTCGTTTTATTTCGTTATGGTGGACAGTAAGGGACTCGAACCCCTGACCCTCTCCACGTCAAGAAGACGCTCTACCAACTGAGCTAACTGTCCATTGGGTGATGTTATTGTAGCACAGTGGGGAAAGATTTGCAAGCACTTTGCGTATTTAATTCGCGATTTGTTTATTTTGTTTTTCGGGGGTGGGTCGAGGCGGCAAATCGCGACATCACGGGCAGGGAGGACGCTCTCGGCGCGAAATGCTTGCGCGCAAAGCCTGCGGATGATACAATGGGATCGAGATGAAAGAAACCGCTCTGAAAAAACTGAATACGCGCGACATCGCCTACATCGCGCTCGCGGTCGCCGTCAATGCGATCTGCGCCTTCATCACGATCCCCGCGACCGTCCCCTTCACATTGCAGGTCTTCGGCGTCTTCTTTACGCTGGAATACCTCGGCGGCAAGCGCGGTGCGATCGCGATCTGGCTCTATCTGCTCTTCGGGGCGGTGGGGCTACCCGTCTTTGCGGGCTTCCGCGGAGGCTTCTCGGTGCTCCTGTCCGCGACGGGCGGCTTCATTATGGCGTTCGCGGCGGTGGCGCTCCTGTACTTCATCCTTTCCTTCTTCAAGATGCCCGCCTGGACGCATTACGCCACGGCGGCGGTTTCGCTCGCTCTCGTCTACTTCGGCGGCAGCGCCTGGTTCGTCTATATGATGGGCGGAGGGCTCCGTCACGCGCTCCTCGTCTGCGTCGTTCCCTTTATTTTGCCCGACCTCATCAAGGTCGCACTTGCCTTTCTGCTGTCGGCGAGATTGAAGCGGGTGAGAGGGTGACGCGACGCTTTTCTAGGGACTCTTAGGGACAAATCGCCCCGAAAGGAGCCAAGCGAGCGATGCCTCGGCGAGGTGGCTGCCCCCCGTAAACGGAGAAAAGGAAAATGGACAAAAACGAACTCGAAAAGGAAATGAACGCCCTCATCGCGCGATTGGATGCGATCCTCGAGGCGATCAAGGCGATCAGGAATCACCAATACGACAACATGTGCGTCGACTTTCGTCGAAGCGTCCGCAAGGCGCGCGCAGAGGTCTTCACCGAATGGGAACGCTTGCTCGGGGATACCGCGTCGCTCGCCGCCTTCAATCTCGCCGCCTACGTTGCCGCGCAGGGGAAACGGATCGACGGCTTCCTCTCGACCTTGGATTACTTAAAAGCCCGTCCGCCCATCAAAAACCCGTATTGACCCCTGTTTGCGCTTCGCTATCTTGCGGTTCCGCAAAAAAAACGACGTTTTCTTCTTATCATCGGATAAATCCGAATAAATCAGGAGTTTTCTTTTTGCTCGAAAGAACCTTTTGTTCGCGCTCGGCATATAAAACATAAAAAGGTCTTGTCACAGGCGCGCAGGGCGTGTTATTATATTATATAACATTACGGGCATGCCCGAACACTCGAAACGTTGTCATTTCGGAGGAGGATCTATGAAAAAACTTTTGATCATCATTCCCGTCGTGATCGTGATCGCCGCCGCGACCGTCCTCGGACTGTTCGCCGCCGGTGTGATCGGCAAGAAGGACGAACCCGTTGCCTATGCGGTCGATTCCGAGGCGACGGAGGTCGGCGTCTTCAAAGAGCTCGGCGTCGACACCTTCTTTGACGTTCGCGCCGATCGCGACCCGTCCACGGCGCTCGATAACTTCGTGATCGTGCACGACAACAAGGGCAACAAGGTCCCGCTGAAGAGCACGCGCCAAGGGGACGGCGTCTACCGCATCACCGCGCGCGACGGATTCAAGCCCCGTGCGACCTATCGCATCTGGGCGACCGGCTCGACCTTCGTGGCGGAGCAATACAAGGATCTCGATACCTTTATCTTCACCATCAAAGGCGGCGCCGAAACGGAGACCGTGACGGTCAAGGAGGGCATCAAGAAGCTCGCCCTTGCAGGCACGACGGTGACTCCCCTCGAGCAGAACGGCGAGACCTACTACACCATCACCCTCGCCGCCGCGGCGGAAGCGCGTTTCGGGGCGGGCGAAGTGATCCTCGCGAAAAAACCCGTCGGCGCCGGCTTCGACGAGGACCTCGAGGTCTTGTATGCCGGCGAGATCGAGAATTACGAATACAACGGTTTCGCGGCGTACGTGGTCGAGCGTGAGTCCCGGATCGTGGACGGCAAGGAGGAGATCTACTGCCGTTTGGCGAGCCTCGGCGACGTCGTGAAAAACATCGACATCTACAAGACCCTGACCATCGACGAGAACAACTTCACCGTCAACGAGGCGATGCTGCAGGAAGCGCTCGATAAGAGCGAATTCACCGCGGCTGTCTACGAAGCGGCGGTCGAAGCGTTCGACCTGTTCAGCGGTCAATTTGAAAAGACCGTCAGGAACGAGAATCCGAAGATCACCGCGAAGTTCGCCTACGAGGTCGACAAGGAAAAGATCCAGCTCGACTTCTACTTCATCGTCACTCTCGCGAAGGGGATGGACCTCACCTTTGCGGTCAAGAACACGATCAACCTGACGCCCAACCTGAACTGGCAGTTCGACGGCACCGATTTGGACGACCTGCAGCTCGACCTCGGCGTGAACATCAAGACCAAGACCGTCGCCTCCGTCGAGATGGAGACCTCGGATGCGAAGCTCCAAGCCACCGACATCGAGGATTTCAAAAAGAAGTTCACCGATCTCGTCACCGGCAAGACGGCGGAGAAGGGCATCGTGGGCGCGGAGCTCCCGATCTATTCCTACAAGTACCCGATCTACTGCTTCGTGCTCGGCATCGAGTTCGGCGTTGACATCAACCTGGGCATCAAGGCGCAGGTCGACTTCGAGTACGTCTACGAGACCGACATCACCGCGGGCGTGACCTACGTCGACGGCAAGGTCGACACCTACAAGAGCATCGACACCTCCTCCAGCGCGAAGGACCTCGTCCTCCTCGGCAAGGTGAAGGCGGAGGCGGGCGTCTACGTGAAGCTGACCGCCAGCCTGCTCGAGGTCGTGGGTATCGGCTTCAAGGTGAAGACGGGCGTCTACGCGGAGATCGCGGGTCAGCTCCGTCTCGATATGCAGGCGGCGCTCAACAAGGAGCTCCATATCATCAAGGGCTACTACGTGACCGGCGGGCTGTACCTCGCCTTTGACTTCGAGCTCAAGGCGGGTCTCGACATCCCGTACATCGGCTACAAGGGTTGGGACAAGAGCTGGGAGCTCGGTCGCTTGGAGTATCCCCTCTTCGAGTACGGTTCCAAGTACCTCGTCCAGTCTCTCGTCAACGACGATATGACGGTGGAGGTGCAGGGCAAGACCGCCGCGTTCAACGAGATCGAGGTCAACGCCTTCGACCTCGACAAGGTCGCGGACGCGAATCACGTCAAGGTCCCCCTCGACAGCTTTGACATCGAATATCTTGACGGCGCGGAGAATTATATCACCCTCGAGAACGGCCTCGTGAAGGTCAATCCCGCCGTGGGCACCGAGTTCACCGCGGTCGTGAAGATCACGGCGAAAAACGACAACTACGTGACGGGCACCGTCTCCTTCCACAAGGCTGCCGTGATGCCCACCTGCGCGGACACTTCGCGCTCCTTCGATAAGAACGAGCCTGCGGACGTCACCTTCGACGTGAAGAAGAATCAATCCTCCTTCATCGGGCTCAACGGCGTGGGCATCACCGTGGCGTCCTACGCCGCCCAAGACACCGGCGCGGTCACGATCTACAAGGAGTTCCTCGCGGATCTCGCCGTCGGTGAGCACGAGTTCATCTACGTGACCGACAAGGGCCGCGTGACCCTCACTGTCGTCGTCTTCGACTCCACGCCGATCGGCGCGCCCGTCACCGCAGCCACCTTCAGCAAGACCGCGAAGGCGAACGTCGTATTCGCGCTCGAGCTGTCGGGCAGCAAGGTCGAAAAGATCGAAGGACTCAACGCGGGCGACTACAGCGTGGACAGCGCGGGCACCCTCGTGATCTACGCCTCCGCCCTCGAAAATAAGGCGGCGGGTGACTACGACCTCACCGTGGTCGCCACCAATGATTCCACCCTCGACCTCATCGTGACGGTCGAGGACGATCGCGTGCCTGCTCTCTATGAGAGCAAGTTCACCTTCTCCAAGAACGCGGGCGTGAAGCACAACGTGGCTGTCGCCTTCGAGGCGTACACCTACTCCGTCGTCGGCGTAGAAGGCAAGACCACTCGGATCTCCGAGTCCGACTACGAGATCGCGCAGGGCAAGGTCAACGTTTTGGCGAGCTATCTGTCCGGACTGAACCAAGGCGACTACAGCTTTACGCTGAAGTTTACGGGCGCCACCGGCGTCGAGAGCCGCAACTTTAAGATCACGGTCTCCGACACCGCCGCCATCGTGGCGGGCGTCTCCTACGCCACCTTCGACAAGGCGGCACCCGCGGACGTCGAGTACACGATCTATACGACCGGTTCCTCGATCATCCTCGCGGATAACGGCATCAAGTCCACGGATTACACCGTCTCCGGCAGCGCCGTGAAGGTCAAGGCGAGCTACCTCGCGAAGCTCGCGGTCGGCTCCTACACCTTCCGCGTGAGCGCGGGCTCCTCCGCTACGGAGGTATCCCTGACCGTGGTCGACAACACCAAGCCCGTGATCGAGTCGGCGAAGGGCGGCGTCCTGACCATCGAGTACGACAAGGCGCAGGGCGGCGACCGCTTCTTTGAGATGATGCTCGGCAGCGCCACCTTCCAAAAGGTGGATGGCAACGGCGTGGCGGGTCAGTACACCATCGGCGTGAACGACGCGAAGGGTACGACCAAGATCACCATTCGCGAGTCCTACCTCAATTCGCTCCGCGTCGGCACCTACACCTACAACGTGCTGACCGACGTGAACGTCACCACCCTGATCGTAAAGGTCTCCGACACGCGCAAGCCCGAGTCCACCACCGAGACCAGCCTGAACTACGTGCGCGGCGCGTTGCTCCCCGTGGTCGTCTCCTTCAAGAACTACGAGCACGGCGTGAAGTCCATCGCGGTGAAGGGCGGCACCGACTTCTCCCTCTTCGACGGAGACGGCGACTTCGACCCGCAGAGCGGCACGCTGACGATCAGCAGCTCGTGGCTGAACGCGCAGGAGGCGAATAGCTACGTGACCTTGATGCTGACCTTCGATGATGCGGCATCGACGGTGTTGGCGGTGACTGTCGCCATCAACTAAAGCGACCGAGTATTAGGGCACATCTGCTTTGTTACAAACTGCAAGGCGGCGAAATCACGTACGTGGAGTACGCTCATTCGCCGCCTTTTGTTGTGCCTCGCATCTGCACCCTTCTCCTCGGTCGCTTTGGTTGAGGCATTTCTCCGCGCCCGCTTGGTTATGGATAATGCTCCTCGGTCGCTTTGGTTGAGCGTTTTCCGCGCCCTTTGCGTTAGCAAAATATGAGCGTAGCGAATTATCATTCGCCCGTAGGGAGTTATCATTTTTGCGTAGCAAATTATCATACGCCGAATGGCGTCTTCGGCCTCGCATCCGCACCCTTCTCCTCGGTCGCTTGATATTGCGATATTTGACACTGATTTTTTAAGTTTCATTCGGAGCAACGCGACCCGCAATTCCTTTCGTATCTCCTACGGCGACATAATGTATTTGCTTCGTGGGACATGATGTGTCTCGCTTCGCTCGACATTAGTGATGATCAATTTTCATAAAACGTGTAAAAACAGTTGAAAAAAAGTTTTGGGAGTGATATAATCTCTATGCTTGGCGATAGCTCCCTCAAACGCGGAGGGTGGTGGATCGTCTGACAACTTAATACATCGTAAATATCTGGGTGTGGCGCAGTTTGGTATGCAATAGTGCACTTCCCGAACGAGATGCCGACATCGGATGAGTAACGATTCGCACCTGCGTCGTGCGGCATGGGCTTCGCCATATGCGCGCAGCGCGCTCCCAAACGCCGGAGTGAAGCGGATCGTCTGACAACTTAATACATCGTTAATTATCTGGGTGTGGCGCAGTTTGGTAGCGCGCTTGAATGGGGTTCAAGAGGCCGGAAGTTCAAATCTTCTCACTCAGACCAATACGGGCAATTGACTCAGTTGGTAGAGTGCCTCCGTCACATGGAGGAAGTCAGGGGTTCGAGTCCCTTATTGCCCACCATATGACAATAAAGCGAACTCTGGAAGCGATTCGGAGTTCGTTTTATTTATTGCAAAAGACTTTTTCGGCATCAAATTCAATCGACCAAACTAACCTTAGCCAGGCGCAAAAGCGCTTGGCTTTTTTCTTGCCATTTAGGCGGTTCCCTCCGTTTATTTCCCTTCCGTGGTGGCTATCGTAGCACAGAGAAAAGCGGCAGTCAACGCGAAAAATTGTCACTTAAAACTCCCATTTCAAACGATTCAAACGCAACGTTTTTTCTTGTTCGTTGACTCCCTTATAGATGTTAATAGTAAAATCGAACCTTCACTTTTCTCCGTACCCCTCTGCCCCTGCCGAAAGGCAAATAAATATACGGAGGTATCCAAGATGAAAAAGAAAAGTTCCTTCCCTACCTGTTCAACCTGTCCCATAGGGACAAAGGAGGCTCGAAATGGCAGAATACTTGCATTATGACGGAGAAGAATTCGTCACTTTCAACATCCTGCAGATCAACCAAGACAAACACGAAGTCGAGGTTGCTATCACCAACCGAGGCAAGATAACCGTCACGACGTTCGAGATACTCACCGACGAAAATGGGGACTACATCGAATACGGCGCTATGTACGACAAGATCTATCTTGCAGACTTTGAGGAGGAACCGAGAAATGAGTGATCCTATAAGAATCGTCATCGGCTCTTGGGGCTCATACAACGAATGCAACGAAAGAGCATTAGGCTCCAAGTGGCTGGACCTCTCGGA
>JAFSZO010000097.1 GCA_017455605.1 Clostridia bacterium
TATGCACCTCGTCCAGCCGGACTTCAAGTTCCCGACCCGTGATCCCGAAGGGACGCAGATCGAGGAGCATCAGGTGGTTGTCGGTGCCGCCCGAGACGAGGTTCACGCCGTTTTTCAGGAAGCGCTCGCTCATCGCCTTGGCGTTCAGCACGATCTGGTGCTGATAGGCGCGGAACTCGGGAGTCAGCGCCTCGCCGAACGCGACCGCTTTCGCCGCGATGACGTGCATCAAGGGACCGCCCTGCGTCCCGGGGAAGATGGATTTGTTGATCTTCTTGGCGAGCTCCTCGTCGTTGGTCAGGATCACGCCGCCGCGCGGTCCGCGCAGGGTCTTGTGGGTCGTGGTGGTCACGACGTGCGCATACGGCATCGGATTGGCGTGCTCGCCCGCGGCGACCAAGCCCGCGATGTGCGCCATATCCACCATCAGGTAGGCGCCGACCTCGTCCGCGATGCGGCGGAATTCGGCGAAATCGATGGCGCGGGGATAGGCGGACGCGCCCGCCACGATGAGCTTGGGACGATGCTCCTTGGCGAGGCGTTCGACCTCTTCGTAGTCGATCCTGCCCGTCTCCTTCTTGACGCCGTAGGGGATGACGTTGTAGTTCTTACCGGAGAGATTTACGGGGCTGCCGTGGGTCAGGTGCCCGCCGTGCGCGAGATTCATCCCGAGGATGGTGTCGCCGACCTCGAGGAGCGCGAAGTACACCGCGAGGTTCGCGTTCGCGCCGCTGTGCGGTTGCACGTTGGCGTAGGCGGCGCCGAAGATCTGCTTCACGCGCTCGATCGCGAGGGTCTCCACCTCATCCACGAAGGCGCAACCGCCGTAATAGCGCTTGCCGGGATAGCCCTCGGCGTATTTATTGGTCAGGTGACTGCCCATCGCCGCCATAACGGCGGGGGTCACGATGTTCTCGCTGGCGATGAGTTCGAGGTTGCCGCGCTGACGGGCAAGCTCGCGTTCCATCGCAGCGCAGACCGCTTCGTCCTGTTTCTTGATCGTAGTCAAATCTATCATATTTTTCTCCTATCTTTCGGGCGAAAGCCCGCTATTTTACTTCAGCATATCCTCGAGGATCGAGGTGAGTTCGGACTCGGGGCGAACGCCGACCGTCTTGTTCACGACGACGCCCTTCTTCAGAAAGAACAGGGTCGGGATGACCGACACGCCGTATTGAATGGCGAGCGCTTCCTCCTCGTCCACGTTCACCGAGCCGAACGCCACCCTGCCCGCGTACTTCTCCGCGAGCGCCTCCACGACGGGAGAGAGCATGCGACAAGGTCCGCACCATGTCGCCCAAAAGTCGAGAACGGCGCAATCAGCCTCTTTGTATTCTGCGATGTTCGCGTTGGTCACTTTGTTCATAATAATCTCCTTTTATGCGTATTTTACCGTATTTTTGACGTTTTATCGGTTCATTATTCCGCGTCGTCCGTATCCGACGGAACATCCTCGGTCGAAGGGTCAGCCTCGGGACGATCGTCGTCCGAAGCGGAGGGCATCTCCCCACCCTCGTCCTCCGAGGTCGCCGGAAGAGAGGTATCTTGATCGTAGATCGCGGAGAGTGTCGGGGCGAAAGCCGATCTCTTGCGGATCATCCTGTCGGCAAAGATGCCGACGCCGATGCCGAGGAGGAGACAGACCGCCACGACGGCGAGAAGCAACAGATCCCCCAGCTTGCGAAAGATCGCGAGACCCGCGCCGACCAAGAGGACGGGCACGACGTAGACGATGAACGCCGCGCGCAGAACGAAGCGATCGCTCATCGTGACGCCGACCTTGTCCCCCACCTTGGCGCCGAGGGTATTCTTCACCTCGACGTAGACCTTCATCTTCTCGCCGCTCGCGGTGAGGCACATACGGCACTTATCGCAGGCGGACTTCCTGTCGAAGACCACCTTGGCGGTGCCGCGGTGCTCGTTCACGCTCTCGACGAAACCGACTTCCAGCATCTTATTTCTTGTCCGCGGTGACCGCGATCGCGAGGTCGGTCAGCTGTTTGGGCTCGACCGCAGAGGGAGCGTCGCTCATCAGACAGCAGGCGTTCTGCATCTTGGGGAACGCGATAACGTCCTTGATGCTCTCCGCACCGGTGAGGAGCATCACGAGGCGATCCAAGCCGAAGGCGAGTCCGCCGTGCGGGGGCGCGCCGTAACGGAACGCCTCGACGAAGAAGCCGAAACGATCCACGATATCCTGATCGGTAAAGCCGAGCAAATTGAAGATCTTGCTCTGCATCTCGGGGGTGTGGATCCTGATGGAGCCGCCGCCCGCCTCCTCGCCGTTGATGACGAGGTCGTACGCCTTGCTACGGACCTTGAGAGGATCGGTGTCGAGAAGAGGCAAATCCTCGTCCATCGCCGCCGTAAAGGGGTGATGGATGGCGACGTAGCGCCCCTCTTCCTCGCTGTACTCGAGGAGGGGGAACTCGGTGACCCACAGGAAGTCGTAGCTGCCCGCGGGGATCAAACCGTGATCGCGCGCGATCTTCAAACGAAGCGCGCCGAGCGCCGCGGAAGCCACGGCGTACTTGTCTGCGACGAAGAAGAGGACGTCGCCCTGCTCCGCGTTCGCGGCGGAGAGGATCGCCTCCAAAGCGCCCTCACCGAGGAACTTCAGGAAGGAAGAGGTCGTACCCTCGGGCTTCAGCGAGATCCAAGCGAGACCCTTCGCGCCGTAATCCTTTACGAACTCGGTCAGCTTGTCGATCTCCTTGCGGCTGTACTTCGCCGCGAGACCTTTCGCATTGATGCATTTCACGACGTTACCCGCCGCGACGGTGCTCTCGAAGACGGAGAACCCGCAGGAGCGGACGACCTCGGAGAGATCTTGGAGTTCGAGACCGAAACGAGTGTCGGGCTTGTCCGAACCGAAGCGATCCATCGCCTCGGCGTAGGGCATACGGCGGAGCTTCTCGGGGAGCTTCACCCCGATGAGTTTGTCGAACACTTCGCGGATCAGTCCCTCGGCGACGCCCATCACGTCTTCGCAATCGGCGTAGCTCATCTCCATATCGATCTGCGTGAACTCGGGCTGGCGATTCGCGCGGAGGTCCTCGTCACGGAAGCATTTCGCGATCTGATAATAGCGGTCGAATCCCGCGATCATCAAGAGCTGCTTGTAGATCTGCGGCGACTGCGGAAGAGCGTAGAACTCGCCGTGATGCACCCTGCTCGGCACGAGATAGTCGCGCGCGCCCTCGGGGGTGGAACGACCGAGGCACGGGGTGTCGATGTCGAGGAATCCCTGCGCGCCCATATAGGCGTGCACGAGGTGGCACAGACGGGAACGCATCTGAATATTCGCCTGCAAGCTGCCGCGACGCAGGTCGAGATAGCGGTATTTCAGACGGGTGACCTCGCCGACCTCGGCGAGCTCCGAGATCACGAAAGGCGGGACGTCCGCCTCCGAGAGGATGTCGAGACTCTCCGCCGAGAGCTCCACCTCGCCCGAAGGCAGGTTGCGATTGATATTCTTCTCGCCGCGGGAACGGATGGTGCCCTCGACGGCGACGACGAACTCGTTGCGGAGACGCGCCGCGTCACGGAAGACCGCTTCGCCGCAGGAGGCTTCCTCAAAGGAGACCTGCAGGATGCCCGTGCGGTCGCGCAGATCGGTAAAGATCAGGTTGCCGAGGTTGCGGTATTTGCCGATAAAGCCGAGCACCGTGACCTTGGACCCGATGTCGGCGGCGGAAAACTCCGCGCACATTTTGGTTCTTTTGCTCAAATAGTTCATAGTTTATCCCTTCTTTTTGTCATTTATATAGCGGGCGAGATCCGAGAGGGGTATCTCCTCTTCGGTGCCGTCCGTCATTTTCTTCACTTTGACCTTGCCTGCGGCGAGCTCGCTCTCTCCGAGGACCACCGTAAACTTGGCGGCGAGTTTGTCCGCGAGTTTCATCTGCGACTTCAGCGAGCGCCCCATCACGTCGCATTCCGCCGCAACGCCCTCGGCGCGCAGGTCCTGCGTGAGCAGGAAGGCGTCGTCCGCCGCCCCGATATTCGCGAGGAAGACGTCGGGTGCGGGCTCCTCGCCGAAGGAGGCGCCGACCGCCTGCATCGTCAGGACCAGTCTCTCGATGCCCATACCGAACCCGACCGCGGGACAGGGCTTGCCTCCGATCTGCTCCACGAGGTTATTGTATCTGCCGCCGCCGCAAACGGTGGCTTTCGCCCCGATATTCGTGACCACGAACTCGAAGACCGTCTTGGTGTAGTAGTCCAATCCGCGCACGATCTTGTCGTCCACGACGTAGGGGATGCCCGCCTTGTCCAAAAGGTTCTTGACCCCTTCGTGGTGGGTGCGGCACTCGTCGCAAAGGTAATCCAAAACAGAGGGCGCGCCCGCGGCGATGGCGGCGCACTTCTCCTCCTTGCAGTCCAAGATACGTAGAGCGTTCTTATCCAAGCGCTCGCGGCAGGTCGGACAGAGATCGTCCGCTTTGGAAGCAAAATAGGCTTTCAGCGCGTCGTTGTACGCCCGACGGCAGGTCGGACAGCCGATGCTGTTGATCCTGAGCTCGGGAGACGTGATGCCGAGACGGGCAAAGAGCGAGCGGGCGATCATCATGACCTCCACGTCCTGCTGCGGCGAATCCGCGCCGTAGATCTCGACGCCGAACTGGTGATGCTCGCGCAGCCTGCCTGCCTGGGGTCTCTCGTAGCGGAAGACGGGAGTCTCGTAGTACATCTTGAGAGGTTGCGGAAGCTGGGACAGTCCGTTCTCGATATAGCTGCGGACGACGCCCGCGGTGCCTTCGGGTTTCAGCGTGACGCTCCTACCGCCCTTGTCCTCAAAAGTGTACATTTCCTTGTTGACGATGTCGGTCGTATCTCCCACGCCGCGCAGGAACAGCTCGGTATGCTCGAAGGTCGGCGTGGCGATCTTGTGCAGATTGAAGATGCGCGCGACGTAGCGAATCTCCGACTCGATCTTGTCCCACTTGTAGCTCTCCTGCGGCAAGAGGTCTTTGGTGCCTTTCATTATGTTTATCATAGTCGGTCCACCTCAAATGATATAGCGTTTCAGATCCATATCGCGGTACTCCGCCGCGAGATGCGCGTCTACGTAAGCGCGGTCTACGACGAGCTCGAACGGTTCGCCGTGGGCGTCGAAGGAGACCTCCGAAAGGAGCTTCTCGATCAGAGAATGCAAGCGACGCGCGCCGATGTTCTCGCTGTTGGTATTTTCAAAGGAGGCGAGCTCCGCGATGCGCTCGATCGCTTCCTTGGTGAATTTCAACTCCACGCCGTCCACCTTGAGGAGGGAGGTATAAAGTTTCAAAAGGGCGTTGGACGGCTCGGTCAGGATGCGCACGAAGTCCTCCTTGGACAGGCTGTCCAAAGTGACCACGACGGGGAACCTGCCCTGTAGCTCCGGGATCAGGTCCTTGACCTCCGAGATGTGGAACGCGCCCGCCGCGATAAAGAGGATGAAGTCGGTGCGGATGCTGCCGTACTTGGTAGAGACCGCGCAACCCTCGACGATGGGGAGGATGTCGCGTTGCACCCCTTCGCGAGAGACGTCGGGACCGCCGCGGGAAGAGCCGACGCCCGACCCCGCGATCTTGTCGATCTCGTTGATGAAGATGATGCCTTCCTGCTCCGCTCTGCGCAGAGCCTCCGCGGTGACGCCGTCCGAATCGATCAGCTTGTCCGACTCCTCGAGGATGAGTATACGCATCGCGTCCTTGACGTGCATCTTGCGCTTTTTCTTGGCGCGGGCGCCGCCCATCTGCTTGAAGATGTCGCCGAGATTGATCTCCGCGCCCTGCCCGTTCTGGTTCATCTGGATGGGCTTTTGCTGTTCCGCAATCTCGATCTCGACCTGCAGTTCGTCGAGCTTGCCGTCGCGAAGGTCCTCGGAGACCGACTCGACGAGCTGAGCCTCGGGCGTATCGGGAGAGAGCTCCTTGCGGATCGGTAGGATGACCTTCACCAGTTTGTCGATCGCCGCCTGCGTGGCGCGGGGCTTGACCTCCTCGTAGCGTTCCTCTTTCACGAGGCGGATCGCCGCCTCCACGAGGTCGCGGACCATCGACTCGACGTCTCTGCCCACGTAGCCCACCTCGGTGAATTTGGTCGCCTCGACCTTGACGAAGGGAGCTTTCACGAGCTTAGCGAGACGGCGGGCGATCTCGGTCTTACCGACGCCCGTCGGACCCTTCATAATGATGTTCTTCGGCGTGATCTCCTCGCGCGTCTTGTCGTCCAGACGACTGCGGCGATAGCGATTACGGAGCGCGACGGCGACCATTCTCTTCGCCTCCGCCTGACCGATGATGTATTTGTCGAGCTCTTCGACGATCTCTCTCGGGGTAAACAGTTCCATCACACCACCTCCACGGTCAAATTGCCGTTCGTGAACACGCACAGATCCGACGCGATCTTCATCGCGCGACGGGCGATCTCCTCCGCGCCGAGCCCCGGCACGTCGTAAAGGGCGCGCGCCGCCGCGAGGGCGTAGTTGCCGCCGCTGCCGATCGCGCAGACGCCGGAATCGGGGTCGATGACCTCGCCCGTACCCGAGAGCACGAGCAGGTTGTCTTTATCCGCCGCGATCAGCATCGCCTGGAGCTGACGGGGCATCTTGTCGTTGCGCCACAACTCGGCGAGCTCCACCGCGCTGCGCATCAGGTTGCCGCTGAACTTTTGCAGCATTTTCTCGAATTTTTCGCTGAGGGAGAAGGCGTCCGACACGCTGCCCGCGAATCCGACGACCACCTTGCCTCCGTAGATCCTCTTGACCTTGACCGCGTTCGCCTTGAAGACGACGCTCTCACCCATCGTGACCTGTCCGTCGCCGGCGATCACGGTGACGCCGTCCTTCTTCACGGCGCAGATCGTAGTACCCTTAAACTCCATACTTCCTCCTTCACGCGCGCTCGTATCGGGCGGCGTACGCTGACATATCCTTGACGGCGCGTTCCGCGTAGGCGGTCTTGCGCGCGAGCTTGTCACGGATCCTTGCCTCAAGGGGCGGCAAGATCCCGAAATTGGCGTTCATCGGCTGAAAATCCTCGTTCTCCGCCGAAATGTATCTCGTGAGGGCTCCCATGATCGTGGTCTCGGGAAGAGGCTCGAAGGTGCGCCCTGCGAGGCGCGCCGCCGCGGACAGACCCGCGATCATACCGCTCATCGCACTCTCCATATACCCTTCCACGCCCGACAGCTGCCCCGCGACGTAGACGTTCTCTCTGCCCTTCACGCGGAACTCGGCGTCGAGGACTTTCGGCGCGTTCACGAAGGTATTGCGGTGCATCACGCCGTAGCGCACGTATTCCGCTTCGCGGAGCGCGGGGATCAAGCCGAAGACCCGTCTCTGCTCGGGGAAGGTGAGCCCCGTTTGAAACCCGACGAGGTTATACAGGTCGCCCGCCGCATTCTCCTTGCGGAGCTGCAGCACGGCGTAATACTTCTCGCCGGTCACGGGATGACGAAGCCCCACGGGACGGAGCGGTCCGAAACGCAGGCAATCCACGCCCCCTTCCGCCATCACCTCGATGGGCATACAGCCGTCGAAGTAATTACCCTCGACCTCCTGCCGAGCCCGTTCGGCGTGAACGAGCGCGTCGTAAAAGGCGAGA
>JAFSZO010000098.1 GCA_017455605.1 Clostridia bacterium
GGACGCGAGATCGGCTATATGTTCGGTCAGTACAAGAGACTTCGCAACGAGTTCACCGGAGTCCTCACCGGCAAGAAGGTCGGCGCGGGCGGATCCCTCGCAAGAACGGAAGCTACGGGCTACGGCCTCTGCTACTTCACGAACGAAGTGCTCAAGGGCGTGGGATCGAGCTTCGAAGGAAAGACGGTCGTCATCTCCGGTTCCGGAAACGTCGCGATCTACGCAAATCAGAAGGCGACACAGCTCGGCGCAAAGGTCATCGCGATGAGCGATTCCTCGGGCTACATAGTTGATAAAAACGGCATCGACCTCGACGTGATCAAGCAGATCAAAGAGGTCGAGAGAGCAAGGATCTCCGAGTATCCGAAGAGAGTTGCGGGCGCTGAATACTACGAAGGATGCCGCGGCATCTGGACGGTACCGTGCGACATCGCTCTCCCGTGCGCAACTCAGAACGAGCTCGACTTTGACGGCGCTAAGGCTCTTCTCGCAAACGGCGTACAGTGCGTATGCGAAGGCGCGAATATGCCTTGTACTCCCGAAGCAGTCGAAGCGTTCCAGGCGGCGGGCATCCCGTTCGGTCCCGCGAAGGCTGCAAACGCGGGCGGCGTTGCAACGAGCGGTCTCGAGATGACTCAGAACTCCATCCGTCTGAACTGGTCCTTCGACGAGGTAGACGAGAAGCTCGAAGGTATCATGAAGTCCATTTACAAGGCGGCAAGCGAAGCGGCGAAGGAATACGGATGCGAGGGCAATCTTGTTGCAGGCGCAAACATCGCTGGATTCCTGAAAGTAGCTGAAGCGATGAAATGGCAGGGTATAGCTTATTGAGAGCGTGATATTAGTGACCAAAACGGCTCACATTCAGCGTAAAGCTGAATGTGAGTCGTGTTTTTTCTTTCGGCGACCTTCCCTCCGAAACATAAAAAACGGGGAAGCCGTTCAGGCTTCCCCGCGTTTGATTATTTCAGGAATTTGAGCGCGCCGGTGGGACATTCGTCGACGCACAAATGGCAGTCAGCGCAGCCGGCGATCTTGTCCGGAGTGTCGAACTCCGGCTTGATGACGGAAGTGAAGCCGCGTCCGACGATACCGAGCAGCCCTTTCTTCGCGACCTCGTCGCAAACTCTGTAGCAGAGACCGCAGAGGATGCACTTCGACGGGTTGCGTTCGATGACGACGAGCTTTTGCTCGATCGGAGCGACGTTCTTCTTTCCGGCGAGACGCTCGGGATGGACGTCGTATGCGTCCGCGTATTTGATCAGCTTACATTCGCCGTAGTCGTGGCATCCGCAGGAGAGACAGCGCTTTGCTTCGCTTCTCGCGACGTCCTCGGGAAGTCCGAGATAGATCTCGTCAAAGTCGCCCTTGCGCTCTTCGGCGGGTCTTGTGGGCATTATCGCTCTGGCGCACTTTTCGCGGTCGGCGAACATTTCGGGAGTGACCTCGCGCTCGGAGACGAACGGCTTTCTGTAGGGGATCATGTCTCCCCTGAGGTAGCTGTCTATGACGTCAGCTGCCTTGTTCGCCTCTCCTATCGCCTCGATGGCGATCGAAGCTCCGCGGTTCGTCGCATCACCGCCCGCGAAGACGCCCTCGATGGACGTGCTGAACGATCTTTCGTCAGCGGCGATCGTACCCTTCTTCGTCTTCTCGAGCTCGTCGAAGCCCTCGGCGTTTATCGTCTGACCTATGGCGCAGATGACCGTGTCGACGTCGATGTATTCAAATTTGCCCTCGACCGGAACGGGCGAACGGCGTCCGGACGCGTCGGGCTCGCCGAGCTCCATGACCTGAAGCTTGACGGTCTTGACTTTACCGCCCTCGCCGATGACCTCGGCGGGGTTCGTCAGGAACTTGAATTCGACGCCCTCTTCGATCGCTTCCTCGATCTCGATGTCCTCAGCCGGCATTTCGGCTCTCGTTCTTCTGTATA
>JAFSZO010000099.1 GCA_017455605.1 Clostridia bacterium
CAGATACAAAGCACCGTATCGCACCAACTCGCGCTCCTGCGAACGCTACGCCTCGTGAAGACCCGCCGCAAGGGGAAGATCGTCTATTACTCCCTAGCGAGTCCCTACATTGAACGCGTTTTGGACGTGGGTGTACGCTTCCTCCACGGACAGAGGTGAGGACGAATAAGGGCGCTTTTTAAATTAGGAATTAGGAATTAGGAATTGCGGGTCGCTGCGCTCCGCAAGAGTAAAGAGTGGTGTGAAGACAAACGCTCCAAAATAAAAAAACTATTTTCGGCAGCGGAGAAGGGTTGCAGATGCAAGGCTCGACAAATCAGCGTATTATCCCGACGAGCGCGGAGAGTGGTGCAGAGACGAGCGCTCAACGAGAAAGGGAGCAGGCGCGAACTCGTCGACTTCGTCGAATGATAATCACTTCGTGATATGATAACTCCCTGCGGTCGAATGATAACTTGCTTCGCTCGAATTTTGCTAACACAAAGGCTACGTAGAAGGGTGTGGAGGCGAGCGCTCTCCGAGGAAACGAGTATGAGCGTACTTGCCGTACGTGATTACTCGGCGACGAGGTAGTTAGCGAAGCATACGCGCCCTTATACGTCGCCGAACGTTGTGCCGTAGCGCAAGAGATCGGCCAGTTCAAAGAGAGCGCGCAAATTCTTGCCCGTCTTCCCCTTGACGTACTGCGACAGGACGGCGAAGACCTCGGCAAAAGAGGCGGGATCGCCCTCCCCTCGTTCACCCTCCGCGTAGGCGGCGAGGAGCCTGACGGCGGAGGCGGTCATCTTCACCGCATAACCGCTGCGGAGCACCGAGGCGCGAAAGCATCCTTCCTCAACGTCAAATACAAAGTATTTGGGATCGCGATCCGCACCGTACTCGCCGCGGGACACGCGATAGCCCGCGAGGCGCAACATATCGAGCAAATAGAGCAGAAAATCAGGCACCCCGCCCCCATCGTAGCAAAGGGACATCAAGAGCCTCAAGAGGCGGGCGAGTTCCGCCGAAACGGAGACCTGCTCCTCGGTGAGCTTGTCCGCGATCTCGAGAGCCGCCGCCCCCGCGAAATACCGCGTGAGGTCGTCCGAAACCGCCGTAAACGCATCTTTATAATCAAAGGATTTTAGGGTATAATAGTCGCCCTTGACGGCAAGTATGTATTCCCCGAAACTGAAGGGGATCGCGGCGTGGCGGAGCTTGGACTTCGGCGAAGAAACGCCCTTCGCACGGACGGTGAGTTTGCCCCATTCATCCGTCAAAAGGGTGACGATCCTATCCGTTTCTCCGTATTCGACCGACCTGAGGCAGATGCCTTCAGCCTTTATCTCCTCCGCCAATTCTGCGTTCCTCCGCCTTGTAAAGCATATACGCCTCGGGCAAGCCCGTCTTCTCGAAAAGTTCCCAAAGCGCGTCGATATTCGTATCCGTTCTCTTTTTGTCAGACATGGTCAGATCCTCCTATCCTCAGTATGGACGGGATCGGCGGGAGCTAACCGTGACGAGATCACTTTTTCTTGACGTATCCGAGCAGGTTCAGCACATTGCCGTCGTCCTGCCAGCCGCTCTTTACCTTCACGAAGAGGCGCAAGTAGACCTGCCCGTCCACGAGGGTCTCGAGCTCCTTGCGCGCTGCGACCGAGATCTTCTTCAGCGTGGCGCCGCCCTTCCCGATGATGATGGGCTTGTGCGTCTCCTTCTCGCAGATCACGTCCGCCTCGATGCGGGTGACGCCGTCCTCCCCCGTCTCGAACTTTCGCATTTCCACACCGATGCCGTGCGGGATCTCGGCGAGCAGAAACTTCAGCGCCTTTTCACGCACGATCTCCGCCGCCATAAAGCGGAGCGGCTTGTCGGTGTACATATCCTCGGGGTAATAGGGTACGTCGTCTTTCAGCATCTTTTTGACGACGGTCAAGAGTTCGTCGAGATTCTCCTTTTTCGCCGCGGAGACAGGCACGACCTCGAGCCCCTTGATCTCGGACAGACGGGCGACGGTCTGCATCGCGAACGCCTTGTCCGCCACGTCCATCTTGTTGACCACGACGACGGTGGGGGTGGAAGCGGCGAGAGAGCGGATGAACTCAAAGGTCGGCTTCTCGAGAATGCGGCTGCCGTCGAGAACGTAGAGGGCGCCGTCCGACCCGCTCCGCGCCGAAGAGACCTCGTCCGCCATAAAAGCGGCGAGCTTGCTCTTGCCTTCGTGAATGCCCGGGGTGTCCAGGAGGACGATCTGGTAGTCCTCCCCGTTTACGATGCCGACGATCTTGTCACGAGTGGTCTGCGGACGCCAGCTGACGATGGAGACCTTCTCTCCGACGAGGGCGTTAGTGAGGGTGGATTTGCCCGCGTTGGGCAGTCCGAGTACAGCGATAAAACCGGATTTCATACTCTTCTCCGATCCCGTCATCCCTCAAAGGGATGGGGAAATAAGTTTTCAAAGGTAAATTCGCGCGTTTCCCGACCCGAAACGAGGCAAACGGGCACGTCCGCCGCCGTGAACTCGGAGAGCGCTTGGAGGCACATCCCGCAGGGATACGGGAGCGAAGGTTCGGCGTATACGACGAGGGCGACGACCCGCGCCCCGCCTTCCGAGACCGCCTTGAACAAAGCGACCCGCTCCGCGCACATCGTGGCGCCGTAACTCGCGTTCTCGACGTTTGTGCCCGAATAGATCGCGCCGCCGTCCGTCAAGACCGCCGCCCCGACCGCGTAGCCCGAATAGGGAGAGTGCGAGCGCTTGCTCGCCTCGATCGCCGCGTCCGTCAACCGTCGTCTGATCTCCGCATCCATAGTCAATCCCTCCCGATGCCGAGGACAGAGAGCACACGCTCCTCCGCGGCACGCATTTTGAGCTTGTCCGACTCTTCGATATGGTCGAAGGATAATAGGTGCATGACGCCGTGAACGGTCAAATACGCCAGTTCACGGTCCTCGCTGTGTCCGTACTCCGCCGCCTGCTCTTTGGCTTTGACGCGGCAGATCACGATGCTGCCGAGATAGACCTTGCCCGCGTCCGGATCGAGGTCGGTGGGATAATCCTCCTTCACGAGAGGCAACGTCACTTTGTCAACGGTCGGGAAAGAGAGCACGTCGGTCACGCGGTCCACCCCGCGAAACTCGGCGTTCAGCGAGCGGATCCTCGCCCTGCCCACAAAAGAAAGATCGAGGGTGGCGTCCGCCGCCCCCATCACCGCGAGCGCGGTCTCGACCACACGGTCCAAAAAGACCTTTTCTCTCTGAGAAGCGCCGAGGATCGAGATCATTTTCTCTTATTATCGAGAGTGTAGGAAATACGTTCGTGATGCACGCCCATCAGGGTGCTGACCACCGCCTTTTTGACCTTGGTGAGCTCCGCCATCGTGATGGGAGACTCGTCGAACTGGCGTTCGTTCATCTTGGACCGAACGAGGTTGTCGATCAGCGTCGCGAGCTCTTCGAGCGTAGAGGGTCTGACGGAACGAGTCGCCGCCTCCGCGATGTCGGCGATCATAATGATCGCGTTGATCTTGGTCTGCGGCTTGGGTCCGAGATAGGTATAGCCCTTCTCCTCGAGGGTGCCCTCGGTGATGTTCTGCGCCTTGTGATAGAAATACCCGACCGAACTGTCACCGTGGTGCTGGATCGCCGCCGAGATGATCTCCTTCGGGAAGCCCTTCGCCTCGAGGATCTTCGCCCCCGCCTCGGTGTGGCGGGTGATCATCTTCACGCTGACCTCGGGGATGAGCTCGTCGTGGGGGTTGTAACCATCGGTCTGATTCTCGGTGAAGAACTCGGGGTTCTCGATCTTGCCGATGTCGTGGTAAAGCGCCGCCGCCCTCGCGAGGGTCGGGTCCTCCCCGACGGCATACGCCGCGCGCTCCGCGATATTCGCGACGGTCAGAGAGTGATTATAGGTGCCGGGAGCCTTTTCCTCCAGCTCCTTCAGCAGAGGCTGATCAAAGGAACAGAGCTCGGTCAGACGGAGCCCCGTATTGAGGTTGAACACCCGCTCGAAGATCGGGATCAAACAGAAGTACGCGAAGATACTGATCGCGCCGCCGACGATCAAGGAGACGCCCACCGTGATCATCTGCATCACGTCGGGGTTATTGCCCATCGCCGCGGCGGATAAAAAGCCGATCACGCCGGAGATCAGGACGATGACGCCCGCCGTGACGAGGATGCGAAAACGGCTGGCATAGCGGTGGATCATATGGGTCAAAAGGGTGCCCGTCGCCCCGTTCACGACGAGGACCATGACCTGCATCGCAATGTCGTGAATGGCGAAAGACTCGTTATAAAAAGCAAAGAGGGTCAGGAAGACCGCCGCGATGGAGATCGAGGTGAAGTGCGTCGCAAACGCGCATCTCTTGTGAAAGGAAGTACCGAGGATCAAGGGCAGAAAGGAGATGGGCATCGCATAGGCATAGCCGAAATGCAGACACATGATCACGGCGACCTCGGTAATGAGCAGGATGGTGTACACGAAGATGGTAGAGATCGCGTCTCCCCTGCCGCAAAAGTCCATCACGACGTAATTCACAAGGAGCAGGAGGAAGACCAAACCGCCCGAACTCACGAGCGTCACGGCGTCGAAATACACGTCGCGCACGGAACGGAACGCGACCACGACCCCAACCAAGATCGCGGCGAGCGCGATCAAAGCCAAGACCGTGCACACGTAATCTCGGACTTTTCTCTTGGGTGCGTCGATCTTATCCATAAGCCTCCACGTCCCCTTTAGGGGACAAGCGACAACGAATCTATCCGTTGTTCCGTGGTATAGTATAGCACCGTATAAAGTATATTGTCCAGTTTTTTTTGCGTAACGCGGATCGTCCCGCGCGGGGTGGCGTCGCAAGGCACCGACAACAGCAGTTCCGCGGCGGCATTCAGGAGGACCGTCCTCGCTTCGAGATCGAAGTCGTGATAGAGGGTCCTGCTCGCGATCTCGGAGTAAACTCGCTCGGTGACCTTTACCCCGAATCCGTGATAAAGAAGGCGCTCCTCGCATACGTACTCCGCGTACGGAGGCGGATCGTAATCGACGACGCTCTTGCCGAAAAAGGAGACCGAACGACGAGAGGCACTCTCTCCCGTTCGGACCGATCCGACCGAGACCGCGGGCAACACGACTTCGAGAGAGTGAGTGACCACACCCCACACCTCGCCGCGCGCGGGAGCGGGAGCATCGCCCTCCGTAAAGGCGTAGATCGGCTCAATGAGGAGATCGCCCGCCTCCACCCTGTCCCCGGACGATACGCGCGGGGTGCCGGACTCTGCGACGACCCGCGTGACGACGGCGGCGTACCCAGAGGAGATCGGACAATAGTCCGATATGTCGGGCGTCACGGACGGCAAAGACTCCTTCACCTCCACCTCGAGGCGAGTGCCGATCACCTTGACCGAAGCGAAGGAGACCCCGTCGAGGGCGGCGATCTCCCGCTTGATACGCGGCAGGTCGAGCGCCCCCTTGGCTGTGAATCCGTCGACTCGGTTCTCGGACAGGACCGCCCATATCTCGGCGGTATTCACGAAGCGGTTACCGCGAATGGACACGTCGTAAACGAACCCGTTGAAAAAGAAGAGCGCGACGAGGGTCACGAGGACGGAGACTGCGAGAAAAGGACGGGAGAAGAGCCCGCGAAAGAAGGCGCGAGCGCCGAGAAAGCCGAAAAGCTCTCGATCGAATCCCCCTTCGGTCAGCACCCGCTCAACGGCGAGGCGTTCACGTGCGCTCGTACGGAAAGTAAGAAGGTCGCCCTTCCGTTCGATCCGATCGACGGAAACTCCCGCACGCATGAGACGATTCAGCAAATAGACCACCCTATGGGTGCGCACGCGGAAAACGGTCTTCACGAGTCCCCCTCCTCGGGGTAGGAGAGCGCGGAGATCCGTCCCTCAACGTAGATCTCGGTCGGACTCGCCTTGCGGACGAAAAGCCCCGTTCCCGCGATGCCGAGACGTCCCGACGGGAGACGCACGACGATCTCCGTCTCCGTGAGAGAGAGCAACCCCTTGTGCCCCGAGATCACGACGAGAGAGCGGTCAAACAGCGTGATCTCCGACCCACCGAGCCCCTCCCCCTCGCGGCGAAAAACCTTCTTGATATCTTCCGAATATGCCATACGACAACGTATGACGTTGAGATCGAAATTATGCTCTCTTTTGCTTCAGCAAAAATACGAGCGCAGCGAGTTATCATTCGAGCGCAGCGAGTTATCATTCGAGCGAAGCGAGTTATCATTCGAGCGAAGCGAGTTATCATTCGAGCGACGCGAGTTATCATTCGAGCGCAGCGAGTTATCATTCGAGCGCAGCTGACAAAAAAAAGCAGGCGCAAGATGCGCCTGCATGTTCTTCGGAAAAGAGATCAATACATCCCATCCATTCCGCCGCCCGCCGGAGCAACCGGTGCGGGAGGTTCGGGGATATCCGCCACCAACGACTCGGTGGTGAGCAGAGTCGCCGCGACGGAAGCCGCGTTCTGGAGCGCCGTCCTCGTCACCTTGGTCGGGTCGAGAATACCCTTTGCCACGAGATCGCAATACTCGTCGTTCAGCGCGTCGTAACCGTAGTTACGGTTTTTCTTGACGCCTTCGAGCACGGCGTTCGCCACGACGGAACCCTCTTTGCCCGCGTTGACCGCGATCTGACGAACGGGTTCTTCGAGAGCGCGAAGCACGATCGCCGCGCCGGTACGCTCGTCGCCCTTGAGCTCGTCCACGACGCCCCTCAGCGAGGGGATCACGCCGATGAGAGCGGTGCCGCCGCCCGGGACGATGCCCTCCTCCACGGCAGCCTTGGTCGCCGCGAGAGCGTCCTCGATGCGGAGTTTCTTCTCCTTCATTTCCACCTCGGTCGCCGCGCCGACGCCGATCACGCCCACGCCGCCGGACAGTTTCGCGACGCGCTCCTGGAGCTTCTCGCGATCGTAGTCGCTGGTGGTCTCGGCGATCTGCGCTTTGATGGACTGCACGCGAGCCTTGATCTCGTCCTTGTTGCCTGCGCCGCCGACGATGGTGGTGTTGTCCTTGTCCACCTTCACCTGCTTCGCACGGCCGAGCATAGAGATGTCCGCCGTCTTGAGGTCGAGCCCGAGGTCGTCGGTGATGACCTGTCCGCCGGTCAGGAGCGCGATGTCTTGGAGGATCGCCTTTCTCCTGTCGCCGAACGCGGGCGCCTTGACGGCAACGCAGTTAAAGATGCCCTTCAGCTTGTTCAGAATGATCGTGCTGAGCGCCTCGCCTTCGATGTCTTCGGCGATGATCAGGAGCTTAGCTCCTGCCTTGTACACCAGTTCGATGATGGGGAGGATCTCCTGCACGTTGGAGATCTTCTTGTCCGTGATGAGCACGTAGGGATCGTCGAGGATCGCCTGCATCTTGTCGGGATCGGTCACGAGATAGGGAGAGGCGTAGCCGCGGTCGAACTGCATACCTTCCACGACGTTGAGCTCGGTCTTCATCGTCTTGCCCTCGTCGATCGTGATGACGCCGTCGGTGCCGACCTTCTCCATCGCGTCGCTGATCAGCTCGCCGATCGCCTCGTCGCCCGCGGAGATGCTGGCGACCTGCGCGATGTTCTTTTTGCCCGAGATGGGGACGGAGAGCTTTTTCAGCTCGTCGACCGCCGCTTCGGTCATCTTCATGATACCCTTCTTCAGGATGATGGGGTTCGCGCCCGCCGCGACGTTCTTGACGCCTTCGCGAACGATCGCCTGAGCGAGGACCGCCGCCGTGGTGGTGCCGTCGCCCGCGATGTCGTTGGTCTTCACCGAGACCTCGCGGATCAAAGACGCGCCCATGTTCTCAAAGGCGTCTTTCAGCTCGATCTCCTTCGCGATGGTGACACCGTCGTTGGTGATGAGCGGCGCGCCGTACTTCTTGCCGAGGACGACGTTCCTTCCCTTGGGTCCGAGCGTGATCTTCACCGTGTCGGCGAGCACGTTCACGCCCGCCTCAAGCGCCTTGCGCGCATCTTGTCCGTACAAAAACTGTTTCGCCATAGTATTAGTCCCTCCTTATCAGTCTTCTACGACGGCGAGGACGTCGCTCTGGCGAAGCACCGTCAACTCTTTTCCGTCGATCTTGAAATCGCTGCCCGCATATTTGCTGTAAAGGATCTTGTCTCCGACCTTGATCTGCATCACGACCTCTTTGCCGTCGATCACACCGCCGGGGCCGACGGCGACGACCAAAGCCATCTGCGGCTTTTCCTTCGCGGAGTCGGGGAGAACGATGCCGCCGAACGCGGTGGCTTTCTCTTCGACCTTCTCGATCACGATCCTGTCAAATAAAGGTTTAATTGTCATAAAAACACCTCCGTAAAGTATTTTCATATTTTTCATATCGAATTATATCACTCCTCGCGAACGAGGAGCAAGCGAAGAAGAGGATTTTTTGCCTGATATTTCCATTTTAACACGAATGCCATCCCGAATGGCAAGTTTCGTGACAGGGCGCGCCGGTTTGGCGGAAACGTTGCGACAAGGGGTGAGACAAAGCGTTCCCCTACCTAATAAGAGAACGGACGTTGGGAAGAGACACTCCTGCCTCTCCGAAATCAAATCCTTATTAAAGATTCTCGATCTACGCGCACAGCGAGAAGCACACCACGCGACCCAACGCCGAAGATCACGCCTTCCGAAAAACAAAAAAAAGAGGTACGGGCGTTCGCGAGCGTCCTCTCTTTTCGTAGCTGATCCTTTGCAAGAATTGTGCTAACTTGTGGAATATTCTATTTTTGGAGCAACCTTACTTGGTCTCTTCGACGGGAGCGGCAGTCACACGAGTGATAAATGCGAGAAAATCCGCATAAACCTCGTCCTTGTTGACCTCGTTCAAGATCTCGTGACGGGCGTCCGGATAGAGCTTGATATCGAGATCGGTGAGACTGAGAGACTTGTACTCCTCGTAAAGACGGGTCACGAGCGCACCGTTGCCACCCACAGGATCCTTGTCGCCGGAGGCGATGAACACGGGGAGAGACTTCGGAATGCGACCGAGAGCATCGGGGCGATAGACCGTCTTCATACCGTAGAAAAAGCTCTTTTGGAAGGCGATGGACATATCGAACGCCGCTCCGCAGAACTCGTCCGCGATGTACTTCTTGACCACTTCCTTGTCACGGGTGAGCCAGGCAAAGGGTTGCTTCTCGTCCTTGAACTGCTTGTCGTACGCGCCGAAAGAGAGCTTGGCAATGAGTTTCGCCGGCTTCTTGCCGCCGAAGATCGCGTTTTGGACCTTCGCCACCAACCTGCCGAACGCCACCTGCGCGGTGTTCATATACGCCGAACCGGAGAGGATCACGCCCGCAAGCGCGTCGCCGTTCCGCTCGATGTAGCCCTGCGACAGGAAACTGCCGTAGCTGTGGCCGACGAGAACGATGGGGAGCTTGAACTTCTTTTGAGCGTAGCCGGTGAGCGCGATCATATCGCTGATCGTGTCGTTGTAACTGTCCCCCTCTACGATACCTCTGTTCTCATACCCGCAGGTCTTGCCATGACCGCGATGATCTTCCGCAACAACGATAAAACCATTCTTATTTAAAAACGAAGCAAATTCGTCGTATCTACCGCAATGTTCGCCCATACCGTGAGCGATCTGAACGACGGCGATCGGATCCGCGACATTCGTCCATTGATAGCAGGAAATGTCGGCGCCGTCGAAACTGATTATACTGAATTCTTCCATCACGAACCTCCTTTCATTGGATTGTGAATATAATTCACGCCAGTATTATACAATACTAATATTACAAAATCAAGCATATATTTCATTTAAGTAACCGAAAATTAACGTAACCGTAATATTTGACAAGAGGAGGGAACTATGAGTACGAACATTGCTCTGCTCGGCGGGGGGACCGCCGGACACGTCATGCCGAATATCGCCCTATTGCCTTACTTAAAAGAGCGATTCGATCGCGTGATCTACGTCGGCAGTGAAACCGGGATGGAAAGAGAGATCTGTAATAAGCAAAATATCCCGTATTATTCGACAAAAACGATAAAGTTTTACAGACGAAAGATCTGGAAAAACGCCGCTCTCCCCTTTCGGCTGACGGTGGGAATATCCGAGGCGGCGCGCATCCTCAAAAAAGAGGACGTAGACGTGGTCTTTTCCAAGGGAGGTTATGCGGCGATGCCGACGGTCTTCGCGGCGCACGTCCTCGGCATCCCGATCGTGTGTCACGAAAGCGACAAAACGATGGGGCTCGCGAACAAGATCACGGCGCGACTCTCGGAGCGCGTTTATACCGCATTTTCAGGTACTTTTCGCCGTGCCACGGTCCTCCCGACCCCCGTACGGCGAGAGGTATTCGAAGGGGTCCCCTTTCACCCCTTCTCGGACAACGAAAAACCGACCCTCCTCTTTATGGGCGGGAGCCTCGGCGCGGAGGCGATCAACGACGCCCTGTCCGAATGCTATCCGACCCTCTCCCATAAGTATAATATTCTGCACATTACGGGCAAACACGGGATGCCGCTCCGCTCCCCCTCCTACCTCTCCGTCCCCTTCGCCGACAACATCGCGGACTACTTCGCCTCGGCGGACCTCATCGTATCGAGGGCGGGCGCGTCAACGCTCGGCGAACTGACCGCTCTCGGAAAGCGGGTGGTGGCGATCCCCCTTCCCAAGGGCGAATCACGCGGAGATCAGGAAGAGAACGCCGCCTACTATCTCGAACGGGGCGCAATCTCGGTCCTGCCGCAGTCCTGTCTCAACGGAGACAGGCTCACCGCCGCGATAGACAGCTCTATGAGGAATCGCCCGCCTGCGCCCGCGTACGACAGAGACACACCGAAAAGGTTGGCGGCAGAGCTGTACGACGTCGCAAAGATGAAACACCTGAACAGACAGAGGAACGGGGAGATCGGAGAGTAAAAGGCGCAGACTCCGGCATTTTAATGCGGAATGCGGAATTCGGAATGCGGAATTGCGGACGCCGAATGCGGGAGCAATTCGAGCGAAGGGAGTCTTTTTAATTAGGAATTAGGAATGAGGAATTAGGAATTAGGAATTAAGGGTCGCCTGCGTCACGCCCCAAAAAATCTGCTCGATTTTTCGGGGAACCCCAATGCGACGCTAACGCTCCGCGAGAGTGGAGTGTGGAGAGTGGAGTGTGGAGC
>JAFSZO010000100.1 GCA_017455605.1 Clostridia bacterium
ACGTAGTGAAGTTTGTGCTTTATGGTACAAGTCGAGGGTCGCACATCGCGCATAATGCGGCGCTGATGCTCCGAATAAAGAACGAGCGTTGTGTGATTTTTTATTTTTCTAAAAGAACGCACCCCACCATTTCCCTCTTATAGCTTTTGACCCGCGGAGCCGCGCTCCCCGTTATCTTTTGCTATGCAGTTATCGTTTTGTTGTAATAGCCTTTGTAAATCATTCGCTCGTTTACGAGCGATCTATCCTTTCAAAACCAGTGTATGTTTTTACATCCATTTGGTTTAAACTGCGAGCATAGCTCGCAAATAATCCGATTAAAAGCGTTTAGGGGTTTGGGGGCGCGACGCGTTAAGAAAACGCCACAGTGCGGCGTTTTTAGCCAAAGCGCGTGAGAGGCTCTGCCTCGAGCGATTGGGCCCCCCACCTTCACAGGGTCCCCGAGAAATCAAGGATTTCTTGGGGTGTATCGTTGCAACTTTTCTTCAAAAGAAAAGTAGGAGAGAGACCAAAGCGCGTGAGGAGCCTGCTCCGAGCGATCACAACCCCCCGCCTTCACGGCTCCCCGATAAATCGAAGATTTCTTGGGGTATATCGTTGCAACTTTTCTTCAAAGAAAAGTTGAAAACGGTGCAATGCGTTTGCGCATTTACTGTTGAAATACCCATCTACGAGGCAATGTAAGCCGCCCAATTGACATTCGAAGAAAAATCCTGTATGCTGTTGCCATGAACGAAGCAAGCGAAAGCAGGATCAAAGAGGCGGTGCGAAAGCCGATCGCCCTCACCGTCACGGCAGAGACCGCGTCCACGAACGACGACCTGAAAGCGGCGGCGCGCGCGGGTGCGGCGGACTACACCGTTCTCATCGCGAAACGTCAAACGAGCGGACGCGGACGCGAGGGGCGTTCCTTTTACAGCGAAGGGGGGCTGTATCTGAGCGTTCTGCTCCCTTGGCACAGGGAGTCGGCGCCTTTCGTCACCCACCTGACCGCCGTTGCCGTCGCGCGCGCCATCGAGCGTGAGGCGGGCGCGACCCCCACCGTCAAATGGGTGAACGACCTCTTCGTGATGGGCAAGAAGGTTTGCGGCATCCTCACGGAGAGCGTACTCGTGGGAGAGACCCGTCGCCTCGTCGTCGGGATCGGCGTGAACGTCAATACCCCCACGGAAACCTTCCCGAAGGAAATAAAAAACATCGCGGGCAGCGTGACGTGCGATACGTCGGCGCTTGCCGCCGCGATATTGAACGAACTGTTTTCTCTTTTCGATGATTTTTCCGTCGAACGCGTGCGGGAGAGCTACCGTGCGCTATGCTTCCCGATCGGGACCGAGCTGACCGTCCTCAAGGGCGACCGCGCATACGATGCGACGGCGCAGGGGCTATCGGACGACCTCGGGCTGATCGTGGAATATCCGAACGGCTCGCGCGAGACCTTGATCTCGGGCGAAGTCCGCGTCAAAGCGAATCTGTAACGGCTATCCAACCACCTTCACTTGCGCGGCGAACAGATCTCCGTCGCCGATAAGCTGTACGAAAACGTTGAATTTGATCGGATCGAGCGGGATCTCCGCTTGGTATTGTTTGAGCGAAGCCGACTCGTCGGAATAGATGATATACGGGCGCAGTCTTTCGAGCAAAAGGGCTCGTTGCTCGCCGCTTCCCGACAGACGGAAGGAATACTCTTCCTCTTCGTCCGACAGGACGATGATCTCCACCTCTTTCGCGGTGCCGACCCCCTCCCATAGGAAGGCGACCCGGCTCTCCGCAGGCAGGGTCTCCCCCACCTCTTCGTCCGTATTCTCGTCGAGACTACCCTGCTCGACGGGAGCTCCCTGCACGTCGGGGGCGGACGAACCACCTTCCTCGCCGCTGTCCGAGGAGGTCTCGCCGTCATCGGGAGAACCTTTCCCCTCCGTCGTCTGCTCATTCTGCGGAACCGCGGGATCCACCGTCTCGCCCTTCGGCGCGTCTTCCGCCTCCTGATCGAGATCGGCGCCTTGATCGGCGGACTGCGCCTTGTGCTTTTTCAAGACCGTCAAATCTCGCTCAGTGAGATCAAGCTGGATCGCTTCCGCGAGCGAGGTACGCAGGACGATCTTGTGAAACGGGTCGCTCAGCTCCTCAAAACGAACGTACAAGATCAAGTTGTCATTCTCGTCCCACGTGCCCCACACTTCGCGCTCTTCCTGCTCGAAGTCGCAATCGAAGCGGATCGTGCCGCCGGCGACGAATGCAGCCTTGCCGATCTCGCGCGTCCCGACGTAGACGGGATAGTTCTTCGATCCTTCCCCGAAAACGTAGCGATACAAGCCGCCGTTCTCGACGGTCAGGTCGAAGATCGTGCCGTAATCGATCCCTTGCTCCTCCGTCGAGTCTCCGTCGGCACCCGTTTCGCCGCTTTGCTCGGACTCTTCCTTCGTCGAGGGTGTTCCCGCCCCGTTCGTTTGCTCCTCGATAACGGTCGACTGTCCGTCGGGCGCTTGATCCTCGACTGTCGTAGTCCCTTCTACGGGCGTCGTCGGTTCTTCGCCGGTCGTCGGCGTAGTTTCGGTTTCCGCCGGAGGCTCTTCGTCGCTCGTTGGTTGCTCTGCCCCCTCCACGGTGGGTGTTTCGGACGCGGGGGATTCCTCCGTTTTGGACTCCTCGGAGGCGCCGCCCTCATCGTCCACGCTCTCGTCGGAGGACGTATCCGTTTCGTCGCTCGTGACCGCGCCGCCATTTCCCGAAGGCGTATCGACGGAGCCTTGGTCCGTCGCGACCGAGCCCGAGGGGGGATCCGCCTCTGACAGCTCGCCGACGATCAGCTCGCCGTATTGCTCGTAAAAATCCGCTTCGTTACACGCGCACGCACAGACAAACAAAAAGAGAAGCGCGATCGCGATCAAAGTGCAAAAGACGCTTCTCCTCAGGTGTTTCATTTCTCTCTCCTATCCGACGAAGAGCTCCGCGTCGAGCGAGCCGTCCACCTTGTAGGCGCGATAGTCGTAGCCGCCGTGCGCGCCGACGGTCATCACGTTGTAGCCCTCCGCATCGGGGATGCGCTCGGTCACGGTGGTCAAACGGATGTAGGTCAGATAGATGTCGTCCTCACGGTTGTAAAGGGTCAGATCGTTGACGTGGTCGTGCCCGAAAAAGACCGCGCGCGCCCCGTTGCGGACCAGCGCCGCGTAGAGGTCACCGTCCGTGTAGGGCGGGCAATGGATCTTGTCCCTAAGATCGCCGTCCACGTATTCCCAAGACTGTTGCGAACCCTTGATTGAATACGACCAGGTCGTGACTTCGCCGTAGGTGAACTCATCGGGGAGGACGATCGCCTCGCCGAGGACTTGGAGCGGCTTGTGGATCACGCACATATGCGTGAGCGTGCCGCCGTTCAGAGCCTTCATCACCGCGTAGGTCTCCTCGTACCAGTCCACCTGCGACTGCGAGATCGCCGTATCCGCCTTCTTCGAGACGCCCCATTTCTCGTAATCGGCTTTCTCCATCAGCTTGCTGCCGTTGTCGAGAAAGAAAAAGGCGTTTTTCGCCTTGCCGTCCGCGCCGAGGATCGAGAGGGCGTAATTGCCGTATCCATCCACGACCCTGCCGTCCGCGGTATGCTTTTCATCCGACTCCATCAGGCACAGAGGCGACTCGCTCCAGATCTCCACGACCTTCTTGCGCGAGGTCATCAGGAAGGGTCTGTCTCCCTCGTGATTCCCTAAGACGGGCGCCCAATAGACGCCGAAAGCATCCATCAGATCGCGAAACTGTTCGACGCGAACGCGGTCGTTGAGTCCGTTCAGGGTGTCACCCCCGAGGATGATGAGATCGGGCTGTTCCGCCGTGATCCAAGCGACCATCCTTTCGATGGTCTCGCGCGTGGTGGCTCTGCGTTCGCAAAGGTGCACGTCGGTCAAGAACAGGATGCGGAAGTCCTCCTCGGAGATCACGCCGTCCTTGACCTTGGCGAGGGCGGGAGACCCGCTCCCGTTCAGCGGATCGTCTGCGGCAAGCAGGCGCACGTCGGTCGCGATCGGGGTGATGGAGGCAATGTCGTAATCAAAGGGTACCTGATAAAAGACGATCATACAGACCGCGATCAATACGAGGATCAAGGATAAACAGACGATCGCCGCGATCTTCCCTTTTCCCATTTGGATTCCCCCCTTTTGGTTTTCTTCGACTATTTTATCATTTTTTGCGGAAAAATGCAATGATCCGCGGTGAATTGTTGTGCAGAAACGGCGGTGGCGCGTCACCGCTCCTTTTGCTTTTTTGTATATTACAACATGAAATGCAAAAATGCATTGCACTAAAACAAAGTGTTCTCAACTTTTCTTTGAAGAAAAGTTGCAACGATACACCCCAAGAAATCATTGATTTCTCGGGAACCACGTGAGGGTGGGGGTGCGATCGCTCGGAGCAGGCGACTCACGCGCTTTGGTCTCTTTCCTACTTTTCTTTTGAAGAAAAGTAGCAACGATGCACCCCAAGAAATCTTTGATTTCTCGGGGACCCCGTGAAGGCGGGGGGTTGCGATCGCTCGGAGCAGGCGACTCACGCGCTTTGGCTAAAAACGCCGCACTGTGGCGTTTTCTTAACGCGTCGCGCCCCCAACCCCCACAAACGCTTTTTGAAAGGATAGATCGCTCGTAAACGAGCGAATGATTTACAAAGGCTATTACAACAAAACGATAAC
>JAFSZO010000101.1 GCA_017455605.1 Clostridia bacterium
ACGAGATGGCGGACCTGATGTACACCGCGAGGAAGGAGATCGACGAAAAGGTCAACCGCATCGCCGCCAAAGCGCGCGCCGCGGGCATCAACCTGATCCTCGCCACGCAGAGACCGTCGGTGGACGTCATCACCGGTACGATCAAGAACAATATGCGCGCCAAGATCGGCTTTAAGGTCGGTTCTTTCGTGGACTCCAAGACCATCATGGACCGCGGCGGGGCGGAATCCCTGTTCGGTAAGGGCGACATGCTCTATATGGCATCGGACGGCGGCGACCCCACCCGTTTGCAGGGACCTTTCATCTCGGAGGATGAGATCGAGTCGGTCGTGACCTACGTCAAGGAGCATAACGATTGCCGTTTCGACTATTCGGCGGAGAAGAGCATCTACGCCTCCAAGGAGGTCCAACCGTCCGAATCTCCCATAACGAGTGAGGACGGTGACGACGGAGAGGACGATCTCTTCGTACCTGCGCTCGACTTCTTTATCGAGAGCGGACAAGCCTCCATCTCCAAGTTGCAGATCAAGTTTCGTATCGGCTACGGCAGAGCGGCTCGTATCGTGGCGATGATGGAGGAGAGGGATTACCTGACCGGCGCGGAAGGGGGCAATAAGACACGTTCCGTCAAGATCACGCGCGAGGAGTTCGAGGCGCTGTATTGCTCGGATAACAACGGGTCGGACGACGACGGAGGAGAGGCGTAATGAAAGTCGGAGCGATCTCTCTCGGTTGTGACAAGAATCGGACCGACACCGAGCAGTTGCTCGGGTACGTCGTCGCCGCAGGACACTCGATCGTCAACAAGGTCGAGGAGGCGGACGCCGTGATCGTGAACACCTGCTCGTTCTTGCAAAGCGCGGTCAAGGAGAGTTTGGACGCCGTCTTCGAGGCGCGCGCTTGCTCTACGGTCAAGTACGTGATCGTTGCGGGGTGCCTGCCGCTTCGATATATCGAGGAGCTCCGCGGGGCGGAAGGCCTACCCGAGGCGGACGCTTTCATCGACAACACCGCCTACGATCGGATCGGTGAGATCTTGGAGCGTTTGGCGAGGGGTGAGAAAACGGTTTTGCTCGGGCAGGGCGAGGAAAAACGCGCTCGGGAGCGCGTCATCACCACGCCGTATCATTACGCGTATCTGAAGGTCGCGGACGGTTGCGACAACCGTTGCACGTTTTGCGCGATCCCCGCGATCCGCGGCGCGTACAGGAGTCGCAGCATCGAGCAACTCGTCTCGGAGACCGAGGGACTCGTCGCACAGGGCGTGAAGGAGGTGATCCTCGTCGCGCAGGACGTGACGCGCTACGGCGTCGACCTGTACGGCTCGCCTCGGCTGCTCGATCTGCTGCGCGCTCTCGTTGCTTTGCCCATCGAGAAGGTCCGCTTGCTCTATTGCTACCCCGATCGATGCACGGACGAGCTCATCGACTACATCGACGCCGAGCCCAAGATCGCGAAGTACATAGATATGCCGATGCAACACGCCTCGGACGGGGTCTTGAAGCGTATGAATCGCAAAGATACCGCTGCGTCGCTCCGTGATCGGATCGCCTACGTGCGTTCCAAGCCGAGCGGCATCGCGATCCGTTCCACCTTTATGGTCGGATTTCCGCAGGAGACAGAGGAGGAGTTCAACGAACTATGTGATTTCCTCCGCGAAGAGCGTCTCGATCACGTCGGCTTCTTTGCCTATTCTCGCGAGGAGGGCACGCCCGCCGCGCGGATGAAGGGGCAGGTGCCCTATGCGGTGAAACGTCGGCGCCTTGCCGCGGTCACGGCGGTGCAGTCCGCGATCATGAAGGAGCGCGCCGAAAGGACGCTCGGGACGGTCGTCGAGGTGAGGATGGACGGCATCGACTACGATAAGGAGCTGTTTTACGGGCATACGGAGCGTTCCGCGCCCGAATCGGACGGCACCGTGTATTTTACTTCCGACCAACCTACGGAGATGGGGCAGACCTATCCCGTTTTGATCGAGAAAAGCGTAAGGACCGACCTCTACGGTCGCGTCGTAAGGAGCGAAGAATGAATCTTCCGACCAAGATCACGTTATCCAGAATCTTCGTCCTTCCCGTCGTCACGGTGTTTTTCTACGTGGTCTTTCCGTATCACTATTTGGTCGCGGGTTTGTTCTTTGCGCTTGCCGCGCTCACCGATATGATCGACGGCAAACTCGCGCGGAAACGGGACGAAGTCACTTCTCTCGGGAAACTTCTCGATCCCATCTCGGACAAGATCCTCGCCTGTTCCGTCCTCGTTATGATCGCGGCGAACGGCGACGCGATGCTTTACTTCAATCCTCCGGTCGGCGTGATCGCGGCGGCGATCGTCGTCGCTCGCGAGATCCTGATCGGCGCGATGCGTACCGTAGCGGCAGGCAAGGGGGTGATCCTTGCGGCGGACAAACTCGGCAAGATCAAGACGATCTTTTTGAACGTCTCCCTCCCGATCCTGATGATCTCGGAGTTCCATACCGCGGTCAAGATCGCGGGGAACGTGCTGTTTTTGATCGCCTTCGTCTTCACCGTGGTTTCGGGCGTCCATTACGTGGCGGTCAATCGCGGCATTTGGCGCGAGGAGCCGAAGGAGGGGCGCGATGATTGAGAAACTGACCTACAAACTGTTCGGTTTTACCGAGCCCGACGTGCGCAAAGCGCTCTCGGAGATCGGCATTTCCCCCCTTATGGTAGAGGAGAGGTGCCTGGACGCCAAGGTCGTCTTTACCGTCGACTCCGCGGAGCGCGAGCACACCATCGAGTCCTTTTACAGACGTTTCCCCGGTGCGGTCTACGCGGACGGCGATCAAACACTGGCGGGGGCGGTCATCGAACGATTGAGGCTGTACGGCAAGACGGTCTCCGTCGCGGAGAGTCTGACGGGCGGTATGATCACGAGTGCGCTCGTGGACATCCCCGGTTGCAGTGAATGTTTGATGGAGGGTGCGGTCACCTATTCCAATGCGGCTAAGGTGAATCGTTTGGGAGTGAATCCGCAGACCATCGCGGAGTTCGGCGCGGTCTCCTCGCAGGTGGCTTGTCAGATGGCGTCGGGATTGATCCGTACGGGGGTGTCCCTCGCGGTCTCTACCACGGGCATCGCGGGACCCGGCGGCGGCAGCGACGCAAAGCCGGTCGGGCTGGTCTACATCGGCGTTGCGGACGAGGTCAAGTGCTCCGCGACGGAATGCCGCTTTGAGGGCACGAGGCAGGAGATCCGCACCCTCGCGACCAACACGGCGCTCTTCCTCTTGTGGAAAAAGTCGATCAAACCCATCGACTTCGACAATATGGTCATAGAGTAGTTTCGGCTACTTTATTATAAATAAATTATTAGGAGAAAAGTTATGGACGAAAAAGAAAAGTTAACGGCTGCGCAACTCGAAGAGAAGCGCAAAGCACTCGAACAAGCGATACAACAGATCGAGAAAGTGCACGGAAAAGGCTCGATCATGAAACTCGGCGACGGCTATGCCGTCAAGGTCGAGGTGATCCCGACGGGTTGCCTCGCGCTCGATCACGCGCTGGGGATCGGCGGACTGCCGCGCGGCAGGATCGTGGAGATCTACGGACCCGAATCGAGCGGTAAGACCACCGTCTCGCTCCACGTGGTCGCCGAAGCACAAAGGCTCGGCGGTACGGCGGCGTTCATCGACGCGGAGCACGCACTCGATCCCGATTACGCCAAGAAGCTCGGCGTGAATACCGAGGACCTCTACATCTCTCAGCCGGACAACGGCGAGCAGGCGCTCGACATCGCGGACTACCTCGTCAGGAGCAATGCGGTGGACATCGTCGTCATCGACAGCGTCGCGGCTCTGACCCCGAAGTCCGAGATCGAGGGAGATATGGAACAGCAGAGCGTCGGCGTGCAGGCTCGTTTGATGAGCAAGGCGCTGAGGAAACTGACCGCCGTCATCAACAAGAGCAAGACCTGCGTGATCTTCATCAACCAGCTCCGTGAGAAGGTCGGCGTGATGTTCGGCAATCCCGAGACGACCCCGGGCGGCAAGGCGCTGAAGTTCTACTCCAGCGTGCGCCTTGACGTCCGCAAAAAGGACGCGGTCAAGGACGGCGGCATCATCATCGGAAACAAGACGGCTGTGAAGGTCGTCAAGAACAAGCTTGCGCCGCCCTTTAAGACTGCGGAGTTCGAGATCATCTTCGGACAGGGCATCAGCAAGGAGGGCAGTCTCGTCGATCTCGCGATCGAGAAGGGCATCCTCGCGAAGAGCGGCTCTTGGATCAGCTATAACGACGAGAAGATCGGGCAAGGCAGGGAGAAGGTCATCGCTCTGTTGAAGACCAATCCCGAGCTCACCGCCGAGATCGAGGCGAAAGTGAAAGACGCGCTGGACAGCGCGAACTGAGGTAACAGGCGGGGGACGCCCGCTGAAAATAAATGAATGGAGGAAAACGACAATGAATAACAATTTACTGCTTGGTATTTCTTCTGCGGTTGTAGGCGTGATTTCCGGCATCGTCGCACTTATCGTCGGCGTTGCGGTAGGTATCGTCGTGTATAAGTTCTTACTTGACAAGAAATTAGGCAATGCAAAAGCGGAAGCGGAACGGATCTTGGAGGACAGCCGTCAAGAGGCGAAATCCATGAGAAAAGAGGCTTTGATCGAGGCGAAGGAAGAGCAACACAAGATGCGCTCCGAAGTGGACAAAGAGGTGCGCGAACGTCGCGCCGAGGTCCAGCGCCTCGAACAGCGCGTCACCGCGAGGGAGGAATCTCTCACTCGCAAGGAAGACACCCTTGACAAGCGTCTCGCCGACGTGGAGAACGCCAAGGCGGCGCTCAACGTGCGCGAACAGGACATCGTCCGCAAGGAGAACGAAGTCGCAGCCTCGCACGATCGCATGATCGCCGAACTTGAGAGAGTGTCCGGGATGAGCCGTGACGAAGCGAAAAAGATCCTTTTGGATGACATGCTCGACGACGCCAAAAAGGACGCTGCACAAATGGCAAAAGACATCGAGGCGGACGCCCGCGAGACCGCGGAAGCGAAAGCGCGCGAGATCGTGACGATGGCGGTGCAGAGATGCGCCACCGATCACGCCAGTGAGATCGCCGTTTCGGTCGTGCCGCTCCCGAGCGACGAGATGAAGGGTAGGATCATCGGCCGCGTCGGTCGTAACATCCGCGCCTTCGAGAACGCGACGGGAGTGGACGTCATCATCGACGACACCCCAGACGTGGTCACGATCTCCGCGTTCGATCCCGTCAGGAGAGAGATCGGCAGAGTCGCCCTCGAGAGATTGATGAGCGACGGCAGGATCCATCCCGCCCGCATTGAGGAGACTGTGGAGAAGGTGAAGAACGAGATCGATAACCAGATGAAGGACGCGGGCGAAGAGGCTGCGTTCGAGGTGGCGGTCTTCGGTCTGCATCCCGAACTCGTGAGGATCCTCGGCAGGCTGAAGTATAGGACCAGCTACGGACAGAACGTGCTGAAACACTCCATCGAGGTCTCTCACCTCGCGGGCATTCTCGCCGCGGAGCTCGGCGCAGACGTAAAGGTCGCCAAGCGCGCGGGACTTCTGCACGACATCGGTAAGGCGGTCGATCACGAGATCGAGGGTACCCACGTCGCGATCGGCGTCGAACTCGCCAAGAAGTACAAGGAGAGCGAGGCGATCATCCACGCGATCGAGGCTCACCACGGCGACGGGGAGTCGAAGACCGACGAGGCTGTCAACGAACAGGCGGCGGATGCCATCAGCGGCGCTCGTCCGGGCGCTCGTCGCGAGTCCCTCGAGAACTACGTCAAGAGGCTCGAGAACATCGAGAAGATCGCCAATTCCTTCGATGGGGTCGATCAATCCTTCGCCATTCAGGCGGGCAGAGAGATCCGCGTAATGGTCAAGCCCGAGAAGGTGGACGACAGCAAAACCTACTTCATCGCGAAAGAGATCGCGAAGAAGCTGGAGGATGAGCTGGAGTATCCGGGGCAGATCAAAGTCAGTGTGATTCGCGAGCTGAGGAGCGTCGAATACGCCAAATAGCGCGACGGCGTATAGCGGCGCATATACTTCGCTACACCATCGGAGTTGAGCAATCACGTACGAGCAGTACGCTCATACTCAACTCCTCGGTGAGCGCTCGTCTCTGCGCCACTCTCCGCCGTCGCGAAAAGATGTAGGGTCCTGCCTCGCTCGCTTGCGGAGCGCTTGCCTTCACTCCCTTCTCCGCCGTCGCGGTGTGGGGCAAGCAAAATCATTGCTGCATTGCTCTCCGCCCTCGCGGTGTAGGGCTAATGCTTTGTGGCGCAGGTTTGTGAGTGTTCGTCTCTACACCACTCTCCGCCAACGCGAAGAGATGTAGGGTCCAGCCTCTCACGCTTGCGGAGCGCTTGCCTTCACTCCCTTCTCCGCCGTCGCGGCGTAGGGCAAGCAAAATCATTGCTGCATTGCTCTCCGCCATCGAGATATGGGTCAAATACCTTGTGGCAAATCTGCGTGAGCAATCGTCCCTGCATCACTCTCCGCCGTCGCGAAGAGATGTAGGGTCCAGCCTCTTACGCTTGCGGTGCGCTCGCCTTCACTCCCTTCTCCGCCGTCGCGGTGTAGGACAATCAGATTCGTCTTTGCGCTACACAGTGCTGTCGTGAAGTGAAAAAGGCATTGTTTGACACTGGGGTTGAGTCGTGCATAAAGACGTTGACCAATAAGAAAAAAGACTGTGGAGAAGGGTTGCAGATGCGAGGCTCGACAAGCGTTGGTGAATGAGCGTACTCCTTGTACGTGATTTCGCCAAGGCGCAGGCAGTAACGAAGCAGATGCGCCCTAATACACAGTCGTTATAAAAAAAGCCTTGCAAAAGCAAGGCTTAATGGGATTTGGCAGGGGAGACGCGATTCGA
Source organism: Clostridia bacterium (assembly GCA_017455605.1). GTDB lineage: Bacteria > Bacillota > Clostridia > Christensenellales > CAG-1252 > CAG-1252. Next base: position 6,865 of record JAFSZO010000101.1, read on the forward strand.
ACACGCAACCAGCGGTTTTGGAGACCGCTGCTCTACCGTTGAGCCACTCCCCTACACAGTGACATCATTATAGACTATAAAAAGGAAGGAAGTCAACTACCTTTTATGAAAAAATACAAACTCGGAATCATCGGAGCGGGGAATATGTCCACCGCCATCACCAAAGGGATCCTCTCCAACGGCGTTTTGTCGCCTTCGGAGATCATCGTCAGCGACGTCGGCGAGGAGCGCATCACGACCGCAAAAGCCCTCGGCGTCACCGTTACGACGAATAACGTCGCGCTCGCTTCTTCCGTCGAATACTTGCTCTTTGCCGTCAAGCCGCAGAGTTTTCCTGAGATCGCCGCCGCGATCGGCGGTACCTTCTCGGCGAAGGTCATCTCCATTATGGCGGGCGTGACGGTCGCCACGTTGACGGAAAAATTGCAGGTGGACAAGGTCTGCCGCGTGATGCCCAATACGCCCTGTATGATCGGCAGCGGAATGAGCGCGCTCTGCTTCCGCGGATATACCGCCGGGGAAAAAGCCTTTCCGCTCTCCGTATTTTCCGCGCTCGGTGAGATCATCGAACTGGACGAATGGAAATTCGACGCCGTGACCTCGGTCAGCGGCAGCGGTCCCGCCTACGCCTATATGTTCGCGGAGGGAATGATCCGCGGCGGGGTGAACGGCGGTTTGTCTTACGAGGAGGCGAAAAAGCTCACGATCGCCACCCTGATCGGCGGCGCGCGGATGATCGCGCAGAGCGACAAACCGATCCCCGAGCTCATCGACGCCGTCTGCAGCAAAGGCGGTACGACGATCCAGGCGGTCAATCACTATCGTCTTTCGGGTCTCGAAGAGATCATCGAGGAAGGGGTCGATCGTTGTCGCGCCCGTTCCGTAGAAATGAGCGCGCCCACGGGCGAGACCCTCGTGACGATGTACACGGACGGCGCCTGCAGCGGCAACCCCGGTCCGGGCGGCTACTGCGCCATTCTTTCCTGCGGTGACAAGGAGAAGGTCGTCAGCGGCGGGGCAAAGGAAACGACCAACAATCGTATGGAGCTGCTCGCGGTCATCAAGGGGCTCGAGTCCCTTACCAAGCGTTGTGTCGTCGAGGTGCACAGCGACTCCGCTTACGTCGTGAATGCCATCAACAACGACTGGCTCGCGAAATGGGCTTCCCGCAAGTGGGAGAACGTCAAAAACCCCGATCTGTGGCGCAAGCTCGTTTCCCTTTTGTCCTGTCACGACGTGCGTTTTATCAAGGTGAAAGGGCACTCGGACGACGAGATGAACAATCGTTGCGACGAGATCGCTCGCAAGGAATCTCAAGCAAGGAGCGAATGACGTGAAAGAGGAAATCAAGGCAGAAATCAACCCCGAAGAGGTCCCCGTTTCTTCGGCATCTACGGAAGGCGATCGGAAAGGGAAGGCGCCTCTCGATCCCAAGAAGAAGCGCGTACGTCTCTTGGTCTCCGTGATCGCCGCGGTGATCGTCGCGACCTTTATCGGACTCTCGTTTAGTTTCTTTACCACGATCGTTGCTTCCGTCGTGTTCGTCGTGGCGGTGCTTGTCGTTTCTCTCGCCTTCGTCTCGATCTTTCGCGATTGGGAAACGCTTTACAAGCTGTCTATTACGGTGCTTTACATCGCCGCCGTCTCTTTGATCGTCTATTTCGCCCTCAGCAAACTCGGACTCTTCGATTCCATCGATTCCGCGGACGACGTCGTTGCCTATATCAACAATTCTGGCGGTGTCGCGGAGGTGATTTTCGTTCTGGCGAACTTCCTGCAGGTTACCGTCATCCCCATCCCTTCCACCATCACGACGACGGCGGGTGCGATCCTCTTTGAGGGGATATGGAAGCCTCTCTATCTCACGGTGATCGGGCTGGTCGTCGGTTCGATGTTTGCCTTCTTTCTCGGCAAGGTGTTCGGCGTTCGTTTTGCGAACTGGCTCGTTGGGGAGAAGACGATCAAGAAGTATCACGAACTCACGAAGGGCAGGGACAAGGTGGTCTTGTTCTATATGTTCATTTTCCCCTTCTTCCCCGATGATTTCCTTTGCATCCTCGCGGGGATGACCAATTATACCTACGTCGGCTTTTTCTTGTTGCAGGTCTTCAGCCGTACCCTCGGCACCTTGACGACGATCCTCTTGACGAAAGGGATCGTTTCCATCCCGCTCGAAGGGTGGTGGCTCGCCTTGTGGGCGGTCATCATCATCGCCGTCATTATCCTGTTGATCATGACCATCAAATACAGCGACGAGCTCGAACGAGGCGCGATGAAGATCATCGACAAATTGACCTTCGGATTGACCGAAAAACTGCGCAAAAAGAAGCACGCTGCGCTGTCCTCGTCGTCGGAGTCCACGGTGGAGGAGCCGCCTGCGCTCCCGGGGGACGAAGCGCAGAGCGACAAGCCAACGGTCGCGGAGCCGTCCGAGCCCCAAGGAGGAGATCACGATGATCCTGTGTAATATCGACCCCGTAGCTTTTCATATCGGTTCGCTGACCGTTCGTTGGTACGGCATCTTCATCACCGCCGCGATCCTGATCGGTTACGTCGTCACCATCTTCAACGCGAAGAAGAGGGGCATTTCCATGGATTTTTTGCTCGAACTCTTCCTGTGGGTCGTCCCCATCGCCATTCTCTTCGCGCGTCTTTCCTACGTTCTCTTTCATCCGAAGGATTTCGCGGTGCACAGCTGGGCGGATTTCGGCAATATCTTCGCGATCTGGGAGGGAGGCATCTCCATCCTCGGTGCCATCCCGGGCGGTGCTCTCGGCGTCTTCCTCGCCTGCAAACGCAACAAAGTCCCCGTGTCCTACGTCCTCGACGTGATCGCTCCCGGGTTGATCCTCGGACAGGCGCTCGGCAGGTGGGGTAACTGGGCGAATCAGGAACTCTACGGCAAGCCGATCCTCGATCCCGCGTGGCAGGTCTTCCCGATCGCGGTCTTCATCGACGCGGAGAACGGTTGGTTCCAAGCGACTTTCTTTTACGAAATGGTCCTGAACCTCATCGGATTCGCGATCTTGATGTGCGTTTTTTACAAGTCGAAGCGCAATTTGATGACCTTTATGACGTATTTGTGCTGGTACATGGTCGTGCGCGCGATCATGGAGGTCTTCCGCGTGGATGCGGTCAGCGCGGGCGGCGTCAGGGTCGGCGTGCTCGGTTGCTCCGTTGCGGCGGCGATCGCGATGATTTTTACTGTGCTCATCTATGCGGGCAGGATACGGACAGGCGTCCCCAAACCGCTCGAAATGCAAGGAGATAAAAAATGAGAAATCTTACCTTATTGACGGACTTTTACGAACTGACGATGATGTACGGCTATATGAAGTGCGGCGAAAAGGACAAAGAAGCCGTCTTCGACCTCTTTTTCCGCGGACGGGAGGAGCTGTCTTACGCCGTCGCCGCCGGACTCGAACAGGCGATCGAGTACGTCAAGAACATTCGTTTTGAGGAGGACGACATCGAGTACCTCCGCGCTCAAAACTGCTTTGACGAGGAGTTTTTGGACGAATTGCGCCGTTTCAAGTTCACCGGTGACATCTACGCCGCGCGCGAGGGGAGCATCATCTTTCCGTACGAGCCGCTCTTGATCGTGAAGGCGCCCATCTTTCAGGCGCAGTTTGTGGAAACCGCGCTGCTGACCCTCATCAACCATCAGACCCTGATCGCGACCAAAGCCTCCAAGATCGCCAATAACACCGACGCCGCCGTCCTCGAATTCGGACTGAGAAGGGCGCAGGGACCCGACGCCGGCATCTACGGCGCGCGCGCGGCGATCATCGGCGGTTGCGCCGCGACGTCCAACGTGATCGCGGGCAAGATGTTCGACATCAAGATCTCGGGTACGCACGCCCACAGCTGGGTCATGACTTTCCCTGACGAGCTCACCGCTTTCCGTAAATACGCGGAGCTTTATCCGGACAACTGTCTGCTCCTCGTGGATACCTACAATACCCTCAAAAGCGGGGTGCCGAACGCCATCAGGGTCTTTGACGAATTGCGCGCGAAAGGGCACAAGCCGGTCGGCATCCGCATCGACAGCGGCGACCTCGCGTATCTGTCCAATCAGGCGCGCAAGATGCTCGATGAAGCGGGCTATCCCGACGCCATCATCTGCGCTTCGGGCGACATCGACGAGAACGTTCTCATTGCTCTCAAATCGCAAAACGCGAAGATCGACACCTACGGGATCGGCACCAAGCTGATCACCAGCTTCTCCAACCCGAGCCTCGGCGGCGTGTATAAGCTCGCCGCGATCGAGAACGACGGCGTCCTCGTGCCCAAGATCAAGATCAGCAACACGGCGGAAAAGATCACCAATCCCGGGCTGAAAAAGGTCGTCCGTTTCTACGACAAAAAGACGGATAAGGCGATCGCCGACCTAATGATGCTGATCGACGAACCCGATCCGGACGGCTCTCCTTACACGATCTTCGATCCCGAGAACCCTTGGAAAAAGATGACGATCGAGAACTACTACGTCGAACAACTTTTGGTCAAGGTCTTCGACCGCGGAGAGCAGGTCTACTTCTCTCCCGAGATCAAGGAGATCGCCGCCTATCACAAGCATTGCTCCGCTCGGTTTTGGGAGCAGTACAAGAGGGTGACCTTGCCCGAGATCTTCAAGGTGGATCTCTCCGATCGCCTTTACAAGATCAAGCAGGAACTTCTCAAGAAAAAGGACTAATCTTCAAAAAATCCTCCTATGCCATCTGCGCCGCTTCCCTCGTTTTCGGGGGCGGCGTTTTTGGTTTGTGCGACGTCTTTCGCGATCGCCGCCAGCCTCTCTTGTTCGGCTCGGTAGCTCCGTTCCGCCACCGAGATCTCCTCCTCGTCGAGGTCAAGATCACGCGCCGCACCTTTCACGAATTCCCGACGGAATGCTTCGATATAGCTTTGGGCGTCATCCGCTACGCGATCCGCGTTCGCTCGGTTGATCCCTTTGACGTAGGCGAGCCATTTCGTTTTGAACAGGCGCAGGCGATCCTCTTCGAGCTCGATCTTGCGCTTGAGGTCTCGTTCGAGGTCGCTCTTGACCTCCATCGCCTTGACGATCGCCCCCGAGACGCGCTCCTCGTTGCGGCGATATTCGCCGTTTTTCGCGTAGAGGTAGTCGTTCTCCTCTTTCAGTCGCCGAATACACTCTTCGAGTTCCTTTTCTCGGCTCTCGTGGTACTCCGTCGTTTTATGCAGATAGGCTTCTACTTCCTCTCTGTCGTATCCTCGAAATCGCGACTTGAATTTCCGCATCCTCTCACCTCGCGTTCATTGTACGACGCGGTGGCAGTCCGAAAAGGGGATTTGTAGGGAGAATTAGAGACTATTCGTCCACTTTTGTCGAAGCGGCGATCTCCTTGATCGCACGGATGAGCGCCCGTGCGTCGCGCCGATGCGCCGCACATCCGATGCTCGCACGGACCAGTCCCGTCTCGAGGGTCCCGAGCGCTCGATGGGCGAGCGGGGCGCAATGCAGTCCGGCGCGGGTCGCGATGCCGTAGCGTTCGTTCAGTTCGTCGGCGACCGAGGCGCTGTCTCTCCCTTTGATCCGAAAGGACACGATGGGGCTCCCCGCCACGGAGTAGGTTTCGATACCTGCTTCTTTTAATGCCGAGTGGATATCATAGGACAGTTCGCTCGTGCGCGCGCCGATCTTATCCATATTATGCTCTGTCCATCGTAGTCCTTCTTTCAGCGCTGCGATCCCCGGGTAGTTCAGGGTTCCGGATTCGAGGCTCTCGGGTGGGGCGCTCGGTTGTAATAGGTTGTCGCTCTCTGTCCCCGTTCCGCCGTATGTCAACGGCGTGATGAAGACGTGTTTATAGATCAGGAATCCCGTCCCCATGACGCCGTGCAGTCCCTTGTGTCCCGCTCCCGCGAGCATATCGATGCCGATCCCGTCGCAGTCGATCCGCCCGTGACCGAGGGCTTGTGCGCCGTCGACGAGCAGTCGGATCCCTCTTGTGCGGCACATCTCGCCGATCGCTCCGAGGGGCGGGGCGTATCCGGTCACGTTGCTCATGGCGGTCACGGCGACGAGATAGGTCTTGTCTGTGAGTGCGGCGAGGAGATCCTTCGGCGTGATCCTGCCGTCCTTTCCTTCGACCACGGTCAGAGAGATCAATCCTTCCTTTTTCAGCATCGAGAGAGGGCGCAGCACCGAATTGTGTTCCCACGCCGTCGTGACGACGTGGCCGCCGAGTCGCGCCGTTCCGAGGATCGCGAGATTTAATGCCTCGGTGCAGTTTTTCGTAAAGATCACGTTCGCTCGCTTGGCGTTTACGTGCTTCGCGAGAGATTCTCTCGTCTCTTCCATGATGCGCGCGGCTCGTATCGCGTCGCGGTGACTGCCTCTGCCGGGGTTCGCGGAGTGACGGAGCGAGTCCGTCAACGCGCGTTTCACGCAGGTGGGTTTGTATCTCGAAGTTGCGGCGTCGTCAAAATAGATCATCGGCACATCTCCTCTGTTTTCTCAATATAGTATATTGAACGGCGCACTCCGCTGTGCCGATTACGAAGGAGAAAGATTATGAGAGATATGATCGCTGTATTTACTTCCAGAAGAGACGCCATCCGATTCGGCAGCGCGCTCGCGGGATGGGGCGTTCCCGCGCGTGCCGTGACCACGCCGTCCTCCGCAGGCTCGTCTTGCGGATTGTCCGTCCGTTTCCCTTCTCGCGCAGCCCCCGTCGCACGTCGGGTCTTGACTGCGGGAGAGTATCAGAGCTTCCGAGGGTTCCGCGAATTGTGAAAAAGCAAAATATTTTTGCTCGAAAATATTGAGAAAATAGGGCGTTTATGGTATATTTGTTACTATGAATGACGCCGAACTTCTTGTTTTGCTCGATCGGATGCATCCTCGAGCGGAATGCGAACTTCGATTCGCCACGCCGTATCAGCTGCTCGTGGCGGTCATTTTGTCCGCGCAATGTACGGACAAGCGGGTCAATCTCGTGACCGAGAAGCTCTTTGCGAACTGTCCCGATCCTCATTCCATCCTCGCACTCGGGCAGGAGGGACTGGAACGCGAGATCAAGAGTTGCGGCTTTTATCACAACAAGGCGAAGAATATCCTCGCCGCGACCGAGATGCTCCTTTCCGAGTTCGGCGGTGAGGTCCCGCGCGACCGTGACACTCTCGAACGCCTTCCCGGCGTCGGTCGCAAGACGGCGAACGTCGTCTACGCCGTGGCGTTCGGCGGAGACGCCATCGCGGTCGATACCCACGTATTTCGCCTCAGTCACAGGCTCGGCTTGTCCGAGGCGACCACTCCCCGCGGGGTGGAGGAGGATCTCTCCTCTCGCTTTCCGCAGGAGGCTTGGTCGCACCTCCATCATCTCTTGATCCACCACGGCAGATACGTTTGCAAGGCGCAGTCGCCCGCGTGCGGGAAGTGCCTCCTCACCTCCGCTTGCAAGTATTATTCGGAGAAAAAATAACGGAGAGAGCCACGGCTCATAATAATGGTATGTTTTTAGACGTAGTGAACATTTATGCGAAAGCGGGGAACGGCGGCGACGGCAAAGTCGGCTTTCATCGCGAGAAATACGTGATGTGCGGCGGTCCCGACGGCGGTGACGGCGGCAAGGGCGGCAGCGTGATCTTCGTCGCCGATTCTTCCCTCACCAGTTTGATCGATTTCAAGTTCAAGAAGCATTTTCGCGCGGAAAACGGCGCCCCCGGCGAGAGCGCGAATTGTTTCGGCAAGAACG
>JAFSZO010000102.1 GCA_017455605.1 Clostridia bacterium
ATAGTTAGCGAAGTATATTTGCCTTACGTTTGATCTGCAGCACGCTGAGCGCGGAGAAGAGCCGAAGACAAACGCTCCGCGAGTGAGCGGACGGGAGCGTACTCCTTGTACGTGACCGATCGCGAGCGAGACGGTAGAGCAGTATTCGCGCTCTTATACGCGCTCAGCGACGACCTCCAAAGCCGCCCCCGGAAAACCCACCTCCGCCGCCATGGAACGAGGAGCCACCGCCGAAGCCGCCGCCTCCGCGGAAATTTCCACCGACCTTCTTGGCGAGGTTCGCCGCGCGGATCGCGCGATCGGCGACGTGGACCGAACGGATCACGTTGGAGATATTGCCGACAAAGTTCAGCCCCGTCATCAGTCGGAAAGAGGGCGAGAAGAACCACAGGATCATAAAGGTCGATGCGTCGAAATTCGAGGCAGACATCGTCTTGAACTCGGGATAGGCGATCTCCAGCTGCTCGGAGACCTTGTCCGCGATACCCATCGCGGTGGCGAAGACCATATAGTCCTCCCACAGCGCCAGCTCGGGGATCTCGTGCTCGTCCATCGAGGAGAACTCCTGCATAAACCGCGCGAGGGCGTGCAGTTTGTCGTATTCGGTCTGTCCCGCCACGGTGAGCGGCGATTTCAGCCTCTTGGAAAGGAGGATGTGGATGAGTCCGCCGAGGATCACCCCCGCGCCGAAGAAGAACATTCCCCTGCCGAGGAAGAAATTCGCGAAGCCGGAGAGCACGACCACGGCGACGCCGACCCCGACCATCGAGGTGGCGAAGCGTTGCGCTTTCGCCTGCGCCTTGTTGCCCTTTTGATAGGCGCCGTCACGCTCGGACTTATTCTTGATCGCTTCCTCGTACTTGCGGACCATTTGGATCATCTTGCCGGGGTGATTTTTGCCGTATTGCTCGAACTCCTTCATCGTGAAGGAGCTGCCCATCGGCTTCACGAGAGAGAGCATCTCCACCACGTACTTTTGATGGGTGCGGAGCTCGTCCTCTTCGTCCTTTTTGAGCACGGTGATGACCGCACCCTTCTTCTTTTCATCGGGCATGATGGTGATGTAGCCGAGGCGCACCAGCTCGAGCATCGTCGCCGCGATGCTCTCGTCGACGTACTTCTCGCTCGAATAGTAGAAGTAAAGGGGTGAGACCTCGCCGCCCGTATACCCTTCGGGGATCTCACGATAGTAGATCGGCTTGCCGTCGAGATCGAGGGGGCGATTCTTGCGTTTCGCGACGAAGAACGTCACGACGCCGAAGGCGAGAGCCAACACGCCGAGCACGTAGTCGAGGATCGTGACCGCGAGCAAGAGGCGTTGCTTGCGCTGATAGTCGTCGTACCACCGTTGCTCCTCGTTCGCGACGTCCACGGTCGTGACGGAGGTGTCGACCTTCGACGCGGAGTAGCCGCCCTTGGAGAGGAGCAGCCTGGTCTCGATATATTCCCCTGCCGAAACGTCCTCGACGGTGATCTCGACGCCCTTCTTGTCCTCGGTCTGTTTCCAAACGCCAATGGCGCTCCCCGAATTGTGCAGCCAACCGCGCAGCTCGGGCTCCGCCTTGGGCAGGTTCACCTTCACGGACATCTTCTCGACGTCCATCGAATTGATTTCGGACAAATACTTGTAGTAAAAGACCGAGGCGTCCGCGATGCCCGTCACGATGCCCTTCACAGAGTAGCTGTAGGAGATGGTCCGCGCGCCGCTCTCGAACCTAGGGAGGATCACGCCGATCTCGATGCCGCCCGAGCGAGCGTAGAAGTAGCCGACGGGGGCGTCGGAATACATCCTCGTGTAAGTGTATTTCGCGTCGTCCGCGTCGAGGTCGAGCGCGCCGACGAATTCGACCGCCTTTCCGTTCACTCGGAACGAATCGCCGTTGATCGTGAACGCGGTCTTGTCCTCGCGCACTCGTGCGATGAGCGTCTCGTCGTCGATGATGCGGTAGAAGTTCCACCAATCGGTGTCCTGATGGGAGAAGTCCGCCTCCATCGTCTCGGTGAAGGTGGTCCTGCCGTCCGCGCCGACGTCCACCGTGATGTCAAGGCTTTTCAGCACGATCTCACTGCGTAACAGCATGCACCCCGAGAGGGTGACCGCGAGGAGAGCGAGGAGCAAGAGGATAAAGACAAAGCAAGCCGCGAGACGCGACTTGCTTCTTTTGTCTGCTGTGAACGCTTTCGTCATCAGAACTTCACCTGCGGGACGTTCTCGCGAATGCTGTTATCCACCTCGAAGAACTTCTCCTCCTTGAACTTGAACATCGAAGCGACGATATTCGAGGGGAAACGCTTGACGTATACGTTGTATTTCTGCACCGCGTCGTTGTAGAACTGGCGGGCGTAAGAGATCTTGTTCTCGATCTCGGTCAGCTCGTTCTGGAGCTTCAGGAAGTTCGTATTCGCCTTGAGATCGGGATACTTCTCCATCGTGACGAGCAGCCTGCCGAGGGCGCCGGACAACCCCGCGTTGGCGTCGATCGCCTCCTCGGTGGTCTGCGCGCTGCTGACGCGGCTGCGCCACATCGTGACGTTCTCGAGGGTCTCCTTCTCGTGCGCGGCGTAGCCTTTCACCGTCTCCACGAGGTTGGGGATCAGGTCGAAGCGGCGGCGCAGTTGCACGTCGATCTGGGACCATTGATTCTTGACCTTTTCCTTGCCCGAAACGAGCTTGTTGTACGTGCCCGCAAAGAGGGCGACGATCAGGATCACGAGACCCACGACCGCCAGCACGATGATGAGCGTAGCCCACCAAGCCATAGCGATGATAGTAGCCATTGTATTTACCTCACAGATTTATTCGCGAGGCGGATCGGACGGAGCGGGATCCTTCTCGCTGTTTATTATTGTATCACGCGCGCTCGCGCCTGTCAACGGAGTGGGATCGTTTGCTCCCGTTTGCGGCTTCAGCGCCACCGCGCCGTCCGTTTGCTTCAGGAAGACCTCCCTGCCGTAGTACTTGATCATCAGCTTATCCAAGAGGTCACGCATCGGCGCGAACAGCGTGATATTGAACGCGGCGTTGCCGACCACGTGCACGATGTAGAAGTAGATACCGCGCATATAGGTGACCGAGAAGATGAGCGCAAAGGAGCGCCCTGTCCGTCCCGCCCCGATGATCGAATCGATCAAGGTGGTCAGCACGCCGAACGCCGCCGTCACGAGGATCGTGAACGCTAAATATATGAACCGATTTCTGACTTTGAATACTCGCGCGAGCAAAAAAGTCGCGAGCGCCACGAAGTTCCAATGAATGAGATAGGCTATCACCCAAGTGTGTATGCCCCAAATAAAACATTCGATCAGAATAAAGACGGCGGTCGCGATGAAGGCGATTTGCGGCTTGAAGCAGGCTGCGTAGAGCATGATCAGGAGGGTGACGACCTCCACGTTCGGGATGGACGCCAACGCCTGTTTGCCCGCAGAGAGCAGCGCTGCCGCAAGCGCAGTTAAAACGATATCTTTAGTCCAAAGTGACTTTTTCAACCTTATTGGGGAGCGTGAAAAGCAAAGCTTCGCCCTTGACCGCGGCATAATGATAATTGCCGACGTCTTCAGTCAAGGTGATCAGGACCTTCAATCCTTTCTCGTAAGGAATAGCGTTGACGCCGACTCCTGAATAATTATAGGTCTCGCCGCCGAAAGAAACGGAGTCGCACATTCCGGTCACATCAATGACCTTCACGTCATCGGTATTCACGAAGACGCCGATATACTTGCCGCCGACATAGTCGTTGGCAACCGTGAGAGAATCGTAAGTAACGGTATTCAAAAAAGCGCCGTACTCGGACTCGCTTGCTTCAAAGGAGATCTTTTCATCTTCCTTCATCTGCTTGAACGCATCGTAAACCGAGCCTTCAAAGTTTTGGCAAGCTACGCACAGGATGGAAGTTGCCAAAAGAGCAACCACCACTAAAGCAGTTAAAAATTTCCTCATTTTTCTTTCCCTCCGAAAGTAATTTATTGAGCATTCCGTACTTGAAGTATCCTGACTGGAGCGGCGCCTCGGCGCCCTGCGTGCCTTCCCTGGTAGTGACGTTCGCTAACGCTCTTCTCTCTGCGTAAAGAGCGGCTCTTACAGTAGCGGGGGCTGTGCGGGATTTTCACCCGCTTCCTTGTCCGCACGGAATTATCACCTATGAAGTTGTATGATCAAGGGGCACGTCGCCGCGCCCCTTTTCTCCGTTGTTAGGGGACGAAAGTCCCTTGAGAGTCCCTTACAGACCTCTCTTGATGTAGGAGGTGTGCAGGATGTGATGCGCCTTGTGGCTGTTCGGCTCGCCGAGGTACTCCTTGTAGAGCTCGATGATCGCCGGATTCTCGTGAGACTTGCGATACTTCATATCCTTGTCGAGCTTGTAGATGGACGCAGCGCGGGTCGACTTGATGTCGACGTTGTTTCTCTCGTCCGCCGTGCGGATCGGTTGGCCGCCGCCGTTCACGCAACCGCCCGGGCAGCTCATGATCTCGATGAAGTGATAGGGGCTCTTGCCTGCCTTGATCTGATCCAAAAGCACGCGGGCATTCGCGAGACCGGAAGCAACGGCGACCTTCACCTTGATGCCGGCGACGTCGTATTCCGCCTCTTTGATGCCCTTGGTGCCGCGCACTTCGGTGAAGTCCACGGAGGGGAGCTCCTTGCCGGTCAGCTTCTCCGCGACGGTTCTGAGAGCCGCCTCCATCACGCCGCCCGTCACGCCGAAGATCACACCGGCGCCGGTCGAGATGCCGAGCGGATCGTCGAACTTCTCCGCGGGGAGATCGTTGAACATGATGCCCATACGCTTGATCATCTTCGCGAGCTCACGGGTGGTCAGCACGGCGTCGATGTCGGGGATCCCCTCGCCCGCCGCATTCTGGTCGGGACGGGTCTTCTCGAACTTCTTCGCGGTGCAGGGCATCACGGAGACGACGTAGATATCCTTGGGATCCTTGCCGATCTTCTCGGCGTAGTAGGTCTTGACGATCGCGCCGAACATCTGTTGCGGCGACTTGCAGGTGGACAGGTGCGCGAGCTGATCGGGGAAGTTGTGCTCGATAAACTTGATCCAAGCGGGCGAGCAGGAGGTGATCATCGGCAGCACGCCGCCGTTCTGCACGCGGTGGATGAACTCCGCGCCCTCCTCCATGATGGTGAGGTCCGCGGCGAAGTCCACGTCAAAGACGTTGTCAAAGCCCATTCTGCGGAGCGCAGCCGCCATCTTGCCCTCGACCTCGGTGCCGATCGGGCTGTTGAACTCCTCGCCCAAGCCGACCCTGACGGAGGGAGCGGTGCCCACGATCACGTACTTATTCGGATCCGCGAGCGCGGCGAGCACGTTGTCGATCTCCGACTTCTCGGTGAGGGCACCGGTCGGGCAAACGGTGATGCACTGTCCGCAACCGACGCAAGCGACGGAGGAGAGGGGATTCTCGAAGGCGCAGGCGATGTGCGTGTCGAAACCGCGCGCATTCGCGCCGATGACCGCCACCGACTGGTATTCCTTACACGCCGCCACGCAACGACGGCAGAGGATACATTTGTTGTTGTCGCGCACGAGGTACGGGGTCGTGTCGTCGATCGGATAGTTCGAGGTAGCGCCCTTGTACTTGTTCTCGTCACAGCCGTATTCGAGGGCGAGGGACTGCAGTTCGCAGCTCCTGTTCCTCACGCAGCTCAAGCACTCCTTCTTGTGGTCGGACAGGAGGAGCTCGATCGTGGTCTTGCGGCTCTCGATGACCTTCTTGGAGTTGGTCGTGACCTCCATCCCTTCGCTGACCGGGAAGACGCAAGCGGCGACGAGGCTCCTCGCGCCCTTGACCTCCACCACGCAGACGCGGCAGGCGCCGATCGCGTTGATGTCCTTCAGATAGCACAGCGTGGGGATCTTGATCCCCGCCTTGCGCGCCGCCTCGAGAATGGTGCTTCCCGCGGGGACGGTAACGGCGATTCCGTTGATCTTCAAATTAACCATCTTGATTTCTTCCATAACAAAACCTCCGTTATTCCTTAATGATCGCCTTGAACTTACAGGTGGACATACAGGCGCCGCACTTCACGCACTTCGAGGGATCGATCTCCATCGCGGCGAGCTTCTTGCCCGGAGCAATGTAGTCGGTGCGGGAGATCGCGTTCGCGGGGCATTGACGCTGGCAGGCGCCGCAGCCGATACAGTTGTCCTTCACGATTTTGTACTGCAAAAGGCTCTTGCAAACGCCCGCGGGGCACTTCTTGTCCACGATGTGGGCGATGTATTCGTCGCGGAAGTAGCGGAGCGTGGAGAGCACGGGGTTGGGCGCGGTCTGTCCGAGTCCGCACAGCGAGTTCTCCTTGATGTAGTAGCACAGCTTCTCCATATCCTCGAGGTCCTGCATCGTGCCGTTGCCCGAAGTGATCTTGTCGAGGTACTCGAGAAGCCTCTTGTTGCCGATACGGCAGGGAGTACACTTGCCGCAGCTCTCGTCCACCGTGAAGGTCAGGAAGAACTTCGCGATGTCGACCATACAGTTGTCCTCGTCCATAACGATCATACCGCCCGAACCCATCATCGAACCGATGGAGATCAGGTTGTCGTAATCGATGGGGATATCGAAATGCTCCGCAGGGATACAGCCGCCCGAAGGACCGCCGGTCTGCGCCGCCTTGAACTTCTTGCCGTTCGGCACGCCGCCGCCGATGTCCTCGATGACTTCGCGGAGGGTGGTGCCCATCGGGATCTCCACGAGACCGGTGTTGACGATCTTGCCGCCGAGGGCGAAGACCTTGGTCCCGCGGCTCTTCTCGGTGCCCATCGACTTGAACCAATCGGCGCCCTTCAGGATGATCTGCGCGATGTTCGCGTAGGTCTCTACGTTATTGAGCACCGTCGGTTTGCCGAAGAGACCCTTGTGTGCGGGGAACGGAGGACGGACGCGCGGCTCGCCGCGGTTGCCCTCGATACTGGTCATCAGAGCGGTCTCTTCGCCACAGACGAACGCGCCCGCGCCGAGACGGATCTCGAGATCGAAGTCAAAGCCCGTGCCGAGGATATTCTTGCCGAGGAGACCGTATTCCTTGGCTTGGTCGATTGCGATCTGGAGCCTCCTGACGGCGATCGGGTATTCCGCACGAACGTAGACGTAGCCCTGCTGCGCGCCGATCGCGTACGCCGCGATCGCCATCGCTTCGATGACTGCGTGCGGATCGCCTTCCAAAACGGAACGATCCATAAACGCGCCGGGGTCGCCCTCGTCCGCGTTACAGGCAACGTACTTTACGTCGCCGACGGCGTTCTTCGTAAATTGCCACTTTCTGCCGGTCGGGAAGCCCGCGCCGCCTCTGCCGCGCAGTCCGGAATCGAGAACAACGTCGATAACTTCCTGCGGTTGCATTTTCGTAAGAACTTTGATCAAAGCCTGATAGCCGTCCATCGCGATGTACTCGTCGATGTTTTCGGGATTGATAACGCCGCAGTTACGCAACACGACGCGGGTCTGCTTTTTGTAGAAATTGGTTTCGGAAAGTGCTTTGACCGTCTTGCCGGTAGCCTTCTCTTTGTAGAGCAAGCGCTCGACGAGTCTGCCTTTGACGAGGTGTTCCGAAACGATCTCGGGAACGTCCTCCACCTTCACGCAGCTGTAGAACGCGCCTTCCGGATAGACGATGACGACGGGACCGACGGCACAAAGACCAAAGCAACCGGTCTGGACCGTCTGCACGTCGGCGGTGAGGTTTGCCTTAGCAAGCTCTTCGTTAAATGCCTTTAAGATATTTGCGCTGTTGTTGGAGTGACAACCTGTACCACCGCAAACCAAAATGTGACTTCTGTACATATCTTCCTCCTCTCTTACTTGACGATATATTCCGTCACAGGCTCTCCGCCCAAAATGTGCTTTTCAACGATGACCTTCACCTTTGCGGCGTTAAGACCCGCGTAAGTGACGGGAGCCTTCCCGGGAAGAATCACTTCCACAGCGGGTTGCTCTTTGGCGTCAATACTGCCCGCGCGGGAGATCCTGACGTTTTTGATGAGGCGAGTAGAGATCTCGTCCACAAAAGCGTTGAACACTTCCACGGCGCCGGACTGCAAACCCGCGGTGCCCATACCGACAAATA
>JAFSZO010000103.1 GCA_017455605.1 Clostridia bacterium
CCCCGCCTGTACGGCTTTGGCAAGTCCTACTTCCTAATTCCTCATTCCTAAGTCCTAATTGAAAAGAGTGCTTCGGTCACGTTTCCTTCGCCTTTGCGTCGTCCGTGAGTTGCACTCTTCTCAAAAACTTCTCGCGCGCGGGTTGATTTCGGTGCATACTTTCAGTTATAATAAATATCGACCCGCTTCGGCGGGCAAAGGCGAGAAAATGAAATACAAATTGATCACGAGTGATTTTGACAATACGATTTACGACGGCGAGCGGGTCTCTCCCCGCGTTCTCAGGGCGATCGCCGACTACCGCCGCGCGGGCGGCAGGTTCGTCGTGGCGACGGGGCGCGTCTTCGAGTCCATTCGCCCCCGCGTGCCCGAGATCGGCGCGGACGACGAGGTCATCGCCTGTCAGGGCAGCGCGATCTACCGCGCCTCCACTTGCGAGGTGCTGGAGCGCTTCCCCCTCTCTCCCGAGGTCGCGATGAAGGCGGTGCGCTTCTACGAGAGCAGGGGCATCGTCTGCCACGCCTATTTCGACCGCGAGTTCTTCGTCGCGGAGCGGAACGACCTCTCCGAAGCCTACGCCGACTTTTGCTGCGTGCGCCCGACCTATCTCGGCAGGCCGCTCAGCACCTTTCTGCCCGAGATGGTCGCGACCAACAAGGTCATCGCCATCCTCGGCATCAGTGAGATCGACGGCGTGATGGCGGAGCTTAGGGGCGTCTTGGGTCCCACGGCGGAGGTCACGAAGAGCTCGCCCATCTTCCTCGAGGTCACCTCGGCTGAGGCGGGCAAGGGCAACAGCCTCGTCGCGCTGGCGCGTCGCTACGGCATCCCCATCGAGGAGACCGTCGCGGTGGGCGACAACCTGAACGATCTCTCGATGGTCCGTGCGGCGGGTCTCGGCGTTTCGGTCGGCAACGGCGTCCCCGAGCTCCAAGCGGCTGCGGACCTCGTCGTACCCTCTATCCGAGAGGACGGCGTGGCGGTGCTAATAGAGAAGATCCTCGACGGGGCGGACTGCGTATAAGGCGGCATATACTTCGCTGCGGCTTCGCTCGGAGGCAGTCACGTACAAGGAGTACGCTCCTGCCACACTCGCTTGCGGAGCGCTCGTCTCTGCCGCCTTCTCCGCAGTCCGACCTGCGGGAAATCGTGTGAGAAGAATTCGCTTGCTCTCCCAAGATCCTTTCGGATATTCAGGGAGAATAATCGACGGTCTCGCTTCGCTCGGAGGCAGTCACGTACAAGGAGCTTGCCAATTAGGAATTAGGAATGAGGAATTAGGAATTGCGGACAGCGTTCCGCAATGTCGAGCGCAGCGAGATACATCATGTTTGCGGAGCAAATACATCATGTCGCCAAAGGCGATACGAAATGGTGAAGCCTAACGCCGTGTGAAGTTACTACGTAGTGAAGTTTACGCCAAAGGCACAAGTTGCGGGTCGCGCCGTCGCGCCCCAAAAAATCTGTTCGATTTTTCGGGGAACCCCAATGCGACGCTAACGCTCCGAATGATACTATCATTGTCATCCCGACCGTAGCGGAGGGGGCCCATCCGCTTGCGAGCGGAGCGAGCGTTGACGCCTTAGGACACGAAGCGTCCGAAGAAAGGGCGCGACGCGTTGAGAAAACGGCAAGACCACCCCGAATAATACATATTATTCAGGGACCCCGGGTGCGGCGTTTTTAGCCAAAGCGCGTGAGGAGCCTGCTCCGAGCGGTGATTGCGCACAAAGGCTCTGCCGACTGCGCGATGAGGGTTTTTGTTAGGTGACCGCGCCCTGTTCGCGGCAGGGCACTGCTCGTCCATAGGGACACTTAGGGAGGTAATATGCTCGGGAAGTACAACAAAGCCAAAGAAGAAACGAATGCCGGCGTCGTCCCCGCCGTGGATTTTGCCGCGGCGCTCGGCCTCACCCCCGTCGTACTTCGAGAGGGCGCGGAGCTCTCCTTCAAGACGTCCGCCGTCTGCCGCCCGGGGCTCTATCTCGCGGGGTACGAGGAGTTCTTCGCCGCGACCCGCGTCGTTCTGTTCGGCAGCGCGGAGGTGAGCTTCGCGATGAGTCTCGACAAGGCGCTCCTCGCCGAGCGCATCGACAAAATGTTCTCTCTCGGCATTCCCTGCGCCGTCGTCGCGCGTGGGATCAAGCCGCCCGCGGAGTTCGTCACCGCGGCAGAGCGATACGAGGTCCCTCTCTTCACGTCCTCCGACATTACGGGGAAGATCGGCGCGGACATCAGCACCTATATCACCTCCGTACTGGCGGAAGAGGTCACGTTGCACGGCGTGCTCGTGGACGTCGCGGGGATGGGTATTTTGCTCGTCGGCGAGAGCGGCATCGGCAAGAGCGAGGTCGCGTTGGAGCTCGTCCATCGAGGACATCGTCTCGTCGCGGATGATTCCGTGATCATTCGTCGTTCGGGTGGCATCCTGATCGGTCGCTCGCCCGAGCTGATCCGCCATATGCTCGAGATCCGCGGCGTCGGCATCATCAACGTGGAGAGGATGTTCGGCTCGGTCGCGGTGCGCGTCAACAAGTCGGTGGACGCCGTCTTCGAGCTCGTGGACTGGGAGGAGGGCAAGAATTACGACCGCATCGGTTCGGAGGACTTGACCGAGGAGATCCTCGGCGTCTCCCTGCCCAAGCTGGAGATCCCCGTCAAGGCGGGCAGAAACCTCTTCGTCGTGATCGAGGCTGCCGCCGCGGCGATCCGTCAAAAGGAGCTCGGTTACAGCGCTCACGAAGAGCTGGAACAACGGCTGAAAAACGCAAAAAAATAAACTCGTTCATATACTTTATCGTATGATCGGTGAGTATATGCGAGAGTTTTCTGATCGGCTCGGTCGCCTCGGGGTGCAATGCGTCTCGGAGGTTTCGGGCGCAACGCTCACGACCTTTCGGAGCGGCGGGGCGGTGGACCTTCTCGTCCTTCCGCGCGAGGAGTCGGAGCTTGCCGCGACCCTCATTGCGGCGCACGATTGCGGCGTTCCTCATCGTGTGATCGGCGGAGGCAGCAATCTGCTCCTGCCCGATGCGGGCTATGCGGGCGCGCTGATCCGTCTGTCCCGAACGGGCGGGATCGAGCGAAAGGGACGAACGTTGAAGGTTTGGGCGGGCGTGAAGTCTCCCGTGCTCGCCTCCTACGCCGCAGGGTGCGGCCTCTCGGGCGCGGAGTTCGCCTGCGGCATCCCGGGAACGGTGGGCGGCATGGTCAGGATGAACGCGGGCGCCTTCGGGCAGAGCGTGTCCGATCTGCTCCTCGCCGTCACGGTGCTGACCTCGAGCGGGCAGGTCGAGCGGCTGGATCCGCAGGATCTCGATCTCGGCTATCACCGCGCGTCGTTTCCCGCGGGTTCGGTCGTTCTCTCGGCGGAGTTACGCCTCGTCGAAAGCGACGAAAGCGCGGTGCGTGCAGGGATGCGCGTGATGCGCGAGAAACGCTCCCGCACCCAGCCGCACGCCCCCTCCGCAGGCAGCGTCTTTCGCCGCGTGGGGGAGACTCCCGCCGCGCTCTACGTCGAGCGAACGGGGCTGAAAGGCACGCGGATCGGCGGCGCGGAACTGTCGCCCGTCCATTGTAATTTTATCGTGAACGCAGGCGGCGCGACGACCGAGGAGTATTTCGCGCTCGCGGAGCGGGTGAGAGAGCGCGTCCGGGCGCTGACGGGCGTCACGCTCGAATACGAGGTGGAAAGGATATGCTGACCGATCGGGAACTCAAAGAAGAATTGCACGCCTTATCGTCGGAGACGGTCGGGGACGGGTTCGTCTCCGCCATTCTGACCTTCGGCGGCAGTCTCGGCAAGGACGAGAAGGGCTATTATCTGTCCTACGTCACCCACGACTCCCGTCTCGCTTGGGCGTTCGCCACCTATCTCGGCGCGCGCTACGGCTATCACGCCGAAGTCGCGATCGTCGACCCGAAGGACAAGCGTAAGAATCGAGTCTTCTCCGTGGAACTGCGCGGCAAGCTCGCGATCGAGCTGCTCTCCGCGCTCGGCAAGGTGGAGACGGCGGAGGGCAGGTTGGTTTCCTGCGATCTCGGCGTGAAGGGGCGCCTCCCCGCGAAGGAGGTCTCCGAGTATGCCCGCGGCGTGTATTTGTCCGTCGGCAGGATCACCCGTGCGGCGGACGGGCTTCGACTGGAGTTGACCTTTGAGCTCGAGAGCGACGCGGACGCATTCCTCTCGCTGATGAAGAAGAGCAATATCCTCTTCGGCAAGTCTGCCAAAGGAGAGCGTTACACCCTCGCCAGTCGAAAGGGACAGACGGTCTCCGACTTCCTCGCCTTGATGGGCGCGAGCAAGAGCGTCTTTATCGTCGAGGATATGATCGTCAAGAAGTATATGGACAGCAAGACGGCGCGCGCCGGCAATTTGCTCCTCGCGAATACCGACAAATCCGTCTCGGCGGCGGTCCGTCAGTATGAGGACGCGGTCACGGTCCGCGACGGCACGGGCGGCTTCGTCGGCGTGCCGAGGGAGATCCGCGAGGTCGCCGAGGCGCGTATCGAACACCCCGACGTCTCCCTCGAGGAGCTCGCGACAAAGCTGTCGGGGAATATCACCAAGAGCGGACTGTATCACCGCTTGCAAAAGATGCGCGATCTTGCATCCAAGATCAGGGAGGAACGCAAATGAAGACCAAACTCAAGGCAAGAGCCGATCTGAGCCTCGCTCTCGCGAAGAAGGTCACGGAGACCGCGTCGAACTGTGCGTCGGACATCCGCGTGCTGACGGGGAACAAGGGCGCCAACGCAAAGAGCCTGATGGGCGTCATCGCTCTCTCCTTTAAGAAGGGCGCGGACCTCCTCCTCGTGGCGGAGGGCAAGGACGCCGCCCATGCCATCGAAGAATTGAAGAAACTACTGTAAACGGAGAAAACCATGAGAGATTTCGTTCACTTGCATTTACACACGGAATACAGCCTGTTGGACGGCGCGGCGAGGATCAACCGCCTTTTCACGAAGGCACGCGCCCTCGGGATGCGCGCCATCGCAATCACCGACCACGGCAATATGTACGGCGCGGTGGATTTCTACAACGCGGCGCAGGCGGATTTCGAGGACGTCGTCAAGAAAAAGATCATCGAGGAAAAGAAGGCGGAGGGCATCACCCTCGTCCCCGACGACGTCGTCCCCACCGAGGAGGATTTTCAGCGCTTTAAGGATCTGAAGATCAAGGCGATCATCGGTTGCGAGTTCTATATGACCGACGACCTCCACGTCAAGGAGCGCACGAGCCGCACCTACCACCTGATCCTGCTCGCGAAGGACCTCACCGGCTATTACAACCTGTGCAAGCTCAACAGCATCGCGTGGGTGGAGGGCTTTTACAACCATCCGAGGATCGACTTCGAGACGCTCAAGGCGCATTCCGAGGGTCTGATCTGTCTGTCCGCCTGTATCGCGGGCATCATTCCCCGTGCGATCATCGCCGACGAGACGGAGCGCGCCCGCGAGCTTGCCCTGTGGTTCAAGGGCGTGTTCGGCGACGACTTTTATTTCGAGGTACAGAACCACGAGATCCCCGAGGAGAAAAAGGTGGTCGTGAACCTCATCAAGATGAGCCGCGAGCTGGGCATCAAACTGGTCGCGACCAACGACGTGCACTACGTGGACAAGACCGACGACGAGATGCAGGACGTGCTCATCTGCATCGGCACCGCTCACTACATCGACGACGAAGGTCGTATGCGGATGAACGGACCGTACTATTACTTCAAGAGCGGCGACGAGATGGAGGAGCTTTTCCCGAACCTCCCGGAAGCCCTCGATAACACCCTCGAGATCGCGGCGAAGTGCAACGTGGACATCGAGTTCAAGATGCCCCTCTTCCCTCCCTACGTACCCCCTACGGGTGAGACGCCGGGCGACTATCTGCGGCGTCTCGCGTACGAGGGCATCGTGCATCGCTATCCCGAGATCACGGACGAGATCCGCGAGCGTATGGAGTACGAGCTGTCCGTCATCATCAAGATGGGCTTTGCGGAGTACTATCTGATCGTGTGGGACTTCATCGACTACGCCCGTCGCCACGACATCCCCGTCGGCGCGGGACGAGGCAGCGGCGTCGGCAGTATCATCGCCTACGCGATCGGCATCACCAACGTCGATCCGCTCCGTTACAACCTCATTTTCGAGCGCTTCCTGAACGTGGAGCGCGTCTCCAACCCCGACTTTGACATCGACTTCTGCATGGAAGGCAGAGAAAACGTCATCCAGTACGTCCGCGAGAAGTACGGCTACGAGCGCGTCACGAGGATCATCACCTTCGGTACCCTTGCGGCGAAGCAGGCGATCAAGGACGTCGCCCGCGTCTATCGCGTCCCCTACGCCGACGTGGACAAGCTCGTGAAGATGCTCCCGGACGGCAACGCCAAGATGACGATCAAGGGCATCCTCGGCAGGGACGAAAAGCACCCCGAGCAAAAGAGCGCCGACGTCATCCAGCTCTACGAGAGCGACCCCGTGATCCGCAAGGTCGTGGATATGGCGCTCAAGGTCGAAGGGATGCCGCGTAATACCGGTATGCACGCCGCGGGCGTCGTGATCTGCAAGGAGATCGTCGGCAACTTCGTCCCCCTGCAGCGCAACGGCGAGGTCGTGACCACCCAGTACCCGAAGGATCAGGTCGAGGCGCTCGGTATGCTCAAGATGGACTTTTTGGGCTTGGTCACCCTGACCGACGTGCACAAGGCGAAGATCTACATCAAGCAGAACCACGGCGTGGACGTGGACTTCGCCAAACTCGGCTACGACAACCCCGAAGTGTACAAACTGATCGGTTCGGGCGATACCGACTCGGTGTTCCAGCTCGAAAACGGCGGAATGAAGAGCTTTATGATGCAGCTCCGTCCGACCTCTCTCGAAGATATCATCGCAGGTATCTCCCTCTATCGTCCGGGTCCGATGAACAGCATCCCGAGATACATCGAGAACAAGCACAATCCCGAAAAGATCGAGTATCTCGACGAGCGTCTGCGTCCCATCCTCGAGATGACCTACGGCTGCTTGGTCTATCAGGAGCAGGTCATGCAGATCGCGCGCGAGATCGCGGGCTACAGCTACGGCAGGGCGGACATTCTGCGCCGTATCATGAGCAAGAAAAAGCCCAAGCTGATGGAGGAGCAAAAGAAGGTCTTCTTCTACGGTTCGCCCGAGAATAAGAAAAAGAATCTCTCCGCCGTCGAGGGCGCGATCAAGCGCGGTATGAGCGAAGAGGTCGCCTCCAAGCTGTACGAGGAGATGGCGGATTTTGCGAAATACGCCTTCAACAAATCGCACGCCGCCGCATACGCCGTCCTCTCCTACGAGACCGCGTATCTGAAGAAGTATTACACGCCGGAGTTCATCTCCGCCGTCATCAACGACCGCATCACCAACCAAAAGGAAGTCTCCAAATACGTGAACTACCTGCGTAAAAAGGGCGTGCCGATCTTAAAGCCGGACATCAACGAGGGGGACGTCTTCTTTACGACGGACGGCAAGTCCGTTCGCATCGGACTCGTGGCGGTCAAGGGCGTCGGCGAGGACGCCGCGCGTCGCGTCGCGGAGGAACGCAAGAAGGGAGGACCGTACAAGAATCTGTCCGACTTCTTCCGCCGTCAGAGCGTGATCCCCAACCGTGCGATGATCGAGAACCTCATCAAGGCGGGCGCCTTCGATTGCCTCGGAGAAAACCGTGCGACTTTGCTCGCCAATTACGAGCTCGCGATGGCGTCCACCGCTGAGGATAACAAGAGGAAGTCCTCGGGGCAGTATTCCTTCTTCGACGAGATCGAGGAACTGAATGCCGACGTCGACCTCGTGAAGATGGCGGAACTACCTCGCCGTCAGATCCTCGAGAACGAGTACGAGGTGCTGTCGCTCTATCTGTCCGGGCACCCGCTCGAGGATTATCGCGACGCCTACGCCTCCCTCTCCTTCACCACCGCGCAGGTCGCCGAGGCGGAGGAAGCCTACGCCGCCCAGCAGGACAGCGAGGAAGGGGGCGCGAGCGTACCCTCGCTCGACGGCAACCAAGTCACCGCCGCGGGAATGCTCCTCGACGTGACCAAAAAGGTCAACAAGAGCGGCAACGAAATGGCGGTCTTCAAGCTGCAGGACCTCGACGGCACGATCGAGGCGATCGCCTTCGGCGGCACCTACACCCGCTTTAAGGACCTCATTAAATCAGGCAATATCGTCCTCGTGGAGGGCTCTCTCCGTGAGAAGGAAGGACAGTACAGCCTGAACGTTCGCGCCGTGCGCGAATGGCAAAAGCCGACGGCAGAGGAGTCCTCGACTCCCTCCGACGAGCGCCCGCAACGCAACGTCGTCTTCGTCGTAAAACTGCCGCACGATTATTCCTCTGTCTATCCGATGATGAAGAGCGTCTGCGCCTCCCACCCCGGACCCATCGAGGTCTATCTCGAAGTGGACGGCAAGTACTATCGTCACGACCAAACCGTCGCCGACAGCGGCGCCTTGATCGCCGAGATGTACGCCGTCGTCGGGACGGAGAATTTTATCGTCAAAGATCGCAAAAGATAACGAGCGCGGATAGCGGCACGAATACTGCACTACATCTGCAAAGGCGGGTAGTTACGTACGACAAGTACGCGCCTACCCGCCTTTTTGATGAGCGTTTGCCTTCGCACCGCTCTCCGCGCTCGTCGGAAGCAGCGAAGCATATCGTGTAGTATCTGTTATTTCGAGATTTTCGAGGAATCGCCGATTCTTCATTTTTTTGCTTGACCTTATTTCTGTTTACGTTTATAATCAGATTTGCGAATGAGTCGCAAATTCGGAGGAGTATGAGAGCGTACAAGACGGAGCAAAGAGCGAGTATATTGCGTTATCTCGAGAGCAGGCACGACGCCTGCGTGACCGCCGCGGAGATCGCGTCGGCGCTTTTCCCTTCCGTCAGCAAGAGTGCTGTCTATCGTAATCTGGCCGATCTCGAGTCGGAGGGCAAGGTCATTCGCGTGGTCGCGGCAGGCGATCGCGCCGTTTCTTATCGATTCCAGGCGGGTCACGCCTGTGCGGGCAAGATCCACATTTCCTGCGTGCGTTGCGGCAAGACGGAGCACGTCTCTCCGAACGCGGCGGCGTCCTTTGAGCGGGCGCTCCGCGAGACGGACGGCTTCTCGCTGAACAAGGCGGAGTGCTTGCTGTACGGCGTTTGCAGAGAATGCCGCAGCGGAGGTGCGGGATGAGTCGTTTCCGTCGCCTTTTGATCGTTATCATGCTCTTGACCGTCGCGTTCGCGTTTTGCTATGCGGCATTTGAGTGCGTACACGATTGCCATGGAGAGGTCGACTGTCCGATCTGTCGCGTCGTCGCGATCCTGTCCTCTGTCTGTCTGCCCGCGCTTCTGTTTACGCTTCTCTTCGTTGCCTTCCTTCGCAGGGAGCGTGCGGAGACACAAGGCCGTTGCGATTTTGCGGGCGATACGCTCGTACGACTCAAGGTGAAATTGTCCGCTTGAAACCCCTCTTTTCGGTTTTTCGTTTTTCCCCGCATCGCGAGACGCTCGCGCGGGAGACTTTGAAAGGAGGATTCATAAGAAATGAAGAAAATTATTACGTTGATACTCTTGATCGCGGTGCTGTCCGTCACGCTCGTTGCTTGCGTGGGGTGCGGCACGACCGCAGATGGCAAGCCCAAGATCGTCGTCACGATCTTTCCCGTCTACGACTGGGTGATGAACGTCCTCGGCGACAGGGCGGACGACTACTCGGTCACGTTGCTACTTGACAGCGGCGCGGACCTGCACAGCTATCAACCATCGGTCGCGGATATGGTCGCGGTCGCGGAGTCGGATCTCTTCCTCTACGTCGGCGGCGAATCGGACGATTGGGTGGACGACGCTTTGAAAAATACGAAGAACAAAAATATTCGCACGATGAACTTGCTCGAACTTTTGGGTGACAACGCCTACGAGGAGGAGATCGTCGAGGGTATGGAACACGAGCACGAGCACGAAGACGAGGACGAAGACGAAGATCACGAGCACGAGCATGATCACGATCACGAGGAAGAGGCGGAATACGACGAGCACGTTTGGCTGTCCTTAAAGAACGCCGCGTTTTACGTAAACAAGATCGCGCAGGAGCTTTCCGCCGTCGATCCCGACGATGCGGAGACCTACAAGGCAAACGCTGCGGCATACGCCGCAAGTCTTACGACGCTGGATACCCGCTACGCCGAGGTGGTGGCGGCGTCTCCCCGCGATACCCTTCTGTTCGGCGACCGTTTCCCCTTCCGTTACCTCGTGGAGGACTACGGCTTGAAGTATTACGCCGCCTTCGTCGGTTGTTCCGCTGAGACCAACGCCAGCTTTGAGACCATCGCCTTCTTGGCGGGCAAGGCGGACGCTTTGGACCTTTCCGTCATCTTGAAGATCGAAAGTTCCACCGAAGATATCGCACGCGGTATTCGCGACGCATCTCAAAAGAAAAACCAACAGATCATGGTTTTGGATTCCCTGCAATCCTCGACCAAAAAGGAGTACGCCGCGGGTAGGACCTATCTTGCGGTGATGGAAAGCAACCTTTCCGTATTGGAAAGCGCGTTGAGCTAATAGTATGGGGGGAGGAGTCCCCTCCCCCTTGTAAACGGCCCTTCGGGGCAAGAGGAGCATTATGTCGCAGTTGATTTGTAAAGATTTGACGCTCGGCTATGAAAACGGAGCCATTCTGGAAGGGCTTTCCTTTTCCGTCGAACGGGGGGACTACCTATCCATCGTAGGCGAAAACGGTTCCGGCAAGTCCACTTTGATGAAGACCATTCTCGGCTTGATGAAACCTTTGAAAGGGGAGATCATCCTCGGCGACGGTTTAAAAAAGTATGAGATAGGCTATCTGCCGCAGCAATCCCCCATCCAAAAGGATTTTCCCGCTTCGGTGTGGGAAGTCGTGATATCGGGATGTTTGTCAAAGGCTCGTTTCGTTCCCTTCTATACTTCGGCGGATAAGTCCCGCGCGATGGAAAACATCGACAAGATGGGGCTTTCCGACCTGATCAAGCGCTCCTATCGTGAGTTGTCGGGCGGTCAGCAACAACGTGTGCTTCTTGCTCGCGCGCTCTGCGCCACCGAAAGCATCCTGCTCCTCGACGAGCCGGTGTCGGGACTCGACCCCGCCGTCACACAGGAGATGTATGAGATCATCCGTTCTTTAAACGACGAGGGCATCACAGTCATCATGATCTCGCACGACGTTCGCGCTGCCGTGCGCTATGCGAATAAGATCCTGCACGTCGGCAAGACGCCGTTCTTCGGCACCGCCCGGGAGTATCTCTCGTCGGTGCGGGGCAAAGCCTATCTCGCCGAGGCGGCGGCTGACGGGGAGGGCACGGTATGATCGCGTTTTTCCAAAGATTAGGCGGATTTATGCACTTTTCCTTCGTCCGGTACGCGCTCGTCGTCGGGGTGCTGATCGCGCTCTGTTCCTCGCTTCTTGGCGTCACACTCGTGCTGAAACGTTTCTCCTTCATCGGGGACGGGCTTTCCCACGTCGCGTTCGGCGCGATGGCGGTCGCGGCGGTGGTCGGGCTGACCAACCAAACGTTGATCGTGATGCCCATCACCGTCCTTTCCGCTATTTTGCTCCTCCGCACTGGCGGTAAAGCGCGCATGAAGGGAGACGCTTCGGTCGCTTTGATCTCCGTCTTTGCTCTTGCATTCGGTTATCTTTTGATGAATCTGTTTCCGACTTCGGCGAACGTCTCCGCGGACGTGTGCGGGACGCTCTTCGGCTCGGTCTCGATCCTGACGCTGTCTCCCGTCGAGGTGTGGGTGTGCGTCGCGCTGTCCGTCGTGACGGTTGCGGTCTTCGTCGTCTTCTATAATCGCATTTTCGCGGTGACCTTTGACGAGCCTTTCGCCAAGGCCACGGGGGTCAAGACGGAGATCTACAACTTGATCATTGCCGTCATCATCGCCGTGGTCATCGTCCTCGCGATGAATCTCGTCGGTTCTCTCTTGATCTCCGCATTGATCATTTTTC
>JAFSZO010000104.1 GCA_017455605.1 Clostridia bacterium
AGGGGCAGGCTCTTTTGACGTGTCCTCTTTGACGGGCGAATCCTTGCCCGTCTCTTTCGAGTGCGGCGCGGAGGCGATCAGTGGTGCGATCAACCTCGAAGGCGAGGTGCGGATCCGCGCGACGAAACCGTACGGCGAGTCCACTGTGGCGAAGATCCTCGACCTCGTGGAGAACGCGGCGACGCGCAAGGCGAAGACCGAGAACTTCATCACGAAATTTGCGCGCTATTATACCCCCGTGGTCGTGGGCGCGGCGCTCCTCATCGGCGTGATCCCGCCCCTCTTTCTCGGCGGGTGGGGCGACTGGATCAACAGGGCGCTGACCTTCCTCGTCGTGTCCTGCCCCTGCGCGCTCGTCATATCCGTTCCGCTCTCCTTTTTCGGTGGGATCGGCGGCGCTTCAAAACGCGGCGTGCTCGTGAAGGGCGGCGCGGCGCTCGAGCGGCTCGCCGAGGCGGATACCTTTCTGTTCGATAAGACCGGCACCATCACAAAAGGGGCTTTCGAGGTGTCCGAGGTGATCCCCGCGGAACGAGCCGACGAAATCCTCGCGGCGGCAGTCATCGCCGAGAGCGCCTCCAATCATCCGATCGCGCGGTCGGTCGTCCGATATGCGCCCGAGACGGACAGGACAGGCTACGAGGTGCGCGAGGTCGCGGGGCGGGGCGTGATCGCCGTGAAGGGCGAGAGCGTGATCCTCGTCGGGAACGACAAATTGCTGCGTGAGAACGGTCTCTCGTTCGATCCGATCGAGCGGGGCGGCACGGTGCTCTACGTCGCAAAGGACGGCGCCTATCTCGGCGCGATCGTCGTGTCCGACCTGCCCAAGGATAACGCCGCCGAGGTGATCGCCGATCTCCGCGCGGACGGTTCTCGCACCGTGATGCTGACCGGTGACGGGGAGGGCGCGGCGCGCGCCGTGGCGGAGAAGGTCGGCGTGGACGAATACCGCGCGGGACTCCTCCCGCAGGATAAGGTCGAGCTGGCGGAGCGGGTGCTCGCGGCGAAGAAAGGCTCGAAGGGCAGCGTCTGTTTCGTCGGAGACGGCATCAACGACGCACCCGTTCTCGCGATGGTGGACGTCGGCATCTCGATGGGCGGTATCGGCAGCGACGCCGCGATAGAGGCGTCCGATATCGTGCTGATGCACGACGATCTCGCCGCGATCCCCGAGGCGAAGAAAAAGGCGCGTCGCACGATGCGTATCGTGCGGGAGAATATCGTCTTCGCGCTGGGCGTAAAGGTCGCGGTGCTTGCGCTGACGGCGCTCGGGGTGACGGGGGCTTTTTCGATGTGGTTGGCGGTGTTTGCGGACGTGGGTGTGGCTGCATTGGCTATTCTTAACGCCATGCGCTGCTTGAAGTGACCGCGGATATGGGGCGAATACTGCTCTACCGCTTCGCGCCCGAGCAGTTACGTACAAAGAGTACGCGCCTGCCCGTTCGCTCGCGGAGCGTTTGTCTTCGCACCCATCTCCGCGGTCACTTAATTGAGCAATTTGTCGAGCCTCGCATCTGCAACCTTCTCCGCCGCCAATACCCCATAAAATCTGCGATTTTGCGTGGACCCCAACGGCGGCGCCGCGGTCACTATTCTTTTTTTTTGAGCGCTCGTCTCTGCATCTTTCTCCGCTTTGCGTTAGCAAAATTCGAGCGAAGCGAGTTATCATTCGACCGAAGGGAGTTATCATTTGAGCGAAGCGAATTATCATTCGCCCCAAGGGCGTCTTCACGCACCCCACAAAATCTGCGATTTTGCGTGGAGCCCAGAGGCGGCGCCGCGGTCACTAATGCTTTTAGGAAAGTCTAATGCGTTGCTTTTTTGTAGTCAAATGATTCGGAACGAAGTGACCCTCAATTCCTAATTCCTCATTCCTAATTCCTAATTAAAAATGGCATTCCTTTCCCTCTCGTTTCGCATGAAATGATCGTTCGTGTACCGGAGGAAAACAGCTCGAGTATATTTGTAAAGTGTAATATTCTACAAGTTTATTTCTTTTCGATCATGATGTCGCGGAATGCCTCGATCTCCGCTTCCGTCACGCCGAGGTTCAGGAGGTAGTTTTCGGCTTTTTCCGCATAGTCCTCACCCTCTTGCTGTGAGAGGAAGAGGCTGTGTACCATCACGTTCAGGACCGATCGGTTGCGGCCAATCTTGCCGAAATTGGAGAAGAGGTAGTCGCGGTAGATCTCTTCCGCCGAGACGCCGAGGAGAGTCAGCGCGAGGAAGGCGATGAAGCCCGTTCGGTCCGTACCGATGGAGCAATGGAAGAACAGGGGATAGCTCTCCTTTTGGGACAGCGTCCGGAATATCTTTCGTATCGAATCGTCGTTCGCGAACGGCATATTCGCTCCGTAGGTCATCGGGCAGTTCAGGTAGGTCACGGTCGGCCCGAGTACGCTCGCCGTCAAACCTCCGATCTCGTTGTCCTCGACCAGTCTGAGGTCGATCTCGGTCTTGACTTTCAGCACGTTCAGCATCGTGTCGATCCCCCCTTCGGTGATGAGCGGGGTCGGCGCCTCGGTTTTGTTCTTGTTGAGTTTCGCCGTGCGATACAGCAGTCCCTGTCGGACTTTTCCGTTCGGTGTCTCGTATCCGCCGAGGTCGCGCGCGTTTGTCACGCCGTCGATGAAGAGGTTGCGGGGGAGGGCGGCATCCGCTCGGATCGCGCCGATCTCGCCTCGTTCGCCGCTTGCTTTGATTCCGCGATAGTAGTACGTGACGCCCACCTTGAGGTTGTAGATCTCGGCAGTCCCTGCTGTGACGGGTAGCACGAAAGGATCGTCGAATGTGACGCTCTCGGAATACTCTACCTGCAGGTATTCATTCGGGTCGTCCGATAGCTTGATCAGCGCGGGGAGCGGTCGACTGAGCTCTTTCGTGCCGTCCGCATAGCTCGCGACCGCGCCGAATTTGTCCGCGAGGTACTCCGCCTGTCTCTCGGTGTGCAGGCGGATCGCCAGCGGATCGGGCGCCAAAATCGCCGTTTCGGCGCAGCCCGCCGCGAGTAGCGCGATCAGCAGTAGGATCGCGACGATGCGCATGCTGTATTTCATTTGGTTATTCCGCATAGCTCACTCCTTCGAGGACCGCCTGCGCGACGTCGATCATCATCTTGACGCGCAGCTCGTCTTCCTCCTTCACGTAGATGTATCGCACGTAGGATTCGCTCCTCCCCACGCCGTTGTTGACGTAGATCGCCCGGACGACCTCTCCCGTTGCGGGGTCCTTTGTGTCCACGAGGCGGTACTTGCCCGTGAATGTCACGCGGATCGTGCTGTCGAAGGTCTTCGGATCCTCGATCACCAGTTCTCCCCGCTCGCGGAATCCCTCGAGGACCTTTTGCACGCTTTCCTTCTCAAAGTCGATCCCTTCGATCTTGATCCCGTACAGTTCCTCCAGCACCTCGAAGAGGGCGGGGAGATCTGTGGTCTCGATCCCGGGGGCGATATCGTGGATGTAGGGTTGCACGAGGGAAACGGGCACGTATTGCTCGAGGTCGACGCCCCCGTTCTGTGAGGCGATCGCGATGGAGAGGAGCGAGTTCAGGGTCTTCTTAGCGGTCAGCCGCAGCGTGTAGTCGCCGTTCGCGGCGAAGGTGATCTCGCTCTCCGCGTCCGCCAAGAGGGGGAGCAGGTCATATCCGAATGCGGTGGCGCGGGTGACGGTGCACTTTACGTCGCTTCGGAAGGTCTCGCCCGAGGGTTCGGGCAGTTTGAGGTAGGCGGGCGTGACCCCGCGCGTGCCGTCGAAGTAGGCTTTGGTGACGCCGTCGAAGTCCTCCGCCGCCATGATGTCCCGCCGCACCCGTTCGAGATCGGGCAGCGAGGAGAAGAGGCGGCGCAGTTGGGCTACCTTGTCCCGCTTGTAGTTTTGCAGCGCTTTTGGCGAAGCGAATCCGAGAGAGGCGAAGGTGTCTTGCAGTACGCCCGCGATCAGCGCGTGTCCTTCGTTGCTCGGGTGGATGCCGTCGTCGCAGAATAGGTCCGCCCAGCGCAGGGGATCGCTTTCGTAGATCTCTTCGAAGGCGGCGCCCACGTCGGCGAGCACGAAGGGCGCGACGGTGTCTCCCGCCTCGTTCGTCACGGTGTGCTCGTCGAGATAGCCCGTCAAGATCGCGTTGATCTCGCGGATCATCTTCGCCATCAAGGCGTGGTAGTCCGCAGGTCCGATCCCCATACCAGCCAGCACCGAACGGGCGTAAGCGGGCACGAGCAGGCTGTCCGGTCCCGTCGGGTTGTAGAGGGTCTGGATGACGATCACCGCCTCGGGGTTCAGCGAGCGAATATGGGCGAGGGTGGCGCCCAGGATCTCGGTCGCACGCGCCTGCCTCGCGTGAATGTCCGTGAAGTCGTTCTGTGCGAGGCGGATCATCATCGTGTTGTGGTTGGAATTCAGAAAGTTGTTGCCGAGGATCGAGATATGTATGAGGTCAGCCCCCTCGATCATCGACCGCATCATCGTCAATCCGTCGTTCTCCCGTCGAACGTAGTTCAGCAGATTGCCGGCGGTGTACCCCGTCACGGCGCGGTTGTAGTATTCGAGTCCGTTTGCGTTGCCGAGGATGCCGTAGTAGCCGTACGCCTCCCGCTCGGTGAGGGGGGACATCCCCGCGATCGCTTCCCCGATCGAGTCGCCGAGAAAGAGCACCGTTTTCTTCCCCTCCGTCACCTTGTCGGACAGGGCGCTCTCCGCGTTTTCGCCGCTCTCGATCCCCTTTGCGCAGGCGAAAAGCGCGCCGCAGAGGGCGCATAGGATCAGGAGTATCCATAGGGCACGGACGGATCGATTCATATCTGATTATCTTTGACGGAAGAGGTCGCTTTCATTCTTTATTTGTCACCGCTCCCTTCCTCTCGCGGTGCGGCGAAGGGGCGGATCGCTCTCTCCATTATACGTCTCCGCGCACGAAATGGCAAGGAGAATGCGCGCGGCTCGCCTTTATCAAAAGTGTGTAATAATAAATACGCATAACGTATGAATTCGGAATGCGGAATTGTGGACGCCAAGAGGCGTCTTTTCAATTAGGAATTAGGAATTAAGGGTCGCACATCGCGCATAATGCGGCGCTGATGCTCCGAAAAAGAAAGAGGGTTGTGTGATTTTCATTATTCTTGCTGAAATGCACATGCGGCTCGTCACTGCCCGCCTTCTTGCCTTTTTGCGTCGGATAGCGTATAATGACGATATGACGAAAAAGAAAAAACTGTTGATCTTCATTCCCCTCTCCATCTTGTCGGCGCTCGTCGTCGTGGCTGTCTCGCTCCTCGGCGCTCTGTTCTGGAATCGCTTTTCGCGGGGCGTCGTCCCCACCGAGGCGCAACTCGCGGCGGTGCGGGCGGCGGGACAGACCTACGACCGCGTCGTGATCTTCGGCGTGGACGGAGCGGGCGGTCACTTCGGCGAGATGGATACGCCGAGCTTCGACCGCGTCTTTCTCTCGGAGGAGCGGGGCGGGTCGGTGACCTACGAGGCGACCGCGCAATACCCGACCGAGAGCGCGCAGAACTGGGGCTCGATGCTCCATGGCGTCCGCTCGGGCAAGCACGGACTGACCAATGAGATCGCCTCCTCGCGCCCTTTTACGGACGAGCGGTATCCCTCCCTCTTCAAGGTGTATGCCGAGCGTCATCCCGGCGCCTATATGGCGTCTGTCGTGGATTGGGACGTCGTGAACGGCGGCATCATCGAGCAGGGCATCGAGGGGCTGACGAGGATCAACGTCGGCGAACTCGTTCGTGAAGAAGTCTCGGGGCTCGACTGGTATGCGAGCGAATACGCGATCGACACCGCCGTCGCGGAGGAGGCGATCCGTGAACTCAGAGAGAACGATCCCGTGATCCTCTTTACCCATTTCGACTGCGTCGATGCGGCGGGGCATCTGTGGGGGTCGGGCTCGACGAAGTACGAGGAGGCGATCAGCCACGTAGACGATCAGATCGGGCGTATTTTCGACGCCTGCGAGGAGATGGGTATCACGGATAGTACGCTGTTCATCTGCGTGTCCGATCACGGGCATAAGCTGACGGGCGGGCACGGGCGCAATTGTCCCGTCGTTCGTCACACCACCTTTGCCGTCGCGGGCGGGAAGGGGAACGTGATCTCGGGCACTCCGGGGTACGTCGTCACGCAGGATCTGGCGTCCGTCGTCTTTTACGCGCTCGGCGAGAGGCAGCCCGACGCATGGGATTCCTCCGTGCCGAAGAATATGTTCACGGGTTTGGCGTGAGGGTAAGGATATGATTTGGTATTTTTCAGCAACCGGTAATTCGAGATACGTCGCCGAGAAGGTCGCCGAGGCGATAGGCGACGTCGCCGAGAGCATCGTCGGAAAGGGCGCGACCCGATGCGACGACGAAGTGGTGGGGCTGGTCTATCCCACCTATTGCTGGGGCTTTCCCCATATCGTCGAGGAGTTTTTGGCACAGGCGGATTTCTCCGGCGCAAAGTACTTCTTTATCGCCACCACCTACGGTGGTTCGACTTCCGTCGACCTTCGACGCTTCGTTTCGCGAAAGCCCGACGCCCTTTTCGGCATAACCTTTCCCGACACGGCGACCTGGCTTTATGACGTCAGCGACGCGGAGCGGGTGCAGGCGACCCTCGACGCCGCCCGCCTCGCTACGGAGGAGGTCGCGGAGCGGATCAAGCGCAGGGAAGTCGGCGACCATATCCGGGAGAAGATCCCCGTCCTCTTCGGACGCATGATCCACGCCCTGTTGCCTCGTCTCAGCAAGACCGCAACCCTCTCCGTGGACGAGAATTGTATCGGGTGCGGGCTCTGCGCGCGCTCCTGTCCCGCCTCGGCGATCGAGATCAGGGAAGGGCGTCCCGTTTGGGTCAAACCCCGTTGCGAGATGTGCCTGTCCTGCCTGCATCATTGTCCCGCATTCGCCATCCATCGCGGCAAAAAGACCGCCCTGCACGGGCAGTACGATATCAAGAAGTATAAGGTTTAGAGGGTGGATCGCTTGCGGAGGATCCGCATTCTTGTTTGAGCGTATCGTATTGTTGATCGAATACTTTGATCACTTTCGTTCGTTTTCGTATAGGCGCGCGATCGCGAAAAAGGCGATGATCCGCGCCTTATTTCTTGTCATCCTTGGGTGAGAGGGTGGCGTGGGGCAGGTCGGGGTTCTCGGCGAGAAAGGCGTTCGTTACTGCGATCTGATGCTCTGTGTCCGTCATCTCGGGATGTTCCGCCTTGCGGCGGGCGATCTCCTCCATCTCCTCCTCCGTCTCCTCGGCGATGCGGCGAAACCGCTCGAACTGCTCCTTGTGCGCCTCGAGGAATGCCTCCAATTCGTTCTTCGGTTGTTTTTTCTTCTCTTCGTCTGCCATTGTTTTTCCCCGTTGCTCGTTCGCTCCGCAGGTATCCTCGCCGCCGCGCGTTACCTTACGTAATCGAGGCTTTTGGTCCGTTGACTGAGGTAGGTCATATCCTCTTGCTTCTCCATAAAGTCGAGCATGTTTTTGGCGTATGCGACCGAGATGTTGTCCGCGATCGACTTGTATTGATCCGCGAAATAGGCGGTGAAGTACTTGATGGCGTCGTTTAGGCGCCCTTCGATGTCCCTGCATTCGTTATTCAACAAATAGTAATAGACGCCCATCTCGTCTCGATGGTAGCGGGCCGCGTCTCCGCGCCTGCTCTCGGCACCTTTTCGGAAGGAATACTTTTTGATCGTATAGGTGGAGTAGACGTGCGAGTGGTAGCCCTCGCTGTAGCTACGCTCGTCGCGTTCGACGGCGAGCTCACCCGTCCCGCCGTACAGCCAGGCGCGCTCGAACGAGCCGTAGCAGAAGTATTGATTGGCGTTCTTGGGGTCGTAGCGACCGAGGAGTCCCTCGAGCTTTTTCAGCTTGTCTTCGATGGTGCGGATCCTTTGGAAGAGCTTGGTCGCCAGCGCGTCCTTCGTGTTATTTTTGTTCGCCACCACGATGTCGTAAAGCTCGCACAGGTTTTCGTGCGTGAAGGCGTAGTTCCTGATGTCGGCGGTCCGCAGGATCTCGCGCATGTCTCGGTAGGAGCAGATGGCTTGGTAGATCTTTCGGTCTTTGTATTTGTCCAGAATGGGGAGCAGGCGAGAGCACATCTCGCGGTCTTGACTGCGGAGCCGCTCTTCGTCACTGCGCACCCACGCCTCGCGTTCCCGCTCCTTGATGTATTCCTCCGCTTCGGCTTCGGACATCAGCCTCGTCGCGCACTTGGGGCAGAAGGTAAAATCACTCGAATACGTGCAATCACAGTTACGACAATATCTCATACGCCACCTCGATAGGGTTCCTTGCACTCAAGTATACCACGAACGGCTCGAAAAATCAATACGGGTTCGTCAAATCGCTCGCGTGGCGAGAGCGATGGGATCACGTTAGCCCCGATCGATTACTGCGTATAATAAAAATCCACCGATATGCTCGGTGGATTGTTGTAAGCGAAAACCACCGGATAGTCCGGTGGTTTAAGAGAGGTTTACCGATGAATAAATAACTTTCCCTTCCGACCAAAGAGGATTTGTAGCCTAACCAAATCAAAAGTGCCAAAAGAGAAAGTTACTAAACAAAAATAACAATGTTGTGCCGAGATTTGCAACAAGGAAAAACAAAGTTGAGAAAAGCAGGTACTTATTCCGAAAAGGCAAAAAAGATATACGCACGATTTCGTGCCGCCTATGAAGGAGGGTTTTACCCGTTATATGAAAAACCACCAGGTGCACTGGTGGATTTTTATTTATCGTGGACTGTGTTTTTACTCGTCGGATTGTGTCGAAGCGTCTTTGTACTTTTCGTATTCCTCCAGGCTATCGTACGTGATCATATCGTAGTGGACCTTCGCCACGTCGTCGCGAGCGTCGGCTGCACCGAAATCGTAGCCGATGGTCGCCATATATACCCACCAACGGTTATGTTCATTCTCTTGTTGGATATCCTTCGTCAAATTGGGACAGAGCGGTTCTCTTACGTCCTCTTGTCCGTCTCGGTAGGATTCGTAGATCATGGAAGCGATGGAGGATTGGCGATGGTATTCAAAACGATTGTATATGCTGCGATTCTCCGGAGTGTTCGCTGACCATTGTATGTGTTTTCCGTATCCGAGCTCCTCCAAATCAGCGAAATCAACGTACTTCGGCGAGTATACGGTATCCAAATTGCCGAAAAACTCGATCTCGTAATCGGTTTGTTGGTCGGCGTTCCCCTTTGAGTGTTTCTTTTGGTTCGGCAGCCCCTTTAAGTTTCCTTGCAGGGTGGCGTAACGTTCGTTGTCGTATACGACGGCGAAAATAGCGGCTTTGTGTCCGGAAGTTTTTGCTTCCCCGGTTTTTATGATCTCCTGTTTGCAAAGGAATGCGCGTATGCAAACGACAGCCTCCACGTTGGCTTTGTCGTCGCCGAGACCGATGAAAACGTGCGTAAAGGGGTGCTTCTCGTTTTCTCTTTGGAGGAGGTCAAAGAAATCGGAATTTTTGACATCCGTTCCTCCGTGATAGTTTACGTCGTATTTCGGGCCGGACTTGCCGTGAAATTCTTCAACAAATTTGGGAGCCTTCGCTTTCATTTTGTTTCTGATATCGGTTTTTTTGTCAAATACGCAAGCGTGTACGACATACCCGGGCATTTGACCCATCCAACAAAGTGCCTTGAGCATCTCCTGTCCAAACGTGCCAAAGCCGACGATCGCGACATTGATATCTTTTACCGTAACGCTTTTCCCTTCTTGATCGATCGTGGTCTCATGGAAACGATCGTAAATGCTGTTTTCGTACAAGAAGCGATAGGCGAGGTTGCGGTTGATATCCACGCGGCGAACGTAAAGGTCGTTCACGTTGGCGTTATCGAGCAAGATGGAGCACTCCATCGCGGTGGAGAAGACGAAGATCTTCGTGTCTGCCGAAAACACCTTGGGATAGTTCTTGCAAATGTTTATGATTTCCAACCCTTTGCGAAGGTTCGTGTCTTCGTCGTCCGCAATTAAATAAATCTTTCGGATAATGCTCTTTTCCCAAGGCTTCAGCCCAAAGGTGGTCACGTCCTTTTTAGTGCAAACGGCGCCAATGTTCTCGGCGCGTTCTACCAGCGCTTGGTCCGCGTCTTTGGATACACCGGTAAAGACGAATACGGAACGTTTTAGTTTTTTATCGGATGCTCTTGCCTCTTCTTCAAAAATGTTTTGAGCGAGCGCCAAGGATCTTTCGTTCAGCTCGGAAAAGACGACGATATTCTTCCCGCAGTTTTGGATGTAGTACTTATAGGTCGCGCGCACACCCTTGAAAAAGGATAAAATAACGCCCATCGCAAGAAGGGGAGCAGTCAGGAAGATCGTTGCGGAGTAACAATAATATAGGGCGTTTAGGAAGGAGTTGTTTATCGTGGACGCGATGACGTTTGCGAATTCCTCGTTGAGCGCTGACAGGCGGAAGACCATATGGAAAGTCAATACGATGGCGCTGTAGATGTCCGTGAAGGACCCGCGCATCTCGGGATCTCTGCCCAGCCAATGCGGCAGCAAAATACAAAAAGCCGCCAAATAAAACCCGATGATAAACAGCGTAAAGGGCTTGATGCTCGAAGGGAGCAGGCGCCTATCCAGGGCGAGCTTTTTCCGACGCTTTAATACGATGATCGTTAGGGTGATGGTGGCGATGAGAATCGCGATAGAAATAAATAACAATGCGAGAATTCCTGCTTCAGACATAAGTGTTCTCCTTTGTAACTGCTAAACGAGTATGACAAACGTTAATTTCGTTTAAAATAATCATATCACATTATCGTAAATAAAACAAGACTTTTACAAAATAGTGAATCATTTGCCGCGCTTCGGTTTGGATAAAAAAGAACCTGAATCGATACGAGCTCGAATCAGGTTCTTTTTGCTGGATCGGCTTACTCTCCGCTGGCGCCGTAGTTTGATAGGACGCGGGCGGAGGGGTCGGTGACGTCGCAGCCCTTCCAGCTCTTGTTCGGCATCCAGAAGTCCTTGA
>JAFSZO010000105.1 GCA_017455605.1 Clostridia bacterium
CCGCCCTCGACCTCGGCGCGGCGATGAAGGGATACGCCGTGGAGCTCGTCTCCTCTTTTATGCGAGAGCAGGGATGCGTCGAGGCGCTCGTTTTCCTCGGCGGGACCATCGGCGCCGTCGGCAGGAGCTACGAGATCGGAGTCACCCCTCCGCGCGAGAGTGCCGAGAGCTTTGCCTTCCGTTTCACTCTCGTAGCGGGCAAGGTCTGCGCTACGAGCGGCGATTACGAGCGGTTTTATGAGTATAACGGCAAGAGATATCACCATATTTTGGACGCGCGCACAGGCTATCCTGCCTCTTCGGGCGTGATCTCCGCCACCGTCGTTTCCTCGAGCGGACTCCTTGCCGACGCGCTCGCGACCGCGGTCGTCGTGCTCGGTGTGGAGGAGGGCGCTGCGTTGCTCCGTTCCTTCGGCGCGCAGGGGGCGATCGTCACCGAAGACAAGCGGGTCCACACCGTCGATCTGCCCGTCACGGTCAAGGATAAGAGTTATGTCCTCGCTTAGACCTCCCGCCTTGTTTCGCATCTGGGACGTCGCCTTGATCGTCCTTTTGCTGGTCCTCGTCGGATTGACCTTGTATTTTGCGCTGATCCCCTCCTCGGGCGAGGAAGCGGAGATCTATCTGAACGGGGAAAAGGTCGCGACCTTGCCCCTTTCCGTGGATGCCGTATGGCATAACGAGCACGTTCGAGTCGTCGTTTCGGGCGGCACGGTTTGCGTATCGGAGTCGGATTGCCCCGACAAAGTCTGCGTGGCGCGCGGCGCGATCTCCCGTGCGGGGGAGTCTGTCGTCTGTCTGCCTAATCGCGTCGTGGTCGTTATTACGGGCGAGGGCGAAGTGGAGGCGATCTCATGACAACGAAGCGGCTCGTACGCGCGGCGATCCTTCTCGCCGTCGCCCTGATACTCGGTTTCCTCGAGACGCTCCTGCCTCCCGTTTTCCCGATGCTCCCCTATGCGCGTATCGGTCTCGGCAACGCCGCCGTTCTCCTCGCGCTTCTATGGCTCGGTGTGCCGTACGCCGCCGTGATCTTGGTGCTGAAATCCGTCGTGATCGGACTCTTCTCGGGTGCGCCCACGATGATCCTGTATTCTCTCGCGGGAGGCACGCTTTCCTTCGCCGTGATGGCGTTGCTCTTGCGGATCGGCGCGAACGGGCTCCCCGCGGTCAGCGCCGCAGGCGGCATCCTGCACAACCTCGGTCAGATCCTCGTCGCGATAGCGGTCACGGGCACGGCAGGTATCGCCGTTTTGCTCGTCTACCTCTCGCTCTTCGGCGCGGTCGCGGGCGGGGTGATCGGGGTGATCGTCTACTTTGTGGACAGGGCGACTCTCCGCGCCCGAAAGGAGGACCGAACGTGATCGAACGTGAAGTATTCAAGCGCCGTACCATTCTTTTTGATAGTCTCGAAACGTTCGGATTTATCCGAGAAAATGACGTTTACGTCCTCGAGCGTTCCCTTTCGGAGGGGATGACTTGTCGCGTGACGATCTCCTCGGCGGGTGACGTGATCGGCAAGGTCTACGACGCCGAGCTCGGCGAGGAATACGTGAATCATCGCAACGAGAGTGCGACGGGTGCCTTCGTGGTCGGCGTCCGTACTGCGTTCGAGAGCTTTCTTCGCGAGATCGCGGAGGCTTGCTCGATCCCGAAACTCTACGTCGGCGATCAAACCAACCGTGTGAACGCGCATATTGCGAGCGTCTTCGGAGTCTCTCCCGAGTTTTTGTGGGCGAAGTTTCCGCATTTCGGCGTGTATCGCAATTCCGCCACTCGTAAATGGTTCGCTATCATTATGAACGTCGCGAAAGGCAAGGTGGTCCCCGGCGCGGAGGGGGAGGCGGAAGTGATGAATCTGAAGTTGGACGACCGCACGGAGGAGTACCTCGGCGTGGGCGTCTATCCTTCCTATCACATGAATCAAAAGAGCTGGGTCTCCGTCCTCTTGGACGGCACCGTCTCCGACGATCTCATCGCGGAGATGCTCGCCGTTTCTTTCGCAAATTCCGACAAAAAGGCGAAAAAACGCTGACGCTCGTTTGGCGCCACTTTCGGTCTTTTATGTATCAAAAGAGACGCCTGATCACGGCGTCTCTGTTTGTGTTTAGTGTTTATCGGAATACGATTCCAAACGGCTTTGTGCCGCCTCAAATAAACCTCGTTTGCCTGATCTGTATCTTGCTCTTTGCCTCGGGATCTGCCTCGTACCCCTCGAAAATGATGTTCTCGGCGTGGGCTCGGGCTCTCGCCTCGAGGATGGGGTTTGTGACCGTCCAAGCGAGCAACCTCGGCGTCTTGGCGCGCAGGGCGATCGCACGGCGGTCGTTGAGGTTGGCGACCGCATAGGAGATGAAATCGGGACGGATCCTATTGGTCCAATACAGCGCGAAGCTGACCACGTCGGTCGCGAGGATGCCGATGGGCACCTGCGGCACGTGCTTTCTGTACCAGCACAGAGCGGCGGGGCTGAAGGACTGTATCGCGTAGTTGCCTTGGTAATTCGCGAGCTCCTCGGCGACGCGTTCGGCGACGCGGGTGCGGATGTAGGTCTTGATCTCGATCAAGAGTCCCGTCCTGCCGTTCACGTAGTCCAAGACTTGGCGAAAGGTAGGGATCTTCTCGCCGACGAAGGGGAGGGTGTAGCGAGAGAGTTGGTCGTAGGTCAGGTCTGTGATCTCGATGTTTTCGCCGAAAATGCGCTCCAAGGTGTTGTCGTGAAAGACGACCAGCTCGTCATCCGCGAGGATATGAACGTCGATCTCGATGTTGTAGCCCTTTTGTATCGCGGCTTCATAGGCAGCCAGACTGTTCTCGATGACGCCGCCGCCGTGGAGACCACGGTGGGCGATGGGCTTGTCGAAGAGCCAGCTGTGATCTATGACCTTTGCTTTTGTCGGTTTCGTCATTTTCCCCTCCTGTTTCGTCTATTATTATACCATAACTTTTCATTATGTAAATACTTTACCTTATAAAAATATTGTTATATAATATTTTATGCGAACTGTTTCGCGTCGGACAGTATGGATAAGGAACATATCAGGAACTTTTGTATCATAGCGCACATCGATCACGGCAAGAGCACCCTTGCCGATCGTTTGATGGACGTCACGGGTACGGTCTCGGAGCGTGAGGCGAAGGAGCAGCTCCTCGACGTCTTCCTGGGTCGCGCCCTGCGGCAGGATGCCCAGCGGAATCGGGGACAAGCGGATGACGAAGATGCCGATGAGGCCAAGCGCTATCACGAGGAG
>JAFSZO010000106.1 GCA_017455605.1 Clostridia bacterium
AAGCACAGCAACATATGAATTGACGGCGATACCGTCATGAATTGGCTACGCCATGATTTCTCGCTTCGCTCCGTGAATTGAATTTCAACCGCAATGTGCCGGTAGGCGCAATTCATGTCGCAAGGCAATTCATGACCGACAGGGCAATTCACGCAACCGTTAGGTTGCAATTCATTGCTTGCGTAGCAAGCACAGCGTCTCCTCGTTCAAAGGTTCAGGGAGTCTTTCTTCAACAAGAAATCGTGGATCCCCATAATCAAAACACCGTTTTCGTTATAATGCATTGCGGTGGGC
Organism: Clostridia bacterium; assembly: GCA_017455605.1. Classification (GTDB taxonomy): domain Bacteria; phylum Bacillota; class Clostridia; order Christensenellales; family CAG-1252; genus CAG-1252. The sequence goes on from JAFSZO010000106.1 coordinate 295, forward strand.
CCGCCGACGATGATGATCTTTTTAAAAGAGTCGTTGACGTTTACGAGCGACCGCTGTTCTTGCTGCTCTTTCTCCAAGGTCGGCATGGCGAGCGCGGACTGAATGTAATAGCGTTTGAATCCTTGATTTGCCACGAAATCGATCTCGTAACGCTTGCGAATGCTTCTGCCATCTTCGCTTTTTTCGCGTTTTTCGATCACGCCGACGTCGACCGAAAAGCCACGGAGCTTGAGCTCGTTATAGATGAGGTTTTCCATCGCGTGCGTTTCTTCGAGCTGACGGAAGTTCAGGCGCGCGTTGCGTAGCCCCATATCGGTGAAATAGTACTTTCTGGGACTGTTGATATATCGCTTCCCCTTCACGTCGTACTGCTTGGCGTCGTCGATCAAGAAGGAATCTTCCATATAGCCGATATACTTGGAAATCATCAAAGGTGACAGAGCTTTGTTTTTCGTGCTTTTAAACGTGTTGCTGAGCTTCATCGGATTGGTGAGTGATCCGACGCCGGAAGCGAGGACGTCGACCAGCTCGCCGAATTCATTTGCGTTGCGGCGCACGTTGTACCTTGCAAGAATATCCTTGATATAAGTCTCTTCGAACAGGTTCGTCAAGTACGCCGCCTTTTGCTCGTGCGTCTTAAAAAAAGTGATCTGCGGAAGTCCACCATAGGTCATATAGTCGCGGAGCCCATCGTATTTATCGCCTTCGTAACCCGACATAAACTCCGAAAAAGAAAGCGGTTGCACGCGGACTTCGTCACCACGCCCGCGAAACTCCGTCCGAATATCGGAAGAAAGAAAGCGCGAATTGCTTCCCGTAACGTATACGTCCACGTTCGTCTTGCGCAAAAGCCCGTTCAAGACCCCGTAAAGAGGCAGAGGCGCATCGCTCCCAATATCACTAGGCGAGATCGCATATTGCACTTCGTCAAGCAAAACGTAATACTGCCCACCCGACCCGATCTTCGACCTCAAGTATTCGGACAGTTTGTGCGGATCACGATATTCGGCGTATTCTTCATCCTCCAGATTCAGCGCGATGACGTTTTCCGACCTCACCCCGGACTCCAAAAGATAATCGTAAAACAAATTAAAAAGCAAAAAACTTTTGCCGGATCGACGCATACCGGTGATGACCTTGATCATCCCGTTGTGCATTCTCGCTTTCAGTTTTTCAAGATACCATTCCCTTTGGATCGTCATAGTGCCCCCATTTAAAAAAATTGGTAATATTACCGATTGTTTTAAGTATAACACGGCAATTTGTAATGGTCAATAGCCATTTCAAAAAATCGGTAACGTTACCGGTTTTTTTAATACTGCCGGAGCAGAGGCGCAGCCTTTTTACAGCGTTCCTTTGAGGAAGGCGGCGTAGGCGAGGTAGGTCTCGTAGACGTCCGCCTTGGAGACGACCTCCATCGGGGAGTGCATATTGAGGACGGGCACGCCCGCGTCGATGACTTCCATATTGTAGCGCGCCGAGATGAAGGCGATGGTGCCGCCGCCCCCTTGGTCCACCGCGCCGAGTTCGCCCGTCTGATAGTGAACGCCCGCGTCGTCCATCACGCGGCGGATCTTGGCGATATACTCGGGATTGGCGTCGCTGGCGCCGCTCTTGCCCCTCGCGCCGGTGTACTTCTCAAAGACGATACCGCGATTGAACTTCGCGCCGTTCTCCTTGTCGCTCGCCGCGCTGTAGATCGGGTCAATGGCGGCGTTAACGTCGCTCGACAGCATATAACTGCGCTCCAGCGCCCTGCGCTGAGCGAGGATATCCCCCTCGCCCGCCTTCGCGAGGAGCTCGAGCAGGGTGTTCTCGAAAAAGAGGGATTCCGCACCCGTCGCGCCCACGCTGCCGATCTCCTCCTTGTCCACGAAGAGAGCGCAGGAGGCGTATTCGGGCGCGTCGCCGTCCAATAGCGCGCGGAGGGACGTGTAGGCGCACACGCGGTCGTCCTGCCCGTAGGAAGCGATCATGCTCTTGTCCAAACCGAAATCGCGCGCGGGACCCGCGGGGACGATCTCGATCTCCGCCGAGACGAAGTCCTCCGCCGAGACGCCGTATCTTTCGCGGAGCAGGCTGAGGATATTCGCCTTGACCGCGTCCTTGGATTCGCCCGCGAGGGGGATCGAGCCGACGAGAACGTCCAGCTTTTCCCCTTCGATGACCTTGTCCGCCTTTTTCTGCATCTGTTCGCCCGACAGGTGGATCAGGAGGTCGGTGACGCCGAGGACGGGATCGGCGGGATCCTCGCCGACGTGCATCTCCACCGTAGAGCCGTCCTTCAGACAGATCACGCCGTGCGCGGCGAGGGGAACGGTCACGTATTGATATTTCTTGATGCCGCCGTAGTAGTGGGTGTCCCACAGGGCGAAGCTTTCCTTTTCGTACAGCGGATTTTGCTTGAGATCCATGCGGGGCGAGTCGAGGTGCGCGCCGAGGATGCGCAGCCCGTCCGTCAGGGGACGGGTGCCGACCCGATACAGCACGACGTTCTTGTGCTTGTTGACGAAATAGACCTTGTCTCCCGCCTTGACGGCGGACGCTTCCTCCGCGGGGACGAATCCCCGTGCCTCCGCCAGGCGGACGATCTCGCCGACGCACAGCCTTTCGGTCTTGCAGAGGGACAAAAACGCCTTGTATTCCTCGGCGAACGCCTCGATACGCTCGCGCTTGCCGTCCGTCGCGTTTTCGTAAATGTTCTTATCGTACATAATTACGCTCCTTTCGCCTCGTCGGGCGGTTTATTTTTCCAGATTTTTCGCTTGCGCGATCACGGTGCGGTAGATCGCCTCGAGGGCGTCCTTCTCCGCCGCGTCGGTCGTAGCGGCGCGTGCCTGCGCGATCACGACCTCTTCCCTGCCCGCGCTCGTCACGGGGATGCCGTCCCGCTTCTTGACAGAGCCGATCTCCTTCACCACCGCAAAGCGGGCGACGAGCAGGTCGCAGATCTCCTTGTCCAGCCGGTCGATGTCCTTCCTCAAAACGTCGAGTTCACTCATTTTTTCTCCTCCGTGAGCAGCGCGTCCAGCACCGCGATGGCGACCGCCGCCTCGAGGACGGGGACCGCGCGGCACGCGATGCAGGCGTCGTGTCTGCCTTTGATCTCTATCTCGCGATCTTCCCCATCCGTGAGGGAGATCGAGCGTTGCTTTTTGCCGATGGAGGGCGTGGGACGCACCGCGACGGCGAGGGTGACTGCGTTGCCGTTGGAGATGCCGCCGTTGATGCCGCCCGCGTCGTTCTTCTCGAAGGCGACCTTGCCCTTCTCGTCGTAATAGAGCGGATCGTTCGCCTCGGAGCCGCGCATACGGGCGAGGTCGAACCCCGCGCCGAATTCCACCCCTTTGACCGCGGGGATCAGATAGGCGAGCGAGGCGACCTTGCCTTCGAGCGAACCGTAGGAGCCGCCGCCGATACCGCCCGCGAGCCCCGTGACCGCACATTCGATCCTGCCGCCGACCGAGTCCTTGTCCGCCGCGGCGAGTCGGATCTCCTCGAGCATTTCTTCCTTCTTCGCGGGGGTCCATTCCCCCTCGTCGCCGCAGGAGAGCATCGCCTCCGTCAGCCTCGTCCGATAGGTCGCGCCCTTGACGCCCCCGATCGCGGACACCCAAGCGGACACCTTGATCCCCCGCTCCGCGAGAATGCTCTTCGCAACGAAGCCGAGCACGCAGAGGGGCGCGGTCAACCTGCCGCTGAACTCACCGCCGCCCGAAAAGTCCAGCCTGCCGTCTCTAAGGTACGCCGCGTAATCGGCGTGAGAGGGACGAGGGACGCCGTACAGGTCGGCGTAGTCGCCGCTCTTGACGTTGGTATTCTTGATGACGGCGCGAAAGCCGTTCTCCCCGTACTCGATCTCGGGGTTGTCCGCCTCGATCCGCTTGGTGGAGAACGCCTCGTTCTTCGCGCGACGGCGATCCATAAAGCGGGCGAGCGCCGCCCCGTCCAAGGGACGATAAGGGACTCCCGTCGCCACGACGCCGATCTCGGGCGCGTGCGACGTGCCGTACACCTCGAAGGATATCCTATCACCTTTCCACTGCATATCTTCCTCCCAACCCCGCGAAGTCTTCCCAAAACCCGGGATAAGATTTCTTCACGCAGGTCATATCGCTCACGCGACTTTCGCCCTTCGCGAACGCCGCCAAGATCGCCGCGGACATCGCCATGCGGTGATCCGATCTGCTGTCAAAAACGCCGCCTGTCGGCACGCCGCCCGCGATCACGAGGGAATCCCCCTCTTCGCGCGAAGCGATCCCCGCCGCGGCGAGCATCTCCTCGATGGCGGCGAGCCTGTCGCTCTCCTTGTCACGGAGCCGCGCCACGCCGTCGAGCACGCTCTCTCCCGTCGCATACGCCGCCAGCACCGAGAGAATGGGCGCGAGGTCGGGCGTCTCGCCCACGTTCACGCGGAAGGCGCGGAGCGCTCCCTTTTTCGCCGTGATCCCCTCCTCCGAGACGGTCACGATGCCGCCCGCGAGACGGATCACGTCCAACACGGCTTTGTCTCCCTGCGCGCTCAGAAGGCTGAGCCCCGTCAAGGTCACCCCGTCGCCCAGCGCGCCCGCCACGAGGGGGAACGCCGCACCCGAGAAATCCCCGGGGACGACGGCGTCCGTCAGACGATAGGTCTGCCCTCCGGGGACGAGAAACCCCGTCGGGGTCTTCACGATCTCGACGCCCGCCTGCGCGAGCACCTCGAGGGTAATGTCGATATAGGGCGCCGAAACCGCCCTGCCGAGGAGCCTGATCTCGCTGTCCCCCGCTAGGAGCGGGAGGGCGAGGAGCAACCCCGTCACGAACTGCGAGCTGATCGTCGCGTCGATCTCGTATACGCCCGGGGTGAGTCTGCCCCGAACGGAATGCGCCGTCGCGGTCACGCCGTGCCCGGAGAGGGTCTCCGTGAGCGCGCCCATCGGCCGCTCGCCGAGCCGTCCCGCCGTCACGAGATCCGCCTGCACGCCGATGGCCGCCGCGAGGGGCAAAAGGAAGCGGAGCGTACTGCCGCTCTCCCCCACCTCGATCCGTTTGACCTCGTCCGAGGGACGAAACGCGCCGTACGCCACCGAGTCCCCGTCGAAGGTCGCCGTGAATCCGAGCGCCTCGAGGGCGCGCGCGGTGTAACGGGCGTCGTCCGAGTCGCCGAACGCCACCCTGCCGCCCGACAGCGCCGCCGCGATCAACAGGCGGTGTGCGTAAGATTTGGATTTCACCGCCGCGACCCTGCCCGAAAGGGGGTGCGGCAAGACGTGCGCGATCATTTCCTGTCTATCTCCCGTTTGATCCTGTCTCCTTCGGCGAGGAGCGCGCGAAGAGCCTCTTCATCCCCCGCGCCGAGCGCGTCGGAATAGCGAGAGAGGTCGGCGATCAGCCGATCCAGCTCCTTTTTGAGGCAATCGCGGTTGTCCGTCATCAGCTCCGCCCACATATCGGGGTTCAGCCGCGCGACCCTCGTCAGGTCGCGGTAACTGCCCGCGCTGAAGCCGCCGTGCGCCCGCGCCGTCTCGCTCTTGATGAAGGCGTTGGACACGACGTGACAGAGCTGAGAGGTGTAGGAGATCATCTCGTCGTGCCTCTCCGCCGTGGTGACCACGACCTCTCCGAAGCCGAGCGACAGATAAAACCGTTTGAGTTCTGCGAGGGCGAACAGGTCCTCCGTCACGGGGACGAGGATCATCGACGCGCCGTCGAACAGGCGCACCGAGGAATGCTCGACGCCCGCGTATTCTTTGCCCGCCATCGGATGCCCGCCGACGTAGACGAGGTCGGGGCGCTCCGAGCCGAGGCGCGCCATCGCCTCCGTGACGATGCGCTTGTTGCCGCAAAAGTCGGACAGGATCGCCCCCTCTTTGAGAGCGGGCAGATACTGCCTCGCCGCCGCCTCGAAATCACGCGGAAAGATCGCGATGACCAACATATCGAGCTCGCCCGCGTTCTCCGTCGTCAGAGGCGCGGTATACGCCCCCGCGAGGTCGGCTTTGCGCATCACGGCGGCGTCCTTGTCTGCGCCGTAGACCGCGTAGCCCTTCTTGACGAGCAACCTGCCGAAGCTCGCGCCCATCAGCCCGAGCCCGACGATCCCCACCGTGCGGATCATACCTTTTTCCCCACCGCGCGAGCGACCGCGTTCACCTCAGTCACGACCTCGGCGAATTGCTCGGGACGTAGGCTCTGCGCCCCGTCACACAGGGCGTGAGGCGGGTCGTTGTGCACCTCGATCATCACGCCGTCCGCGCCCGCCGCGGCAGCCGCCTTGGACAGCGGCTTCACGTATCTCGCGACGCCGCTCGCGTGGCTCGGGTCGACGATCACGGGGAGGTGCGTCAGCTCCTTCAGCACGGGCACCGCGCTGATGTCCAGCGTGTTGCGGGTCGAGGTCTCGTAGGTGCGGATGCCGCGCTCGCACAGCACGATGTCGTGGCAGCCTTCGCTCATCAGGTATTCCGCGCTCATCAGCCACTCCTGCACGGTGGCGGCGACGCCGCGTTTTAAGACGACGGGCTTGCCCATACGCCCCACCGCCTTCAAGAGCTCGAAATTCTGCATATCGCGCGCGCCGATCTGCACGACGTCCACGTCCTTAAAAAGGTCGATGTGGATCTCGCTCATGATCTCGGTCACGATGGGGAGCCCCGTCTCCTCCTTCGCCTTGAGCAGCAGGCGGATACCCTCGTCACGCAGTCCTTGGAAGGCGTAGGGAGAGGTGCGCGGCTTGAACGCGCCGCCGCGGAGCATCGTGGCGCCCGCCGCCTTCACCGCCTCGGCAACGCCGATGATCTGCGCCTCGGTCTCCACCGAGCAGGGTCCCGCAATGTAGGTGAAGCCCCCCGCGCCGATGGTCACGTCGCCGACTTTCACAGACGAATCTTCGGGGTGGAACTTGCGATTCGCGAGCTTGAACGGCTCCTGAATGCGCTTGACGTCCTCGACGATGTCGAGGGAGCGCACGAGGTCGATGTCCACGCGACTCGTGTCACCCACGAGCCCCATCACGAGGCTGTTCTCGCCTTCGCTGATGTCGGTCTTGAGCCCGAGCGATTTGATCCATTCCTTCAAGTGCTCGTATTGCTTCTCGTCCCGATCCTTTTTGATAACGATGATCATAGTTTTCTCCTTTTGCGGGGTGCCCCGCCTCTTCAAAACAAAAACGGCCGACGTATCGACCGTTTTCTCCTTTCCGATATGCAAAAACAGCCGATATTATTTCAGATCCGCAGAATAGTAATAAGCGTAATAAAAGCGGCTGTTCGTGCTCATATCCTTACGCCAATAAGACCAGCTTGTCGTCAAGGAGCACGGTGACGAGGTCCACGATCCAGAAAAGCGGCGCCAGGAAGAAGTTCAGCACCGCGCCGAGGATGTGCCCGGTCGTCACGCGCCTATAGATGCCGAGAATGATGCTCGTGATCGGAATGATCGCGAGGATGATGTTGATGATCTTGTCAAATCCGAGCCCGTAAGCTCCGCCGGCTTTTTTCGCCATAGTCAAAAATCTCCTTTGGTTTGATAGTCACATTATATCACGCGAGGCGTGCGCTCGCAAGTATTTTTTATCCCGGGGGCGCCGTTTGCCACGCCGTCGGGCAGGTTCGGTTTGCCTTAAACCAGTCTGTATCTTTTAACAGCGTATCGTTATTTGAACAACCGACGGTCACGTTTCCGCCCGAACTCAACACCGTGATGTTGCCGTTCATCGAGGCAAAGCCCACGTCCTCGTACTTGCCCTTGGTGTCGTTGTAGGAGATGGTTCCGATGGTCGTCACATAGACCCTGTCGGTATAGGGCGCGATTCTGTCTATGAATTCCTGCGTAGGAAACGTATTGTTCTTTTCCTGCGTATATTCCACCGACCCCGCGCAACAACAAACGCAAACGATTTGCGGCTTGATGACCGAGAGCAATTCCTCTTTTGAGGAGGTCTTGGATCCGTGATGTCCCGCTTTGTACAAGATCACTTCCGGTAACGCGTTATGCTCCGCCAAGGAAGCCTCGCCCTTTCCTTCGAGGTCTCCGGTGAACAAATAATACTTATCTCCGTGATTGAACAGAACGCAAACCGAATAGTCGTTTTCGGTCGATGAAGTTTCTTCGTAATAACGCTGATAGAGAACGGTCATGCTCATCCCCTCGCCGAGTTCGTAGGTCCGCTTGGCGCCGTTTTCGTTATTCCAACACTCCAATGCCGTGTAAACCTTCGCCCCCGCAGCCACTTCGTTGTTGCGCGCTTCCACATAATTCCCGTAAAGGGTATTATTGCCCTTTTGCGTCTTTAACTTCTGATTGGTCTTCGCGAATTCGATAATGGTCTCGCATTCGTACCGCCCGAAGATGCCGAGGTTCTTGCTCGTGTTCGTGAAGCCCTCGATATGATCCTGGTGCGCGTGGGTCGCGATCACGTACTCCAGCTTGCCGTCGGTGCAGTATTTGTCCACGTATTCGGCGATCGTAGCGGCGCTGTTTTGGCGCGAGCCCGCGTCGATCAGGATGTCCACGTCGCCCGCCTTTATGTAGGTGCTGTCGCCGGTGTAGTTGTTGCCGAGCTCGAGGAAGTGGAAGGAAAGATCCTTGTCCCCGTAGGTGGTCGCCTTGGGCGGAGTGCTGCCGCCTTGCCCGCCGGAGTCAAGACCTCCTTGATCGCCCGAACTGCTTGCCTGCCCCTGTCCGGGTTGCGACGTTCCGCCTTGTTGCGTCCCGTCGAGGTCTGACGTCCCGCTGCCTCCCGACTGTTCAGACGTCGAGGCGACGTCGGTGGATGCCGTCTGTTTGTTGATCAATTCGTTGACCGCGTCGTGGACTTTGTCCACTTTGAAGTAGAGCACCGCGCCGACCGCAATCAGCACGACGAGGATCACCACGACGGCGATCGCCGCCTTGGGGTGTCTGCGCGCCGCTTTGGCGACCTGCCTCACCGCGCGCTTGTTACCTTTCGTCGCCATATTACTCCTCGTAGCCGTGCGGATTCTTGCTGCGGAAGCGCCACAGACTCTCGCACATATCGTCGATGGTCAGCTTTGCCTCCCAGCCCAGTTCCCGCTTCGCCTTGTCCGCGCTGGCGTAGCACGCCGCGATGTCGCCGCCGCGACGGGGCGCCATCACCTTCTCGAGCGGATGTCCGCACGCCTTCTCGAACGCCGCGATGACCTCGAGGACGCTGTAACCGTTGCCCGTGCCGAGGTTGTAGATATGCACGCCCGCCTCGTCCAGCTTCGGAATCGCCGCGACGTGCCCCTTCGCGAGGTCCACGACGTGGATGTAGTCCCTGACGCCCGTGCCGTCCTTGGTCGGGTAATCGGTGCCGAAGACGCGGATAAAGGGCAGCTCGCCGATCGCCACCTTGGCGATGTAGGGAGCGAGGTTGTTGGGAATGCCCTTCGGGTCCTCGCCGATGAGTCCGCTCTCGTGCGCGCCGATCGGGTTGAAGTAGCGGAGGAGCACCACGCTGAGGGTAGGATCCGCCTTCGCCGCGTCCGACAGGATCCGCTCGATAAAGAGCTTGGTCGTGCCGTAGGGGTTGGTCGTGGAGAGGGGGAAATCCTCGGTCACGGGCAGCGACGCGGGGTCGCCGTACACCGTCGCCGACGAGGAGAAAATGATCTTCTTTACACCCTTCTCCTTCATCACCTCGAGCAGAGTCAGGGTGCAGTCGATGTTGTTGCGGTAGTACATCACGGGTTTCTCCACGCTCTCGCCCACCGCTTTCAGCCCCGCAAAATGCACGACGAAGTCGATCTCGTTCTCGTCGAAGATCGCGCGCACGGCGGCTTTGTCACAGACGTCCGCCTTGTAGAATTTGACCTTCTTTCCCGCGATCCTTTCCACGCGGCGGATCGCCTCCTCGCTGCTGTTGGACAGATTGTCCGCCACGATCACCTCGTGCCCCGCCGCCAAAAGTTCCACCACCGTGTGGCTGCCGATGTATCCCGCTCCTCCGGTCACAAACGCTTTCATATACCCTCCGTCCGCCCACTCTCACGCAGGCAAAAATGTATTCTTTTTCCATTATACAGTATGCGCAGGGAAATGGCAATAGCAAAAGCGAAAGCTCGCCTCTCATTTCGCGCCTCGGCGACGAGAAAGAGCATAGCAAGGCGCTCAAACTTGTTCCAATCTTTTGGTGGCGGCGCGGTTTAAGAACCTATCATATTAGCAAGGCGCTCAAACAAGTGTCTTTCGGTCGATCCTGTTGTCAGCGTTTAAGAACCTATCATATTAGCAAGGCTCTCAAACACGCGGAGGTATATCACGAAGAGGATAAAGGTTTAAGAACCTATCATATTAGCAAGGCTCTCAAACGGATGAACTCGGAAGAACGACATCGTGCGTGTTTAAGAACCTATCATATTAGCAAGGCTCTCAAACGATTGCAGAGCTGATGATCTGCGGCGGACTGTTTAAGAACCTATCATATTAGCAAGGCTCTCAAACGGAGTGACTACTGTTTCGATTGCTTCCGCGGTTTAAGAACCTATCATATTAGCAAGGCTCTCAAACATTACGGATTGTATAAACACCGATAACACAGTTTAAGAACCTATCATATTAGCAAGGCTCTCAAACCGGAAACTGCGACAGGAATGGGTGGTGGTAGTTTAAGAACCTATCATATTAGC
>JAFSZO010000107.1 GCA_017455605.1 Clostridia bacterium
AAAAGAGATCGCGGATATTCCTCGCTGCCGAAGGCAGAGATATCCGTTATCGCGGTCCGCTGTCTTATCGCGGTCTGCGCATCGCGGCTTGGGTCGCCATTCTGATGTGGCAGATCGGCTTGTGGCTCTCCTTGGGCGCCAAGGTGGACGCGGGATTCGCCGAAATGATCGGTTTTTGGCCCACGGTATTCGTCGCCTGCCGCAGTTTGATGACCCCTCTGTTCCTGACGGCGACCTTCGCGATCATCCTCAACAATTCCCGTCGATTCCGCTCCCTTCTATTAATGTACGGCGGTTTCGCTCTCCTCATCGTGGCTTTGTTCATCCTCGTGCATGATCGTTATATGCTCGGCATTTTGATGAATGTCTTGGACCTTACTCGAGAAGAAGCGGTCGACCTGATCCAACTGGTCATCGTGACCGGAAGCGAGAACGGGTCATTCAGTTTCAATATCTTCGTTGATTTGTTCCTTTGCACGTTGTTTACCTGCTTCGTGGTCTATCGGCCCAAGCGGTTCTTCGTCGGGAAAAAGCTTATTATCTTCCGTCTTTTCGCCTTATTACCTGCCGCCTACGAAATCGCGAGCATCGTTCTGAAGGCGCTCGCTTCGGTCGGCACGATCCTTCTCCCCTCTTATTTCATTCCCTTCCTGACGACCAAGCCGCCGATGACCTTCCTGCTCTTCGTCTCCTTGACATTCTTTATCAAAAGGCGCGAATGGCTCTTTCGTCGCAACGGCAAGACGCACGAGGAGTACGCGGCTTTCTTGGGCACCAGGCTCAATTCCCTCCACTTCTCCACCTTCGTGGCGAAGCAGTTCGTGGTCTTCGCTCTCCTCGACCTCCTTATGATGGTAATTCTTTCTTTCGCCGTCGTGGGGCAGTTCTCCGCTTCGGAGGAGCCCTTTGCGGCGGCGGTGGGCGCCGTAAGCTCTTGGGGCTTCGGAGACTGTCTCGCGCTTCTTTTTGCGACTCCCTTTATCTTGCTCTTTTCTTACACGCGCACTTATAAAGATACGCGCCCGGATATCGTTATCAACCTTGTCGGGGTCGCCCTCGTGGTGCTCGTTCACCTCGAGGCGCTGTATGATTGCCTCATTATGGAACTCGATACCATCAAGGGAGCGCTCGGGACCTGATACGGAGGTTGTACGGTAGGAGAGGCTGTCGACCTTTTCCCGCCCGGGCAGGGGCGGACGACGCCTCCGACCTGATGAAGAAAAGCGCAAAGTCGGATTGATTTGCGTAAAAAAGGGATCTGCCCTCTCGGCGAGATCCCTTTTCATTCGCGCGGATCGAACCGCGAAACCGTCATTCGGCGTCGCTCCCTCCCGCCACCTCGATCAATGCGGCGGGATGCTTGTTCAGCCGTTGATGCTCCTGTCGATGCAGCTGATGCTTCTGCTGACAGCCTCATAGACCTCTTCGATCGGCTCGGTCCCTCCGTGCCGGAGATAGACCGACAGGGCGGAGCAGATCACCGAAGCGAAGAGCGAAATGAAGTAGTCGGATTGCCTCTCTTCCGTGAAGGGGATCCTGCACACCTTTTTCAAGAGCTCGGCGTTGCGCTGATACGTTTCGTAAATGACCCATTCCATGTGATTCTCGATCAGCGGCTTGACGATGGAGTGTGAGTCGAACCACACCTTCATGCAGTAGATCGCTTGTTCCTTCTTGTTCGTGATCGCTTGGGTCGCGAGCATCTCCAGCCGTTCGTGAAAGATCCTGTCTCCCTCGTAAAAGAGCACGTCCGTCTTGTTGTCGAACAGCCTGTAAAAGGACGCGCGCGAAACGTGGCATTTTTCGAGCACGTCGTTGACCGTGATCTTTTGAAAAGGCTTCTCTTCCATGCACTTCGCGAGCCCGTCGCAGATGAGCGCTGCCGAACGTTGTGCTCTGGCGTTTTTGGATACGTGATACATCGTTTTTCTCCCGGGTGATCGCCGATCCCTCTTGCGCCTCCGCCTCTGCGTGCCGCCCGAAAGGATCGGTTTAATGATACTATTGTACCATTTCTTGGCGGAACGGTAAATGCTTTTTTTGGAGAGTGGCGTCGTATTGATTTTTTCCGATAGCCGATCGTTTTTTTGGTGCGACGCCGACCCTACTCCATCCTCAACTTGTGCCATCGGCACAAACTTCACTGCGCAGCAACTTCACACGGCTCCCGCCGTACTTCACTACGCAACAACTTCACCTCAATATGCGGCGATCCCTCCGCTACGGTCGGGATGACAATGATAGTATCATTCGGAGCGTTAGCGTCGCATTGGGGTTCCCCGAAAAATCGAATAGATTTTTTTGGGCGCGATGGCGCGACCCGCGATTCCTAATTCCTCATTCCTAATTCCTAATTAAAACGAGCAATTCCGCATTCCGCATTAAATACGCGGCGATCCCTCCGCTACGGTCGGGATGACAAATAATATAGTCATTCTGAGCTTGTCGAAGAATCGCCGAATATTGCGCCGCAGGCTCTTCGCAATTCCGAATTTGGAGCCATAGCTCTTTGACACCCTTTCGGCTGTCGCAGACAGACGGAGGAAAGGGGGATTGTCTGCGCGGAGCCATTGGCGGAGCGGAGAGGGGGTTTTTAAAACCCTCATCGCGCAGTCGGCTTTGCCTTTGTGCGCAATCGCGCTCCCTTTCCCCCTCACTTCGTTCGGAAGGGCGTCAATGCTCGCTTCGCTCGACATTGCTCCCGCCTTCGGCGTCCGCAATTCCTAATTCCTCATTCCTAATTCCTAATTAAAACGAGTAATTTCACATTCCGCATTAACACGCGGCTTGCATTTATTATCGCATTTTCCCCTCGCCCCATTCGCCTTGGATCCGGAGTCTTGACTTTCCGCTCCGCCGTATCGTAAAATAGTAATATCGTTTGAAACGCCGTGCGCGGAGGATCGCCTTCGCGTGATGAGGAAATGAAGATGTATCGTATTTTAAAAACGCACCCCGAACTCCGTCCCTTTCGCTCGGATATCGACCTTCGTATGGATCGCTATCTTGCGAAGCGCTCTCAGATCTTGGTCGGCAACGATTCGCTGAAGTCTTTCGCCTGCGCTCACAAGTACTATGGCATCCATCGCACCGAGGACGGTTGGGTCTACAGGGAATGGGCGCCCGGCGCGGACGGGCTCTACCTGACGGGTGATTTCAACGAATGGCATTGGACGGATACCCCGATGCACCGCATCGCGAACGGCGGATGGGAGGTATTCCTGCCCGCGGACGCCCTCCGCAAGGGCAGTCGGGTCATGACTGTCGTCGACAACGGCGGCAAATTGACTCAGCACATCCCCGCCTACGCGCGTCGCGTCACGCAGGATTGGGTGACCCACAGTTGGTGCTGCGAGGTGTGGGAGGATGAGCCGTACCCTTGGACGGACGACGGTTTCCGCTCCGACGAGCCGCCCCTTATCTACGAGGCGCACGTCGGGATGTCCGCCGAGGAGGGCAGAATCGCGACCTATCGCGAATTCGCGGACAACGTCTTGCCCC
>JAFSZO010000108.1 GCA_017455605.1 Clostridia bacterium
ACAATGCCGCGCAGGGAGCGAATAGCACTTACGAACGACAGAGAGTAAGGGCATCGCGAACGAGCCTATGAATGCTACGATCAAGCGCGAACGAAACAATCGTTTCGGAGCGAGGCAAGCGAGGGGACAAAAACCGTCGCATAAGAAATGCTTTTTAGAGCGTTTCGGCGACAATGAGTCCCAACTCGCGCGCAGTGAAGTACGGCTACCGCCGTGTGAAGTTACTGCGTAGTGAAGTTTGTGCCAAAGGCACAAGTGACGGATCGCGCGAATCATCCGATTGCGAGCGAAGCGAGCATTGACGCCCTTTCGACTGTCGGAGACAGACGAGGGAAAGGGAGCGCGATTGCGCACAAAGGCTTTGCCGACTGCGCGATGAGGGTTTTTACCCGCCCTATCTCCGCTACGCCAATGGCGGTGCGCGGACGAGTTTCTCGTGGGGTGGTCTATTTCGCGATCCTCTCGCATATCGTTTGATATAACACTTCGGGAGGGGAATTATGGAAACGGAATACGGTGAATTGTCGATCGGCGTAGCGGAAACGTATCGGGGAGAGGTGCTCGTGGAGACGACGGCGGATGCGTCCGAACGCGGCGGCGCGACCAAGGTGCTGTCCCTCGAGGCGGACGTCAAGAGCACGGGCGCGGAACTGATGGACGGCGAGGCGGAGGTGACGGGCAAGGTCAATTACCGTCTGCTGTACCTCGACGGGCAGGGGCGTCTGTGCGGGTTGGATTACTTTAAAGATTTTAAGTGTCGCGTGAAGGGTGCCGAGATCGCGCCGAACGGGAAATGCGCCGTGCGTTTCACGGTGCCGGATGCGGAGGCGACCCTCACGGGGGATGCGATCGCACTCTCGGCGATGGTCGGGGTGGAACTGGACTATTTCGGTGAGAAGGAGACGCGCGCCGTGCTGAACGTCAACGGGGCGGAGGTGCGAAAGGGCACTCTCGTGACCGAGCGGGCAAAGCGCGCGGAGCGCACGGTCGAGCTCGAAAAAGTGGTGGACTCCGGTCCGAACGTTAAGAAGGTCGTCCTGTTCGACGCGGAAGCCGTCGCCGCGAAGGTGGAGACGCGCGAGGATGGGAAAGAACTCGTCGGTGAGGTGCGCGCGAATATATTGTATCTGAACGAAGCGGACGAGGCGGTGGAGCTCGTGGCGTCCCTGCCCTTTGCCGAGGCGCTCGGCGAAGGGTCGGCGGAGTGCGCCGCCTACGTAAAGAACGCCCGTATCGTGCTGACCGAGGCGGAGAGCGGCGGAGAGATCGCGATCGAGGTGGCTCTGACCCTGGAAGAGACCGCATACGACCCCGTTGAGCGCGAGGTCGTGACGGCGGCGATGGGCGAGAGCGCGGAATCGGTCGAGACGTCGTCGGTCGTTCCCTGTGGGAAATATCTCGGGCAATCCTTTTACGAAGAAGGTCTCAGCGGAACAGTCGAGGTGCCCGAAGCGGGCTACGTCGCCTTCGTCAGACCCGGGTGTCACGCCATCGCGGAGACGGCGGTCACGGAGGGGGCGGTGCGCGTCGAGGGCGTCGCGGCGTTTCAGGTCGTTACCTTGAAGGAGGGAGCCTACGAGTCGGTGCAGGGCGAGTTGCCCTTCTCCTATCTTCTCCCCTTCGACGGGGCGAAGGAGGGCAGGCAGGCGCGGGCTGTCGTCACGATCACGGACGCAAAGGGCGTGGCAAGTGCCGCGGGAGTCGCGATCACGGCGAAAGTCCACCTTGCGGTCTCGCTCAGAGAGAGAGGAGAATACGTCTACCTGTCCGAGGTGACCGAGGGCGAACCGTATCCCGAGAGCGCGGCGGGTATCAGTGTTTACTTTGCCGAGAAGGGAGAGGACCTGTGGTCGATCGCGAAAGCGATGAAGGTGCTTCCGAGCGCGCTCGTACAGGCAAACCCCTTCCTCGCCGAGCCGCTCGAAGAGGCGAAAAAAGTCCTGATCTTCCGCCAAAAATAGGCAAGATAGCATTTCGCGCATTTGCTTTCTGTCTGATTTCGAGGCGGCGAAAATGCGTACGGTCGGTACGCGCCTTCGCCGCCTCTTGTCCGGTCTCGCGCTCGCATCCCTTTGCCCTCTTGGCTTTCAGAAGCGTTGCTTTTCTTTGTCGCGTGTTCCCGCTTTGTGTTTCATTGATCCGTCGGATTTATGTGCGCTCGTTAAGTGGCGCAAATAGTATTCTACAAGTTATATATTCAATAAATGGAAAATGATTCTATTTTTTAAATAGTTCCGCGAGCCAACTGCGGTATTCGATCTCCTCTTTTCCCGTTTGCTCCGAGGCAAGGAAGCACATCGGGGGGAAGGCGACGCACCACCAGTTTTTGCCTTCGCCCGTGCCGAGGGAGACGACGATGGCGTCGTATTCGCCCGCCTCGAGGGTCAGCTCGCCGTAGGTTCTCGTGGGGAAGGTTTCCCGCCCGATGATCACACGGCTCCCATAGCCGTATCCGCAGGAGACGAGGACGTCGTTTGCGGTACGGCGGATCTCCTCACGGCGGCTCTGTAGCAGGGTCCACATTTCGCTTTTGCTCGTGATCCCCGCCGACAGGGGGGCGAGGTATTGCACGATGGCGTCGCGGACGGCGAGTTTCACGGTTTGGTCCTCGTCGCTGTCCGAATTGGCACGCACGTGAATCCTTATATAGTCGTCGGGATCCGCGCCCTTTTGCGGCGCGCAGGAGATGAGCAGCAGCGTCCCCGCCACCGCAAATACGATGAGCATCAAAAAGATCAATATGTAGCGTTTCATAGCCGCAGTATTGACCGCCCGAGCGGCGTTTATACCTCGATTTTTGCATACTTTCCCCGTCCTCTCGCATACTACCTGCGATTTTATCGTTCGAGGTGGATATGAAACGTATTTTGTTGGGAGTGATCTTGGTCGCGTTTTGTGTGGTGGCAGTCGTCGCATTTTTACCCCAAACGCTCGGCGCGGAGGCGGAAGTGTTGAAAAACGGCTCGACCGGTGCGCAGGTCAAGACGGTGCAGACCAAGCTGAAGAACTGGGGGTATTACACGGGATCTGTCGACGGCATCTACGGGCCAAAGACCGTCGCCGCGGTCAAGTACTTTCAGCGCGTGAACGGGCTGACGCAGGACGGCATCGTGGGGGCGAAGACCGCCGCGGCGATGGGTATCACGCTGACCTCGTCCTCTTCGACCTCTTCGGCGGGTGGCAATTATTCGTCGTCGGACAGCTATCTGCTCGCTAAGTGCATTTACGCCGAGGCGCGGGGAGAACCCTATACGGGGCAGGTGGCGGTCGGTGCGGTGATCCTGAACCGTGTGCGTTCCTCCAAGTTTCCGAACTCCATCGCGGGCGTGATCTATCAGCCCTACGCCTTCACCTGCGTGTCGGTCGGGCAGATCAATCTGACCCCCGACGCGAACGCGAAGAAGGCGGCGCAGGACGCGCTGAACGGGTGGGATCCGACGGGTGGATGCCTGTACTACTACAATCCCGCCACCGCGACGAGCAGCTGGATCTGGTCGCGCACCGTGATGCTCTCGATCGGCAAACACAATTTCGCATTGTAAGGAGAAACTATGCAAAGGGAACTGTCATACGAAGAAAGAAAATCCAAACGGCGGGAGGTCGCCTTCGTCGTCACCATCGTGATCTTGACCGCGCTCTCGGTCCTATTCACGACGCTGTTCATCACGGCGAAGGCGTCTGAGACCCGCGCGAACGAGGAATACCGCGCTCTCGCCGAGACCACCTACCGCAAGAGCTACTACTCCCTCCTATACAATGTGGACGGGCTCGAAGGAGCGAGCAACAAGCTGACCGTCGCGTCGGGCAAAGCCACGCGGCAGGAATACCTCGCGGATATGACCGCCTACGCGACCGCCGCGGCGGAGAATATGTCGGCGTTCACCCCCGAGGAGACGGGCGACTCCAAGATGCTGAAGTTCATCAATCAGACGGGAGATTTCGCGAAATATCTCGACGACAAGCTGAACAAGGGCGGGGCGATCACCGACGCGGATCGCCGCACGATCGAGGAGATCAACGCCTCGGTCGCGGAGATCAAGCGGGAGCTCGCCGCGCTGTCGGACGAGGTGGAGCGGAGCGACTTTTCCTTCGTGGACGCGCTGAAGGAGCGGGACGGCGAGTTCGGGGAAACGCTCGCCGCCTTCGAGAGCAAGGAGATCGACTATCCCTCGATGATCTACGACGGCCCGTTCAGCGACTCGCTGTCGGTTCGTGAGGCGAAGGCGCTCAAGGGAGAAGAGATCGACGAAGAAGGATGCCGCAGGGTCGTGAGGCGCATTCTCGATGTGGATAAAAATACGGAAATATCCGTCAGAAACGGGTCAAAATCCGTGTTTGAATGCTACGAGGTCGAGGCGATGACGCCCCTCGGCAGAGCCTATCTGACCATCGCGAAAAAGGGCGGCTTTCCGGTCTCTGTGAATCTGCCCGAGGTATCCTCCACAGGTACGCATATCGAGGCGAAGGACGCCGAACGCTACGCCGAGTCCTACGTCCGCGACCTCGGCATTCCCGATATGAAGGCGGTGTGGGCGAGCCTGTACGAGAACGTGTACTATATCAATCTTGCGCCCGAGCGGGACGGCGTGATCCTCTATCCCGACCTCGTGAAGGTCAAAGTCGCCGCCGATAACGGCACGATCGTCGGGCTGGAGAGCCTGAACTATATCTACAATCACGTCGACCGCACCCTCGCGGATCCCGTCGTGACCGAGCAGGAAGCCGCCGAGGCGATCAGCGAATATATCGATCTTTCTTCTTGTCGCCTCGCCCTCGTCCCGACCAAAGGGGACGGCGAAGCCCTCGCCTACGAGTTCTACGGCACGAAAGGAGCGGATAAGTACTTCGTTTACGTGGATGCCTCGAGCGGGGAGGAGATGAAGATCATGCGCGTTTTGGATGGAGAGAGGGGTCTGCTTTTGCAGTGAGCGCGGAGAAGGGTGCTTAGGCAAACGCTCCGCGAGCGGACGGGCAGGCGCGTGCTTTTTGTACGTAACTGTTCGGACGAGACGCGGTAGAGCAGCATAAGCGCCCTTATCCCCGCTCACTGTGAAAAAAGGGCGCAAATAGCGGCACAACTACTTTGTCACTGACTGCAAGGCGGCGAAATCACGTACAAGGAGTACGCTCATTCGTCGCCTTTTGTCGTTCCTCGTATCTGTACCCCTCTCTGCGCCATCGATTTTGGAAAAAGTCGAGCGAAGCGAGTTATCATTTGAGGGAAGTGAATGATCATTCGTCCGCATGGCGTAATCATGGGGATAGGGGAGAAGCTATTTCTTGAGCAATCGTTGTAAATAATACATCAAGGCATTGGAGGAGCCTTGGATGTCCGAGGTGTCGAAAAGGAAGTAATCCTTGCCGTTCAAAAGATAAAGCAGTTCTTTGCTTTTCGGCTCTTTCCCTTTCGCCAGATATACGAAAATGGGCTTTTTCTCATATCGTATCGCGGACGAAAGTTCTTTTAAAGCAGCACCCGAGGAGAGATAGTCGTCGGAAACAAAGGATAGGAAAAAGGGGCAGGTCTCGATCGCCGTTTCGGTGCTTTTCCACCAAGAACCCCCGACGGGTATATCTTCGAAACTGAAAAATTTTATTCCGTATCGTTCCAAATATCGGCAGATGCTTCGGACGACCTCGGCGTCTTTATGACTGTAATTCAAAAAGATCGCTTTGGTCTGTTCTATGGAGCGAAGCGTCGAGCGTATCTCGTCCTTTTTCTCTTCCGTCAAGTCATCGCCCGCAAAGTCGCGCTCCAGATCGACGCGCATTTGATAGGTCTTATGCGTTTGTTGCGCGTACTCCGTCTCGGATCTGACCCACTCCGATTCCCGCGCGTTGCTCGAATCGCACAAGATGAACCATAGCCTTGCGTCGATCTCTTTCTCGATCAGGTCGGTGATCGTGTCTTTGTCCGAGAGGGATTTTAAAAAGAAGAGGATGGGCTCCGCGCGCAGAGACTCCAGATAATTGCGCAAGACTCTGACCTTCGCAATATCCAGGTGAGAGTGTGACACGAAAACGTAGATGTGAGGATCGTCGCTACCGTTGACTGCCTCGTTTGCGGTATGTTCTCTGTCGTAAAGATCGTTCATAGCGTTCTCCTTGCATCTATTATAGCAAAAAGAACGCCGAAATACAATCAAAGCTAACGGCG
>JAFSZO010000109.1 GCA_017455605.1 Clostridia bacterium
ACGTAACTGCTCCCTCTTGATGTTGTAGCGAAGGATATGCGCCGCTATACACCCTCGTACTTCTACGCCGCCTTGGGGGGGGAGTGTCGCATCCATTCCGAGGCGGCGTAGAAGGTGGGAGAGGCGCGCGCTCCGCGAGCGAGAGTGGCGGGAGCGTACTGATCGTACGTGACTGCCTCCGAGCGACGCGGTAGCAAAGTATATGCCGCCTTCTACGCCGCCTCTCACTCGTGCGGAATGTCAAATAACTCCAGCAACCGCTTGAAGGTGTCTTGCCCGTCGAGGCAGGTGTCGATCAAATAGCCTCTCTCGTTCCGCCATTCGGACAGCCCTCTGTAATAGTACATTTTTTTACTGTCCACGATGATGAAGGGCACGACGTTATGCCTTAGGCACTCTTTAAAAGCGATGAGTCTGCCCACCCTGCCGTTGCCATCCTGAAAGGGGTGGATATGCTCAAATTCCGCGTGAAACTCGATCACGTCACGGATGCTCGCCGCCCCCTTTCGATCATACTCCTCGATCAGGCGCCGCATCGCGGCGGGAACGTCCTTCGGCTTCGCGGTCTCTCTGCCCCCCACCACGTTTGGGCGTCGTTTGTAGTCTCCCACGGCGAACCAATCGAGCAGGGAATCCCTCGTGTCGTGCTTTAGGATGTAATGCAGATGCTTCACGAACGACTCGGTCAGCGGCTCCTCCGCGTGGTCGATGCAGCAGTCGATGGCGCGGAAGTGGTGCACCGTCTCCAGCACGTCGTCCACGGGCACGCCGTCCGGCGCGTCCAAGGTGGCAGTCTCGAAGATCAGCCTCGTCTGATCCTCGGTCAACCGACTCCCCTCGATATGATTGGAATTGTAGGTCATGCGGACCTGCAACTCATGATACAGCCCACCGGAGACCTTCGACGCCTTCTCGTCGCGCAGCGTCTGCAAAATAACGTTGTCCGAGACCTGCCGACACACGTCCTCGGGCGCACAGGAGAGAAACGCGCAGATCTTCTCCGTGACGATGCGAGAGAGCCGCTCCCCCTTCCCGATCTTCGCGATGGTGCGAGATGAGATGCCGAGCATGCCCGCCATCTCGGTCTTGGTGATCCCTTTCTCGCACAGTAGCCTCTCCAGTCCGCGATACGAATACATAGGCTCGCCCTCCTTTACCTTTACTTATTATATGACAATATTGCGAAAAAGTAAAGGTTTTGGTCGGGAATGAAGAAAAAAAAGAAAGGCAAGGAGGGCACGGGGCGCCGAAACATCAAAAAACCCCCTCTCCGCTACACACTGCGTGCTCCGCGCAGACAATCCCCTTTACAAAGGGTGCAAATCCTCGCATCCGCTCGCAAGCGGATGGGATCCCTCCGCTACGGTCGGGATGACTATTACTATATTGTCATTCCGCGCATTGCGCGCCAATGAATTGCTCCCGGCGCGTTGGGGTGCGCCGTCACACGAATTGACCTGTCGGTCATGAATTGCGCATGGCGCATGAATTGCGGGCAATGCCCGCATTGCGGATAAAGAATAGGGAGCAATTCAA
>JAFSZO010000110.1 GCA_017455605.1 Clostridia bacterium
CGCCGGACAGCGACTACGACGTGCGTTTCGTCTACGTTCGCCCCCTTGACCATTATCTCCGCCTCGGCAAGACGCGCGACGTGATCGAGTGGCAGTTGGACGACACCCTTGACATCAACGGATGGGACCTGCAAAAGGCGCTTCGCCTGTTGCATTCCTCCAATCCTACGATCTTCGAATGGTGGCTCTCTCCCATCGTCTACCGCACGAGCGCCGATTGGGAAAGCGTCGCCGAGATCATCGGGAAGTACTACGAAAAGCGCCCGAGTCTCCATCACTATCTGTGTATGGCAAAGCGCAATTATCGCGAGTTCCTGACGGGAGAGCAGGTCAAGCTGAAAAAGTATTTCTACGTCCTTCGCCCGATCCTCGCCTGTCGGTGGATCCTGTCCGAGGGCACACCCCCGCCGATGCTCTTCGACGACCTCGCGGCGCGATGCCTCTCCCCCGAGATCGCCCCCTTCGTGGGCGACCTCCTCGCGAAAAAGCGCGAGACTCCCGAGATCGGCTTGGGTCCCCGCGTCGACGCCTTGAACGACTACCTTCTCGCCGAGATCGAGCGTACGGAGTCTACGATCGCCACGCTTCCGCTCGATCACACTGCCGATTGGGAGACTCTCGACCGCATCTTTACGAATATTGTGAAATAAGGGATCGACGCGACGCCTTTCGACGGCGCAGTCACCTCTTGCCTTCCCGCAGCATAGTATGCAGTGTACGAATGATGAGGTCGCACGAGCGGAGCGGGGCGAGCCCCCGCGCGGCGAAGGCGAAGCAGATACCCCTTGAAAAACGTCGGCGCCGACTCGAAGCGTCGCACCCCTCCCTCGAAAGGATGGATGCGGCGCTTTTTAATTTGGGAAACCATAGGTAAACGGATGGGAAGCGCATCCCTCCTGAGGGTGTAGCATCTCTCGCTTTCGATCATTTTTTCTTTTTTTATTGAAATAACGGATATAAAGTGCTAAAATATATAATTAGATTTATACATCGGAGGTCTCCTTATGAATTTGTGGAAAGATATGAACCCCGCGCGCATCAGTCCGCAGGACTTCATCGCGGTCATCGAGATCAGCAAGGGCAGCAAGAACAAGTACGAGCTGGACAAGGAATCCGGCGCCCTCATCCTTGACCGCGTCCTCTACACTTCCACCCATTACCCCGCGAATTACGGCTTCATTCCGCTGACCTATGCGGATGACAAGGACCCCTTGGACGTCCTCGTCCTCTGCAGTGAGCAGATCGCCCCTCTCGCGATCGTGGAGTGCTACCCGATCGGAGTGATGGCGATGATCGACGGCGGCGCCTTCGACTACAAGATCATCGCGGTGCCCTTCCGCGATCCGACCTACAACGGCTATCGCGACGTCGGCGAACTGCCGCCGCACATCGTGCAGGAGATCGCCCACTTCTTCAACGTATACAAGCAACTCGAGCACAAGGAGACCACCGTGATGGAGATCTTCGGCAGGGATCGCGCCCTCGATATCATCACCGAGGCGATCGCCCTCTATCGGGAGAAATTCGGACTGCAATAATATGGAAAAATACGACGTGATCGTGATCGGCGGCGGCGTGGTCGGCACGGCTGTGCTGCGTAGCTTGTCCGCCTACAAGGCGAAGGTCCTTCTCCTCGAGAAGTCGAGCGACGTCGCTTCGGGCGCCAGCAGGGCGAACAGCGGCATCGTGCACGCGGGCTACGACGCCGAGCCGGGCACAAAGAAGGCATATTTCAACGTAAAAGGCGCGGCGACGTTCCCCTCGCTCACGCGGGAATTGCACGTACCCTACAAAATGACGGGCTCCCTCGTCGCGGCGCGGGAGGGGGGACTTCCCGCCCTCGAGGAGCTCAAGCGGCGCGCCGATCTCAACGGCGTGAAGGCGGAGATCCTTCCCGCCGAGAAGGTCCGCGCTCTCGAACCTAACATTTCTCGGGAGATCCTTTACGCCCTCTACGCCCCCGAGGCGGGGGTGGTCTCCCCCTACAAGCTGACGATCGCGCAGGCGGACCACGCCGTGGTGAACGGCGCCGAGATCCGTCTCGAGGAAAAGGTCGTCGCTCTCTCAAAACGCGGCGACGAGTTTTTCGTCCGCACCGATCGGGGCGAATACGCCGCCTCTTACGTCGTCAACGCGGCGGGCGCGGGCGCGGCGGAGGTCAACGGCTTGATCGGGGAAGAGGCTCCCGTCGAGACCCACGCGGTCGGGGACTATTACATTTTGGACTCTACGGCGGCGGGGATCGTGAATACCGTCGTCTTCCCTCTGCCGGACGAGAAGGGCAAGGGTATCTTGGTCGCTCCCACCGCGGACGGCAACGTGATCCTCGGTCCCACCTCGCGCAAGGTCCCGCACGACGAGGCGGAACGTTGCGAGGTCACGCCCGAAGGTCTCGCGCTCGTGCGCGAAGGGGTGCTTCGTCTGATCCCTTCGGTCGACCTCAGGAAGGTCATCCGAGTTTACGCGGGCACCCGCACGGCGGTCGGCGGCGATTTCATCATTGAGGAATCCACACGTTTCCCGCGCTACTTTATGTTGCTCGGCATCTGTTCGCCGGGTCTCACCTCTGCTCCCGCCATCGGCGAATACGTCGCGGGCGAGGCGGCGGCTTCGCTCGGACTCGAGAAAAAGCAGTCTATGTTGCCCCTCCCGCACAAGTTCCGCCTCAGCGAGGCGAGCGCGGAGGAGATCCGAGGCAAAGTCCTGTCCGATCCCTCCTTCGGTAGGATCGTCTGCCGTTGTGAGAAGGTCACCGAGGGGGAGATCCTCGCGGCGATCCGTTCTCCGCTCCCCGCTCGCACCGTCGATGCGGTGAAGAGGAGAGTGCGCGCGGGCATGGGCAGGTGTCAGGGCGGTTTTTGCCGTCCTCGCGTGATGGAGATCTTGTCTCGCGAACTCGGCGTGCCCCTTTCCGAGATCCGTCTCGGCGACGCGGGCAGCGAGATCGCGCCCTACGAGGTAAAGCAGAATTATGGAAAGATTTGACGTAGCGGTGATCGGCGGCGGTCCCGCCGGAATGGCTGCGGCGCTTGCCGCGCGGGAGAAGGGGGCTACGGTCGCCCTTTTGGAGCGCGACGATCGCCTCGGCGGTATCCTCAATCAATGTATCCACAACGGCTTCGGGCTCCACTATTTCGGTGAGGAGCTCACCGGTCCGGAGTACGCCAAGCGTTTCCGCGATAAGGTGCTCGCCGACGCGGGGATCACCGTCTTTTTGGAGGCGATGGTGCTCTCGCTTACCGAGGATCGGGTCGTGACCGCGCTCTCTCCGACCAAAGGTCTCGTCGAGATCGAGGCGGGCGCCGTCGTCCTCGCGATGGGATGCCGAGAGCGCAGCGCGGGCGCGATCGCTCTCGCGGGCACTCGTCCCGCGGGTATCTACACGGCGGGCATGGCGCAGCGCCTCTGCAACGTGGAAGGGTATTTGGTCGGCAAAGAGGTCGTGATCCTCGGCAGCGGCGACATCGGGCTCATCATGGCTCGTCGTATGACCAGCGAAGGCGCGAAGGTCAAGCTCGTCGCGGAGATCATGCCCTTCAGCAGCGGACTGAAACGCAACATCGTACAATGTCTGAACGACTACGACATTCCTCTCCGTTATTCGACGACGGTCACCCGCGTGACGGGCAAAAACCGTCTGACGGGCGTCTACGTCGCTCCCGTGGGGGAGGGCTTGCGTCCCGACCTGTCTCGCGAGGAGTATATCCCTTGCGACACCCTTCTCTTGTCCGTCGGCTTGATCCCCGAGAACGACCTTTTGACGGGGAGCAGGGTGGAGATGAGCCGTGTGACTTCGGGCGCGGTCGTGGACGAATATCGGCAGACCTCCGTCCCCGGGATCTTCTCGGCGGGCAACGTCCTGCACGTGCACGATCTCGTGGACAACGTCAGCGAGGAGGCTCGGATCGCGGGCGCCGCGGCGGCGGACTACGCGCAGGGCGCGCTTTCAGCGGGAGAGACCCTCTCGGTGACCGCGGCGGACGGCGTTCGTTACGCGTTGCCGCAACGGGTCCATGCGGGCGAAGGAACGGTCAGACTGTATTTCCGCGTGGACAAGGTCTATCGCGGCAGGACGGTGGTCGTCACATCGGGAGGGGAAGTGATCAAACGCAAGAAGACACTCGTGATGGCTCCCGGTGAAATGCAATACATCGAGGTCGATCGCGCTCTCTTTAAGGGCGACGTGTCGGTCCGTACGGAGGAATGATGGATACCACGTGCATTATGTGCCCGATGGGGTGCGCCCTGCGGGTCGAGGAAACGGACGGTAAAGTCGTCGTGACGGGCAACGGTTGCCCGCGCGGCGCGAAATACGGTGAGGCGGAGTTTTTGCACCCCGAGCGGGTCGTGACCACCCTCTTGAAGCACGAACGGGGGGGCGTCGTCAGCGTGAAGACCGATCGCCCGATCCCGAAGAGCAAGATCGGAGAGTTCCTCTCTTGGGCGGCGTCCTACCGTGTGAGCGGGGCGGTCGCTACGGGAGACGCACTCGCCGAGGATCCCGTCGGGTGCGGCGCAACGGTCGTCGCGACGGCGGACTACGAGGAGTAGAATGCTGTATTACGACTTCAAAGCGGCGCTTGCGCGCGGAGATATAGCCCCTCTCTATCGGATCGACGGAGAGGATAAATATTGGTCGGAGCTTGCTTACGCCGACCTTTTGGCGCTCTCTTCCGAGCTCGACACCGAGGTGCTCTCGGACGGCGCGCCTGTGGAGGACGCGATCTTTGCTGTGCAGAACTTCCCGATGATGTCGGACAGAAAAGTCGTCGTGATCCGCGACCGCAAACTCAAGGATGCGGAGATCAAATCGCTCGAGAAATACCTCGCCTCTCCCGCGTCGAGCGGCGTTCTCGTCCTCTATAATACCGAAGGGAAGGTCAAGGGAGAACGCGCCTATACCTTCGAGCCTCTGACCGAGGGGGAACTCACCCCTTACGTCCTTCGTCTCGCGCGGGAGATGGGCGGGTCGATCCGCGATTCCGCGGCGAAGAAACTCATCGCCTACACCGAGATGAATATGACCCGCATCAAGAACGAGCTCATCAAGATGATCCCCCTCGGGGAGATCACGGACGAGACGGTCGTCGCCTACGTCGAGCCGAGCTATTCTTACCGAGTGTTCGACTTCACCGACGCGATCGCACGGGGCAGCTATTCGGGTGCGTACAGCGTGCTGTCCTCGCTCGCGCGGAATCCTGCCGAGTATTCGCCGTTCTTTACGCAGCTCACCGATTACGTCCGTTTGATGCTGCACGCGAAACTCGCGAAGAACGTCCCCGATGCGGAGCTCGCAAAAGCGCTCGGCGTGTCGCCGTTCCCCCTCCAAAGGGCGAGGCGCGCGGCGAACGATTATACGCCCAAGCAACTCTTGACCATACTAATGAAGATGTACGGACTGGAACAGGACTACAAATCGGGGAACATCGGCGTAGAGAACGCGATGGATCTGGCGATCGCCTCGGCGATCGAAGCGAGGCGCAAATGATCGGACTGTTGAGAAAAGTCAATCGACACGTGATGTATCTGTTGATCGGTGTCGCCGCCACATTTTCTGTCATCAAGGATCTGCTCAAGGTGTCCGTCGCTACGGCGTACGTCTCGGGGATGGCGACCTCCACGCTCGTCGTGGCGTCGACGATCCTCTCCGTGCTGATCTTCTCCCTCTTCGCGCGTTTGCTCGTGAGTGTCTCCTTCCGCATCTGCGGGGCGATCTTCACGAGGAGCAACGGGATGTTCTCTCCTTTCCCCATCGGATTTACAGACTACGAGAGTACGGCGCTCGCCTTCGCGCTCCCGTGTTTTTTGCTCGGCGGCGTGCTCGTATTGCCCGCCTTGTTCCTGCCCACGCTCTCTGAGGTGCTCGATCCGTTGCGCACGCTGACCAACTGGTCTTTTCTCGCTCTCGGCGCGGCGTACGGCGTGAAGCGTTACGGTCACGATTATGATCGCAAGTCCCTTGCGATCTCCTTGAGCGTGATCCCGCTCGTGCTGGTGGGGCTCTCCCTTTTCCTCTTGATCTCGGAGGTGGTGAGATGAAACGCGCGCTCCTCTTGATCTTGGTCCTTTCACTGATCCTCACCTCTCTTTTGACCCTGCCCGTTGCTTCGGCGGAGCCGTCCGTTCCGTACGATCTCGCGGTGAGCTTCATCGCAGCCCATTCTCGTCGAGATATCCTTTCCGGCGGAGAAGCCGCCGCCGCGAAGACCCTCGCGAGTCGTCTCGAATCGCGCGGCTACGTTGTGACCACGCCTTCCGATCGCGTGACCGTCGATACGACTGACCCCAAGGCGGTGACCTACGACGTTTCGCACGTGATCGGGTTCAAGGACAACGGCAAGGGGCGCACCTTGCTCGTCGGTTGCTTCTACGGCGGGTACGAACCCACGGACAGCCTCGGTACCGGAGAGGGAGCGAGCGTCGCTCTCTCGGTCGGATTGCTCCTCTACGTGGCGGACGCTCTCGTCGACCTCCCTCTCGATTACGACCTCGCGATCGCCTTTTGGGGCGGAGCGGAACTCGGCTCGGACATCGATCTCGACAAGTGCGGCGTCGACCTGTCTCGGCTCGCCCTCTACGTCAACTTCGACTGCGTCGCGGCAGGCAGCGAGGACTACCTCTATGCCGACGACCTCCCGCGTTCGCAGGAACGCTATTTCCGTGAGATCGCCGCAGAGCAGGGCGCCACGTTTGCCGAGGCGCCCCTCTACAAGAGTCCCGCGGCGTTCTCTACCGCGAGTGAGGTCTATTCCTCGCTCCATCTCGGGATCCTCGGCGCGAATCGTTCCTTTATGGGCGCGGACGTCCCCTGCGTGAGCTTCGTCGGCGGCGCGTGGGACTACGACGGCGGTCTGTATCCCTATCGCGGGATGGGAGACGTCGAAGGCACTTCCCTCGACACCATTGCGGAGATCGACCGCTTGAACGGCGGCAGAGAGGCGACTTCTTCTCGGTTGCTCGCCACGGCGAAGACCGTGATCGCGGCGCTCTCGGATTCCCGCCTCACGCCCGTGCTCGACCAAGCCGCAAAGGAGACCTCCTCCGCAGACCTTTACAGTCCTCTGGCTTACTATCTGATCATCGGTATCGGCGCGCTCGCGATCATTGCGTTTTTCGTGGTCTTGATCCTGAGGCAGGGCAAGGATAGGCGTGACGTCGAGTGGACTCCGCCCTCCGATCCGCAGTCCTCCGATCGTCAGCCCCCGACCGGCGACCCGTTCGAGGAGTTTCGTACGACCGACGGAGCGTCTTCGGATGACCCTCCGCAAGGTTCGGACGACGACGTATTCCGTTTTTGATCGGCAGGAAAGGTTTTATTTGAGCCATTGGTTTTGCGGAGGCTTGATCAAGCGATATCGAACGATCATTCGCCCGCAGGGCGTCATCACTACATCCTTAACTCCACTCTTCACTCTCCACACTCCACTCTCGCGGCGCGTAGCGACCCGCAATTCCGCATTCCGCATTAAACGGAGCGTCTGCGACCCGCAACTTGTGCCTTTGGCACAAACTTCGCTACGCAGTAACTTCACACGGCGTCAGCCGTACTTCACTGCGATTGGCTTCACCTCAATACTCGGCGCTCCCTCCGCTACGGTCGGGATGACAATGATAGTATCATTCGGAACGTTAGCGTTGCATTGGGGCGTGACGGCGTGACCCGCAATTCCTAATTCCTCATTCCTAATTCCTAATTAAAACGAGCAATTCCGCATTCCGCATTCCGAATTCCGCGTCAAATAGCTTTGCCCGGGTCGCCTCGCGCTTTTCTCGTTATTTTGCTTTTCTTTTTTCGCGCGACATATTATACTTGTACTTAGTATAAACAGAGGTGACGAAAATGGACAATTTGACGAACTATTTTCAAAACATCGGTTGGCTGTCGATCGTGGATGCGGCGGTGCTGATCGCGTTTCTCGTCGTGGTCATGGTCTTTTTCTTCCGCAAGAAGAATTATCGCGTCGGCATCTTCTTCGTGCTTTTTACCTTGTTCATGGTCGGCGTCGACGTCGCGATCTCCTTCTTCGACGTCAAGTCGATCTACTTCACGCGGGAGATCCTCCGTATGCTGGCGATCATCTTCATCGTCGCGAGCGCCGTGGTCTACCAGTCCGATCTGAAGCTCCTCTTTGCAAAGTTCGGCGGACAGGCGGAGGAGAACGTCTATGCGAAGCTCCACAATTCCCGCAACGAGGACGACCTGCGTTACGCCTCGGGTGAGATCGTCAAGGCGTGCCAAAACCTCGCGAAGAACAACATCGGCGCCTTGATCGTCGTCTGCCCGACCATCATCTCTTCCAATATGCTGGATACCGGTATCCGTCTGAACAGCGTGCTGTCCGCTCCCTTACTCGAGAGCATTTTCAACCCGCACGCCCCCTTGCACGACGGCGCCGTCATTATCAAGAACAATATGGTGCTCGCGGCGGGCTGCTTCCTGCCTCTGTCGCAGAATCCCTCGATCAGCAAGGACCTCGGCACCCGTCACCGCGCCGCCATCGGCATCACCGAGGAGAGCGACGTGCTGACCATCGTCGTCAGCGAGGAGACGGGCATCATCTCCCTCGTGCAGAACGGCGACATCAAGCGCTACATCACGGGTGAAAAGCTGATGGACGCCCTCGACACCGCCTTCGGCATCACCGACCTCAGCCGCAGGAGCTCCAGACAGTTCGGGAGGAACGTCAGGAAATAATGAAAGACATCGTGAGGATCCCGCGCGTTCTCCTGCCGAAGGAGGGCGTGGATATGAGTAAATGGGCTGTCATCGCCTGCGACCAGTTCACTTCGCAGGGACAGTATTGGAATGCATTGCAGGACTATTGCGGCGACGTCTCCGCGCTCAACGTCATTTTCCCCGAGTATTACCTCGACAAGGGGGATATGGAGGCGCGCATCCGCAGCATCAACGATCACATGACCAAATACCTTTCGGAGGGCGTTTTCCGCGAAGTGGAGGGCGTGATCCTCACCGAGAGGGAGACCGCGTACGGGCACAAGCGCACCGGCATTTTGCTCGCGCTCGATCTCGAAGAGTACGATTTCCGCACGGGCGTCCGTCCGATGATCCGCGCGACCGAGGCGACGGTCAAGGAGCGTCTCCCCGTTCGACTGAAGATCCGCGAACACGCTCCCCTCGAGCTCCCGCACGTGCTGATCCTGATCGACGACGAGGACCATACCGTCATCGAGCCTCTCGTTCGGGAGGCGGAGGCGACCGCGCCCCTCTACGACGCCGATCTCAATATGAACGGCGGGCATATCAAGGGCTATCTGCTCCCGCACCCCGAGCGAGCTGTCGAGGCGATCCGCGCGCTCTCCTCTGAGGATCGTATGCTCTCGCGTTACGGCGACCGCACACCTTTTCTCTTCGCCGTCGGCGACGGCAACCAGTCCGTAGCCACCGCGAAACTGATGTGGGAGAGCATCAAACCTACCCTATCCGAGGCGGAGCGGGAGAGCCATCCCGCGCGTTTCGTACTCGCCGAGATCGTGAACCTTTACGACGAGGACCTCGTCTTTGAGGCGATCCACCGCGTCGTCTTCGGTGTGGGCGAGTCCTTCATCACCGAGATGCAGGCGGCACTCTCCGGCGAGGGACACGTCAGCCTGCTTTATCGCGACAAGATGTACGGCGTCTCCGTTCCCCGCGTGGCGGCGGAGGCGGTCAAGGCGGTGCAGAACTTCATCGACCGCTATCTCGCTACGCACGAGAACGCGTCGGTCGACTACATACACGGCGACGGCTATCTCGCGGAGGTGGCGGCGGCGAAGGACGGCGTCGCGATCTTTATGCCCGTGATGGAGAAGAGGGACCTGTTTCCCTACGTCGTACGGCACGGATCTCTCCCGCGCAAGACCTTTTCGATGGGGGAGGCGGAGGAGAAACGGTATTACTTAGAAGCGCGCAAGATCGTTTGAGGGCGAATGCATCGCGGAGCTCTTTGTTTCTGACTTCGGCTTGACGAAATCACGTACAAGGAGTACGCTCATTCGCACAAGCCTTGTCGAGCCTCGATCTCCGCGCGCCTTCGCCCTCAAACAGGTGCGAATGCATCGGGTCGTTGCGGAACGAAGGTAAAAAAGCGGATATCATCCGACTTCGGCTTGACGAAATCACGTACAAGGAGTACGCTCATTCGCACAAGCCTCGTCGAGCCTCGACCTCCGCGCGCCTTCGCCCTCAAACGGGAGCGAATGCATCGGGTCGTACCGAACGAAGGTAAAAAAGCGGATATCATCTGACTTCGGCTTGACGAAATCACGTACAAGGAGTGCGCTCATTCGCACAAGCCTTGTCGAGCCTCGACCTCCGCGCGCCTTCGCCCTTAAATCGGTGCGTTCGCGTGAGAACGGAAAGTGGCACTGCTTGCGCCGTCAGGCGCACGGAAAGAACGGAATGCCGACACGGTCGGCTGAAAGAAAGGAGAACAAAATGAAAGTATGTAAATTCGGCGGCAGCAGTATGGCGTCGGCGGAGACCATCCGCCGCGTCGCGGAGATCATTCGTTCGGATTCGGACAGGCGTTACGTCGTCGTGTCTGCCCCGGGCAAGCGCTTTTCCGCGGATATCAAGATCACGGACAGTTTACTCACCGCGTATGCCGAGAGCAGGAAGGGCGGCGCGTTGCGTGCTCTCCTCGCCCCCATTCGCGAGCGGTTTGAAGGCATTGCGAAGGATCTCGGCGTAGCGGAAAAGGTGGACCTTGCCGCGCTCTTTGCCGAGATCGAGAGCGGTATCGCCGCTTCTCCCATTCCCGACTATGCGGCGGCGCAGGGCGAACGCCTCTCCGCGATGCTCCTCGCGGCGTTTATGGACGCTGTTTTCGTGGATGCGAAGGATATCATCCGTTTTGCGGACAACGGCACTTTCAATGCGGAGTACACCAACGACGTGGCGCGTAAACGTCTGCTCGCCGAGAGCTCGCTCGTCGTGATCCCCGGCTTTTACGGCAGCACGTCGGCGGGGCAGATCCGCACCTTCAGCCGTGGCGGCAGCGACGTCACGGGCGCGATCGTCGCGCGTGCGGTGAAAGCGGACCTCTACGAGAACTGGACCGACGTCAACGGCTTTTTGACCGCCGATCCTCGCATCGTCGATCATCCGAAGCCCATACCCGAGCTCTCCTATCGCGAGCTCCGCGAGCTGTCCTATATGGGCGCGAACGTCCTGCACTCCGAGAGCATCTTCCCGGTGCGCAAGGCGAATATCCCCATCAACATCAAGAACACCTTCGAGCCGACGAACCCCGGCACGATGATCCTGCCGGGCGCCCTGCATCATGATCGCCTCATTACGGGTATCGCGGGCAAGAAGGGCTTCGTCAGCGTCCTGATCGAGAAGTCGATGATGAACAACGAGATCGGTTTCACGCGCAAGCTGCTCTCCGTCCTCGAGAATTTGAATATGAGCTTCGAGCATCTGCCCAGCGGCATCGACACGATGACCCTCATTCTCGCGGACACCGAGATCGGCGGCAAAATGCAGGAGCTCGTCGGTGGCATCCGTGAGGCGGTCAGCCCCGACAGGCTCGAGATCCAGTCCGATCTCGCCCTCATCGCCACCGTGGGTCACGGCATGGCGTACAAGCCGGGCACCGCGTCCCGCCTCTTTACCGCGCTCTCGCGCGTGGGGGTCAACATCAAGATGATCGACCAAGGCTCCAGCGAGCTGAATATCATCGTCGCGGTCGCGGGCGAGGATTACGAGAAGGCGATCAACGCGATCTACGAAGAATTTATCAACTGAAGACAAGAGGTGAAACTATGATTTATGCAGGTGTGGACGTCGGCGGAATGAGCATCAAGTGCTGTCTTGCCACCGAGAAGGGCGAAATCCTCGCCAAGGACAGTTTCAAGACGGAGAAGGACCTCACGTGCGCGGGCATGGCAGAGCAGACCGCCGCGTGCATCAAGTCCCTCGCCGCGAAGGCTCAGGTCGCCGAGAGCGAGATCGTTGCTGTCGGTATGGGCATCCCCGGTACGGTGGACGGCAAGAAGGGAATGATCGTCTATAGCAACAACATTCGGATGGATCACGCTCCCATTGTGAAGGAAATGAAGAAACACTTTGCCTGTCCCGTCTACGTTGAGAACGACGCCAACGCCGCCGCCGTGGGCGAAGCGGTCTTCGGCGCAGCCAAGGGACTGAACGACGTTTTGCTCATCACCCTCGGCACGGGGGTCGGCACGGGCATCATCGCGAACGGCAGGATGATCACGGGCAAGGGCGGCACCGGTGCGGAAGGTGGTCACACCATGATCCGCATGAACGGCGAGCCTTGCACCTGCGGCAATCGCGGCTGCTACGAGGCATACGCCTCCGCCACTGCACTCCTTCGGCAGACCGAGCGGATGGTACAGCGCCGTCCCGACAGTTTGCTCGCTCGCCTCTGGGCGGAGCGTGGCAGGTCCGGGCGCGTCCCCTTCGACGCGGCGAAAGCGGGCGATCCCGCCGGGCTAAAGGTGGTCCGTGACTACGTGAAATACGTTGCGGCGGGCTTGCAGGGGATGGTCAACATCTTCCGTCCCGACGTCGTCTTGATCGGCGGCGGCATCAGCAACCAAGGGGACTACTTCATCAGCAGCGTTTCTCGCAGGCTCAATCACATCGTGTTCGGCGCGGGCATCAATCCGCGCGTGAAGGTGAGGGCGGCGGAGCTGAAGAATGATGCGGGGTTATTGGGCGCAGTAGCCCTCGCTGTAAAAGGTGCCAACGCATAAGGCGGCATCTACTTTGTTTCTGCCTGCGGCTTTGCGACATCACGTACAAGGAGTACGCTCAATCGCAAAGCCTTGTCGAGCCTCGTATCTCCCACCTTTTGCGTTGGCACCGGTGTGAGTTCGTAGCGCGGCGACCGCGCATAACAGCGAGCGCGTATAAGGGCGCATCTGCTTCGTTTCTGCCTTCGCGTTAGCGAAATCACGTACAATGAGTACGCTCATTCGCTCCCGCTCGTCGAGCCTTGCATCTGCAACCCTTCTCCGCGCTCTTTGCATTAAAAAACGAGCGAAGCGGGTCCTCATGTATTCCGCATTCCGCATTCCGAATTCCGAATTAAGCGGAGCGTAGCGACTCGCCATTCCTAATTAAAAGGGAGGCTATATGAAAACCTTATTCATTTATTATTCCTTCACCGGCAACGGCGACATCGTCGCCGAGAAAATGGTCGAATTGGGGGCGGACGTGCGCAAGGTCGCGCTCGAGAAGCCTCTGCCTCGGTCCTTCTTTTGGTCCGTGATGACGGGCGGCTTTCTCGCGGGGCTCGGCTACAAGGCACCCCTTAGGGGCTTTGATCCTTCCCTCGACGGCTACGACCGCGTCGTGATCGGTTCTCCCGTCTGGAACGGGCGTATCAGTTGCCCCATCAATACCGTCCTCGCCACCCTCGACCTCACGGGCAAAGAGGTCGCATTCGTCCTCTATGCCGGTGGCGGCGCGGCGCCCAAGGCGGTCTCCCGCCTGTCGAAGTCCCATCCCTCCGCCCCCGTCGTCGTCCTGAAGGAACCGAAAAAATACGCGGACGAACTCGAGAAGTTGGACGGGTTATTCTGAAACAGATGGATATCGTTATTGACTGAATCGTCCCTCGAACCCGAGCAGATCGTCGGTCGAGACGAGGAAGTATTCGGCGAGCTTTACGAGCTCGTCGCTTTTTATGTCCGAGACGCCGTTCTCCCAGCGGCAGATCGTCGCGTCGCTGACGCCGATCGCCTTGCCGAGCGCCATAATGGACAGTCCGCTTTCCGCGCGCAGTTCTTTTAGTCTTTCCGCGAACTTTCTCATACTTGCATTTTACTACACAAATGGAATTACATCTTGACACTACATAAGTGTAGTGTTATAATTCTTATTATTAAACTTTCTGTTTACTTTTGGAGGAAACACTATGGATCAAGGTATTATTGATAAAAAGAGAGAAACGGTCGGAGATTTGTATTCGATTCGTGCAGGTCTTTCCTATATCAGTGTTTGTGCGGATCGTGTGAAAGCCAATGATGAAAAGATCGGTGCTATTGTTCCAAGGATAAAAAAGCGTCAACAGTCGATTGAGGATAGCAAGAAAAGAGTTAGAGAGCAGAGCGGGAAAGCGGACAGGTTGGAGCACGATTTGTCTGAGACGAAAAACAAATTGTCTGAGACGGAAAGTGTGGTTAACATAGCTCAAAGAAAACTCAAAAACATTTCGCATAAAAGAATATCTTATAAAATAGATTGGGGTTGTTTTGGCTTATGGTTGTTTTCGCTTGTCGTTTTGATAGGGCAAGGAGTCGTTTTTGGATTGTTTATAAAGAACTTTGATGTCAAAACAGCGGCTGAGGAGTGGTTGTTCATTATTGTTGCAGCCATATTGACTCTGGCGGCGGTTTGTTGGCACATATATCAAGTATATCGACTTGGAGAGGACATATTGAGTAATAGGCGGCGCGCAAAAGATAATAAGAAACAGGAGATTGATAGTGAAAAGCGTTTTATTGACTCTTGCAATAAAGAAATAAAGACATATGAGCATAAAATCAAAGAACTATATGACGAGATCCCTAAAGTACAGAGGGAAACTCCGGGTATCATAGAAAAACTGAACGAAAAAATCGAAACAGAACAAGGTGAGATAGGAAAATGCAATGAAGAAATTGCAATAATAGAAAAAGACAGTTCAGCATTATCCGCAAAGAGTCGTGACGTTTATCAGGCTTTGGTTGATGCATACGGAGCCTTTTTCCATCCGGATAACTGGAAGCATATTGATAGGGTACTATACTATCTGAATACAGGAAGAGCGGATACTATTCGCGATTCGTTGAACTTAATGGATCAGAGATTAAACGCGGAACTGATAGCAAATGAGATAAGGCAATCCTCGGAAATGATCTCGGGCGAGATCCGTCGGTCGACGCGTGAGGTAACAGCAGCGGTTTCCCTTGGAGCGGAGCGTATTCGTGACGCAATGGAACGGGCGGCATCCGCGATAGTGGAGAGCAACAAAGAGATTGCCGCGAGTAATGATAGGCTCGCGAAACAGACTGCCCATGCAAACTCGATCGCCGCAGCGAATCTCGCGGCCAATCAACGGTTGGTCTCTGCACAGGAATTGAATAATTCCCTCCAAAGCAAGGCGAACTCTTCGATGGAACAACTCTTGCGTGACTATCAGGTCGTGAACAATCGTGTGCATTATTGATCGTTTGATTGCTTCTATTTCGGTCACCGTTCCTCTCGGGGCGGTGACCTTTTTCTTTGCGACTGTCACGGCGTCGCCGTCGGTGCCACGTACGCCTTGCCGCTTCGGAGCACAGCGTAGATGATGCGGGTCATTTTCTTCATGCCGTGAGACAGGGCGACGAAGAAGTGCTTGCCCTCGGCGCGCTTTTTGTCCACGTAGGCGCGCATCACGGGGTCGAGGACGTAGGCGGCTTTGGTCGCGAGGAAGACGGCGTTCCTGAGGTACTTCGACCCCTTCTTCACCATCGACGTGTGAGTCAGGTTGAATTTGCCCGACTGGTAGATCGTCGGCTCCCCGCCTACGAAGGCGAGCAGCTTGGCGTCGCTGTCGAAGTTCTTTACGTTGCCGATCTCGGCGAGGATGGTCGCGCCCGTGCTGACCCCGATGCCGGGGATGGTCAGGATCGGGCTGTTCAGCCGCTCGAGGATGACCCGCAGTTTCTCCTCCACGAGGGCGAGCTCGTCCTCGAGATAGGTGATCAGTCGCGAGAGTCGCTTCAGTTCGTAGGCGTCTCCCGCGTTGCCGAATCCGATGCTCTCCTCCGCCGCTTCCACCAGCTCCTCCGCCCGTTTGCCATACCGCCCGTAGGACATTTTGTTGAGGTTTTTGACCAGTTGCTCCCGGTTCGACGCGAGGATCTCCCGCGGCGAAGGGTACCTGCCGATCAGTTCGATCGCGCTGCGGTAATTGACGTTGAAATGCTTCTCGAATTCGGGGAAGACCACTTGGAGCACCCGCCTGTAACGGTTCTTGGTGATCTGTATCGTCCTGAGGACGCGGTAACGGTAGCGGGTCAGCGACTTCATCACCCTGAGGTCTTGCAGGACGTATCGTTTCTTGGGCGGCACGGTCTCCGCCGTCACCTCGGCGATGTAGCGCGCGTCGCTCTTGTCCGTCTTGGTGTTGCGCAGAGATTTCGCCTTGCGGTACAGGCTGACCTTGAGCGGGTTCAGCGCGATCACCTCGCAGTCCAGCGTCTGCAGATAGGCGTAGATGTTGTGCGAGTAATGCCCCGTGTGCTCCAGCCCGATCTTCACCTCTTCCTTTCGCCGCCTCGACGCGCGGAGCAGGTCGTGAAAACGGGTGAAGCCTTCGCGCGAATTTTCGAAGGTGTAGTTGTCCACCACCACCTCGCCGTCGTCTCGCATCAGATGGCAGTCGTGCTTGTCCTTGGCTACGTCGATCCCTACGTATATCATAGTTTTCCTCCTAAAATGTAGTCAAAAAAATGCGGCGTTTCCGCCGCATACGCCGCCGAGCCGTATCCTCCCGTAAAAACGACTGGCGTTAGGCATTGTAAATACCGGTCATCGGGGCGCAATGTCAGTATAGCATAAATTTCCCCTATTTGACAATACGGGCGACTGCGTATAGTGGCGCTTATGCGGCGTTACCGCTTCACTCAAAGGCAGTTACGTACGAGGAGTACGCGCCTGCCTTTTCTTTTGCGGAGCACTTGCCTAAGCACCACTCTCCGCAGTCGCAAAAAGGGTTTTATCGCGGAGCGCTCGTCTCCACACCCTTCTCCGCACCTAACACCCCACAAAATTTGCAATTTTGCGTGGACCCCAACGGCGGCTTCGCAGTCGCTTTGCACCCTTTGTAAAGGGGGCTTGATTGCGAGCGCAATCTGCGCTCGGAATGGGGGATTTTAACCCTTTCTGCGTTGCCACCTGTGTGAGTTTTGAGCGCTCGTCTCAAACAGATCATTCGGAGCTGCAGCGTCACATTGGGGTTCCCCGAAAAATCGAACAGATTTTTGGGGCGTGACGCAGCGTCACATTGGGGTTCCCCGAAAATCGAACAGATTTTTTGGGGCGTGACGCAGGCGACCCTTAATTCCTAATTCCTCATTCCTAATTCCTAATTAAAAAAGACTCCCTTCGCTCGACATTGCTTGGCGCTGTCCGCAATTCCGCATTCCGAATTCCGCATTAGAGAATGCTCGACATTACAGAAACTCGTCCACACGCTTCGCTCTCCACGCATCACTCCCGCCCCGCGGTCGTTTTGTTTCTTCTTTACATTCCGTCTCGCGCGTGATATAATAAGGACACTTCTATGTAGGAAGGTGCTTTATGAAAGTATGGAAAGTCGTGGGACCCAAGACCCTCTCGATGGAAGAAGTCCAGGGAGATCTCCGTCCCGACTACGTCAAGGTCAAGGTCAGCCGCCTCGGATTGACCGGTGCGGACGTCGCGGTCTACGAAGGGCAGACCGACGTGCCTCTGCCCATCGTCCCGGGGCGCATCGCGACGGGCGTCATCAGTGAGGTGAATCCCGGCAGTCGCTTCCGCAAGGGCGAGCGGGTGCTCCTGTCTCCCTATATGAAGGACAAGAAGGGGCGCCTCTTGACCCGCGGACTGGATATGGACGGCTATCTCGCGGATTACGTCGTGCTTCCCGAGAGTGCGGTCTACGCCCTCCCCGAGAGCATCACCGAGGATATGGGCGTCTTCGCCGAGTACATCAGCATCGCGGCGGGTCTGACGGACAAGCTGGACCTCAAGCACGAACAATACGTGGCGATCCTCGGTGCGAACGCTTTGGGGCTCATCTTCGCCCAGCTCGCGATCTATTATCAGGCGATCCCCATCATCATCGACCGCTCCGAGAAGAACCTCGAGGAGGCGGCGAACTTCGGCATCTATTATCGTATCAACTCCTCCAAGCAGGACGCGGCGAAGCGCATCAAGCAGATCACCTGCGGCAAGATGGCGGACTGCACCGTCTTCGAGTGCCGCTCCTCTCAGCAGCCTCAGCTCGCCTTCTCCCTGACGGCGGAAGGGGGCAAGGTGGGCATCGTCGGCTACGACAGCTTCGTCAGCAAACTGAATGCGGACATCGCCGCCATCATGGGCAGACAGCTCTCTGTCGTCGGCATCAACAACGGCGCGGCGGATATGAATGCGGCGATCAACCTCCTCGCGAACGACGTGGTCAAGGTGGACAACATCGCGGACAGGACGGTGGACTTCCTCGCCGCCCCCGAGGCGTTTACCGCTTCCCGCGACAGCGAAAACAACTACTTGAAGATCCTTATAAAGTGCTGATCCGCTTGCTTGAATACCGAAAAAAAGAAATTGCGACCGAGGGGGTCGCAATTTTTATAAAGGGTTCGTTTTATGTTTCCGCTTTCCTCGCGTGCGGTGCGCGCCCCGTGGCGGAGCCTCGTGTAAGGCTCAGTACACCCTCGGCAGATATCCGTGCAGATAACTCTCAAAGACCTCGAGCACGTTCGTTGCCACGGCACGTTCGGCGTCGGTGATCCCATCGGTTGCGTCGTAGGTGAGCGCGGAGGGCAGGGCGGCAAGCAGGTCGTCCAAGGATGCCGCAGGGGCGCCGCTGTCCTCTATGATCGG
Organism: Clostridia bacterium; assembly: GCA_017455605.1. Classification (GTDB taxonomy): domain Bacteria; phylum Bacillota; class Clostridia; order Christensenellales; family CAG-1252; genus CAG-1252. Next base: position 18,587 of record JAFSZO010000110.1, read on the forward strand.
ACGCTCCGTGAGCTCGGCGACGACGCTCTGATTCTCGGAGAGGATCGCGAAGAGTTCGGGCAGGGCGGCGCGTAAGGCTGTTTTGTCGGAGTCGCCGAGGGCGTTATAGGCGCGGAAGGCGACGGATAGGCGATAGATGCGATCCGTCCGTTCCTCATCTTCGTCCGTGACGGCGAGGAATAAGCCGTTTACCGTGACGCCCTTTCGGGTCATGCGGCGTTCGAGGTATTCGTCGTAGTCGCCGCGGTGCGCGAGATAGTCCTCTTTCGTGATCTCCTCGCTGCTTCGATCGGCATAACGGAACCCGTAGTATACGGCGACCTCCTGCCTGTCGTATTGCTGTCCGAGCAGGATCCTCGCATCCCCCGCCGAGAGGTATTCCGCCGCGTAGATCAGGGCGAGGTCGTATCGGTCGCGGAGCCCCGCCACGAGGGAACGCAGCAAGGTCCGCAGACGGAGCAAGGCGGTTTGGGTCTCTTCGGATAGGTCTTCTCCCTCCGAGAGTTCGTCGATCTTGGCGTTCGCGAAGTCGCAGAGGTAGTCTTTCGCGCCTTGCGTGATCCCCACCGCCTTTCGCAAGGAGGCGGCAAGGGACAGAATGGCGGTATTCGCCTCCTTCTCGCTCATCGAGAAGGTGCCGCTTTGCGCCGCGTTTTCGAGGATGTTCAGGTCGAACGCCGCGTTCTGCGAGAGGATCAGCGAGGCGAGTTTGCGGCAATCTTCGAGGGTGTAGGGCAGGTCGGCGTTTTCTTTCTTTGTCGCCGCGTAATAGACGGCGCCCGCCACTTCCGGACTGACTGCGCCCGCGATGGCGGTGAGGGCGGCGCGATAGGATGCGGCGTGTTCGGCACGCATCACGCCCGCCGTGGCGTCGGTCAAAGCGTATTCGTATTTCATCGGCGCTTCGTCGTCGATCAGCGCGAGCAATACGGCGGTCGATTCCGCCTCTTCCAGTCCCGCTTCGGCGAAGAGCGACGGCAGTGCGGTCGCGATCTCGGCGTTGTTTCCGCCCTTCGGGATCACGGTCTCGACCGCCCGCGCCGATAGCTCTATTAGGGACTCGCGTCCGTTGACGTCCTTGTCTTTGCAGGCAAAAAGCCCGATCGAGACGATCAGCATCAGTACGACGGATAGGATCGTGAATAGAGTGCGTTTCATCTGTTTCAGTATATCACACGCGTGCGCCCCCGTCAAGATGCGGAGGAGCGGCAAAGCCTGTCAATTCTGAAAAGTGCAATGGTGAATGTGAGGCGCACGTTAATTCGGAATGCGGAATTGCGGACGCCGATAGGCGACTTTCCAATTAGGAATTAGGAATGAGGAATTAGGAATGAAGGGTCGCGCCGTCGCGCCCCAAAAAATCTGTTCGTTTTTTCGGGGAACCCCAATGCGACGCTAACGCTCTGAATGATACTATCATTGTCATCCCGACCGTAGCGGAGGGATCACCGCGTATTTAATGCGGAATTCGGAATTCGGAATGCGGAATAAAGGGTCACTTCGTTCCGAATGATACTATCATTGTCATCTCGACCGTAGCGGAGGGATCCTATCCGCTTGCGAGCGGAGCGAGCGTTGACGCCCTTAGGGCGCGGAGCGTCCGAAGAAAGGGCGCGACGCGTTAAGAAAACGGCAAGACCACCCCGAATAATACATATTATTCAGGGACCCCGGGTGCGGCGTTTTTAGCCAAAGCGCGTAAGAGGCTCTGCCTCGAGCGATCGCAACGGGATGTTATCATTTTGTTGCACCAAACAATTGGGGTGTATCGTTACAACGTTTCTTTAAAGAAAAGTTCAAAAAACCATTTCAGTGCAAATTGCCTTATGTTTTGTGTTGAGCATACGGGGGTCGTCAACTCTCCGTCTTCGGCTGTTTGACAAAGAGTTCCTTGGTCTCGGTGAGGACGATCGCGACGAGCATCAGCGCGATGCCGATCCACTCGCGCGCGGTCAGCGCTTCGCCGAGTACCAGCATCCCGAAGACGAGGGAAAAGCTCGCTTCGAGGCTCATGATGAGAGACGCCGCCGTCGGGTTGGTCCCTTTTTGTCCCACGATTTGGAAGGTGTAGGCGATGCCGCAGGAGCACACGCCCATATACAGGAAAGTCTTGTAATACGAGAGGATCAGCGCGGCGTCGAAGGCGTCTCGCTCGAAGATCAGCGCGGCGAGGGCGGACAGTGTGCCGCATACGAAGAATTGCAGACAGCTGAGTTTCACGCCGTCAACGCGGTTGCCGAAGTAGTCCACCACCGTGATGTGTCCCGCGTAGGCGATCGCGCAGAAGATCAGGCACAGGTCGCCCTTGTTGATGCCGAAAGAGCCTTTGACACAGATCAGATACAGCCCGGCGACGGCGAGAGCGACCGAGATCCAGGTCACGAGCCCGCTCTTTTTGCCGAGAAAGAGTCCGATGATGGGCACGAGCACGATGTACATCGCGGTGATAAAGCCCGCCTTACCCGCCTCGAGATTCATCGAGATCCCGAATTGTTGCAGGTTCGCCGCGAGGGCGATGACCGCACCGCAGACCAGCCCGCCGACGAGGAGGGTCCGACGACCCTTCTTGCGCTCTTCAAGGGAGATCTTAGGGACTTCCTCCTTCTTTTTCCGTATCGCGTCCATCACGAGGAAGACGGGGATCAGCACCGCCGCGCCGATGAAGGAACGGGTCGCGGTGAAGGTGAAGGGAGCGATCTCGTTCACCGCTTGCACGACGAAAGAGAACCCCCCCAGGATCGCCGCCGCGAAGAGGAAGCCGTACCGTATCGTTTTCGTCTTGTCGATCATGCCTCTCATACGGTCAGTTTAGGCGCTTTTTCGCGAAAAAGTCAAGGACTTTCTCCGTCTCGGGTCCGCGATAAACATCGCGCGATTGACATCTATGACTTTTGAGGCTATAATACATCTATGGAAAAATGCGAGAAGACCAACGCAATGCGTATTTTGGAGAGCAAGGGCGAGAACTACGAGCCGATCTACCTCTCCGTGATCCCCTCCGACGGGGTGGATGCGGCGTCGCGGATGGGCAGGGATCCCGCCTCGGTCTTCAAGACGCTGGTCACGGTCGGCTCGGATCTCGGGCATTACGTCTTCGTGATCCCCGTCGGTGAGACGCTCGACCTCAAAAAGGCGGCAAAGGCGGCAGGGGTCAAGAGCGTGGAGATGCTCCCGCAGAAGCAGTTGTTTCCGCTCACGGGATACGTGCACGGCGGCTGCAGTCCGATCGGGATGAAGAAGGTCTTTCCGACCCTTCTCGACGAGACGGCGATCCTTTACGAGCGGATCGTCACGAGCGCAGGCAAACTCGGCGTATTCCTGTCCGTCGCGCCCGGCGCGTTCGAGCGGACGGTGGGGGCGACTTACGCCGATCTGGTGAGGTGAATTATGTCTGATATCACGGTGTCCGAAATCACCAAGAGTTTTGATGACAGGGAGATCCTGCACGGCGTGTCTTTCACGGTGGCGTCGGGGGATTTCCTCTCGATCACGGGCGAGAGCGGCAGCGGCAAAAGTACCTTGCTCGGCATCATGGGCGGCGTTCTCCGCCCCGACGGCGGCAAGGTGATGATCGGTGACGTCGACGTCGCCTCCCTTCCCGAAAAGGACCTTGCGAAACTCAGGCGCACCCGCCTCGGTTACGTGTATCAATTCTTTAATCTGATCCCGACGATGACGGTCCGAGAGAATATCCTACTCCCCCTGATCTTGGACGGCAAGAAACCCTCTCTGTATCGTGACCGTTTCGACGAATTGACCTCCTTCACCCATTTGACGGCGGTACTGGACGCTTACCCCGAGACCCTCTCGGGCGGCGAGCAACAGAGGGTGGCGATCCTGCGCGCTCTGATCCACGACCCCGAGGTCATCCTGCTCGACGAACCGACGGGCAACCTCGACAGCGAGAACGCCCGCGCCGTGATGACCCTTTTGTCCGATCTCAACGCGAAGTACGGCGTGACCGTCGTGCAGGTCACGCACAGCGAGCAGGGCGCGGCGTACGGCAATCGCACGATCACGATCAAGGACGGCGCCCTCCTGTGAGCTTTTTAAAGAGCATTCTTCTCGGCTTGCGTCGGAGAATCGGCGAGCCGATCATGATCCTACTGACCGTGGCGATCTCGGTCGCCATTTTCGTTTCCGCTCTCGCCTTGCGCTCTTCGATCCGCGAGACGTCGATCGCTTCCTACCGCGCCCTATCGGGTGAGGCGACGCTCGAGGCGAGTTTTTCGGATGAGTACTCCGCCTATTACGTCACCGCGGAGGACGCGGGCTATCGCGCCTTCGTGAAGGAATGCGACCGATACGGCACGCTCCGCTCCGGCTACCTGTTTTATGCGTCGGTCGGTAGGGATCAAAGGGTCTTCGCCACGATCTACGCGACGGATCGCGAGGCGTTGGCTTTCTACAATCCCGTCGAGTGCACGTCGGGCGAGCTCACCTATTCCCGCACGGGAGTGGTGCTGTCCGAGTCCTTTGCCGCTCGGATCGGCGCTCGCGTCGGCGATCCCGTCACCGCAGCGCGCTACGGCTCATCGCAGACGGCGGTATTGACCGTGACGGGCATCGCGGCGGAGAAGGGCGTCTTTATGAATGCGGACGTCTTGGTCTCCGAACAGATCGCTTCCCGTCTCCTGTCTCTCGGCGACGATCTGCGCGTTTACAATCGCTTTTTTCTGCAAATATCCGATGAAAAGAATGGTATTCTCGGCTTGACCGAGTCCGAGATCGCAGGCGCTCTCTCGCAGTCGACCGCGCTCTTCGACGTCGCCTCTCCCGTCAACGACAGGAACGTAGAGGTCACCTTGTCCTATCAGAGCACTCTCCTCGTCGTGATCGCGATGATCGTCGCCGCGCTCGGCGCGATCCTTATCTACACCGCCGTGTCTCTCGTGATGAAGAATCGCCTCGCGACCGCGGCACTCTTCAAGAGCGTCGGAGCGACGAGCGGCGAATTGACGTTGTATCTCCTCGCGGAGATCCTGCTGTACGGACTCGTCGGCTCTCTGGTCGGGTTGGGTGGCAGCTATGCCGTCGGCGCGATTTTCGGCGCGATGACGGGCGCCGCCTCGACCTTCTCGGTCGGCGTCGGCACGGCGTTCCTCGGGGTACTGTTCGGGGTGGCGCTTGTCCTTTTGTCCGCTTTGCTCCCCGTCCTTCGCTTGTCCTTGGCGCCCCTCGCCGATCTGTTGCGCTCCCATTCTCCGATCGTGCGGAGAAAGGCGATCCCCGCTCTCGTCTCTGCGGCGGTCTTTCTCGCTTTCTTCCTTTGGACGATCTTTGCGGGAGTCTCTTCCGCCTTTACGGTCGGCATTTTTACGGCTGTGGCGCTCGTCGCTCTCCTCTTTACCGTGGTCCCCTTTGCCGTCAAAGGGGTTTCCTTCCTCGTCGTTCGCTTTACCGAGGATCGTCCCCGCGCAGGTCGGCTCCGTCTTGCCGCCGCGGGTGCTCGTTACAATCGTCACGCGCAGTCCGGCGCGCGCCTCTTGGCGATCGCCGTGCTTGCGATCCTTTCCATCGCGCTGCTTCTCGGCGAGGCGACGGCGCAACTCGGTTCCTTTGACCGTCTGTTCCGCGCGGATATCATGATCTCCGCCGACAGCGCCGAGATCCCCTCCGTCACCGCCGACGCGCGCGCCGTAGAGGGAGTCTCGGGCGCCTACTACGCTTACGTGGAGACTCGTTGCTCCCTTGAGGGAGAGGAGGGGAACACCGTTTCCTTCTTCGCCGCCCGCGCGCAGGAATACGAGTCTGTTTTCCGCGCCGCCGAGTTCGGGGTGGACGTCGCCTCGCTCGCGGGTAGCAGACGCGCCGCGATGGGCGGCGGTCTGGCGCTGAAGCTCGGGTTGGAGATCGGCGACGAATTCGCTTTGACCGTGAACGGCGAGCGTGAGACCTTCGTCCTCGCTTCTCTGATCGACACGCCGCTTACCGTGGTCTTCGTCGATCTGTCGGGGCTCGGCATTCCGCCGAATCTCTGCTTGGCGGAAGGCACGGACGCCGCCTTTACCCGCCTTGCCGAGAAATACGCTCTGACCGGCGCGGTCTACCGTGCGGGAGATGCGTTCGGCTACGTTACCACCCTCGCCGAGGACTATATCCGCGTGTTCGCTCTGTTTGAGGGGTTGGTGTTTCTCTTTGCCTTCGCGGGCTATCTGAACGCCGCGCTCGCCTCGTATCGCGACAGACGGAGAGAGTACGAATTGCTCGCCGCCGTAGGCGCCGCTCGCTCGGACAGGGTCAAGATCACCGTTTGGGAAAACGCGATCGTGGTGCTGACCGCCGCTTTGATCGGGGCGGCGAGCTCCTTTGCGCTCCTCTACGTTGTGCAGAATATGCTGAAATCGCTCGGACTTTATTTCACCCTGATCGGGTGACCCTCTTCGGCGTTTTTTTATATAAAAATATGCGATATAATACGAAAAAATCGTTGACTTGCCTGCGTTCGCCCGTTATAATAACAGTACATAAGATATTTTCAACGAGGTGAAAATTATGAAAGATTCCATCCATCCCGAGTACAGAAAGGCGACCGTCGTCTGTGCGTGTGGCAATACGTTTGAAACCGGCACTACCAAAAAGGTCGACGTGATCTCCGTCGATATTTGCTCCAAGTGCCATCCCTTCTTCACCGGCAAGCAAAAGCTCGTCGATACCGGCGGTAGGGTCGAGAAGTTCAACAAGCGCTTCAACAGAAACAAGTAATCGGATCGGGTGCGTTGTTGAAATAGGCAACGCACTTTTTTGTTTGGCGGGCGCGTGCGCGCTCCCGCGCAATCCCGTACAAGGAGCGTATGAGAAAGTTTGTTTCAAAAATAGGCGGTCAAGCCGTTATGGAGGGCGTGATGATGCGAGGCGAGAGAAGCGTCGCCACCGCAGTACGCACTTCGGACGGTAGGATCGAGCTCGAAACGTCGAGGATCTCCGAGGAGAAGAAATGGTGGCAGAAGGTCCCTGTTCTTCGCGGGTTCCTGAACTTTTTCGTTATGATGATCATCGGCTCGAAGGTGCTGACCCGTTCCGCCGAGCTTTACGGCGAGGACGCGGGTGAGCCCGGCAAATTCGAGAAGTGGCTCGCGGAGAAAAAGCACGTCAGCGCGATGGACGTCGCCATCGTGATCGGCGTCATCCTCGGCGTCGCCTTTGCGATCGGGCTCTTCGTTGCATTGCCGCTCGGCATCGTGGCGCTGTTGGAGCGCATCCCGAATTTCGGAGACATCCACTACGTCTGGCGCAATCTGATCGTCAGCGGCATCCGTCTCATCGTTCTGTTCGCTTATCTCTTCTTGGTCTCGCTCGTGCCCGACATCAAGCGGGTCTTTATGTACCACGGCGCGGAGCACAAGGTCATCACTTGTTTCGAGCAGGGGGAGGAACTGACGGTGGAGAACGCCCGCAGGATGAGCCGTCTGCACGACCGTTGCGGTACGAGTTTTCTCGTCATCACGGTGTTCGTCAGTTTGTTGGCGAGCGCCTTCCTGCCCACCTTTGATGCGATCGGCAATCGCTTCCTCTCCTTCCTGCTTCGTTTCGCGACCCGTCTCGCGCTTCTGCCCGTCGTGGCAGGCTTTTCCTACGAGGTCTTGAAAGGACTGGCGCGTTTCGACAACGCCTTCGTCCGCATTTTGAAGAAACCGGGTCTTTGGTTCCAACTGTTGACCACTCGCGAGCCGGACGATTCGATGCTCGAGGTCTCGCTGACCTCCTTCAAAACGGTGCAGGCGATGGACGCAGACCCTTCGATCGAGCCGGTCTCTTTTCGGATCAAAAAGGATTTCAAGCTCGCGCGTCTCGAGGTCGAGTCTCTGCTTCGCGACGGATACGACGAGACCGAGGCGAAGGCGCTTACGGACTGGATCTTCGTCGCCGTTCTCGGCACGTCGAGAGCCTCTTTGGATCTGCTCAAGGACGTCGATCGGAAGGATGCGGACCGTGCGAAAGAATACGCGCGTAAAGTCGCGGCGGGCGAGCCGCTCCAATACGTTCTCGGCGAGACCGAGTTTTACGGGTTGAAATTGAAATGCGATCCCCGCGCCCTGATCCCCCGAGGGGACACCGAGTTTTTGGTCGAAGCGGCGCTCGATCTCGTTCACGACGGCTCCCGCGTGCTGGATCTCTGCACGGGTAGCGGTGCGATCGCGGTTGCGATCGCCTATCATGGCAAGGATCGTTCCGTCTCCGTTCTGGCGACGGATATCGACGAGGACGCGCTCTCCCTCGCTCGTGAGAACGCGGCGGCGTACGACCTCCCGATCACCTTCTTGCAGAGCGATCTGTTGCAGTCGGTCACGGGCGTCTTCGACCTCGTCACCGTCAATCCCCCCTATATCCCCACCGGGGACGTTGCGGGACTGGACGCCAACGTGCTCGCCGAGCCCCTTCGGGCGCTGGACGGCGGCGCGGACGGGCTGGACTTTTATCGTCGACTCGCCGAGGCGATCCCCCCGCATCTCGCGGATGGGGGCGCGATCCTGCTCGAGATCGGCGCAGACCAAGCGGAGGCGGTCACCGCGCTGTTTTCCTCCCTCGGTAAGACCGAGGTCATCAAGGACCTCGACGGGCACGACCGCGTCGTGAAGGTGACGAGAGATGTTTGAGAAACTCGCCAAGATCAAGGCTCGCTATCTCGAACTGACAGACCGCCTCGCCGATCCCGCCGTGATCGCGCGGCAGGACGAATGGCAAAAGGTCGCTAAGGAGCATTCCTCCCTCGAGGAGGTCGTCGCCCGTTACGACGAATACCTCGCCGCCGAGAAGGATCTGAAAGAATGCGAGGAGATCCTCGCCGCGGAGACCGATCCCGATCTGACCGCGCTCGCGACGGAGGAGAAAGCCGCCGCGGAGAAAACGATGACCGAGCTGAAGGACCATCTCAAGATCCTCCTCCTCCCCAAGGACCCGAACGACGACAAGAACGTCGTGATCGAGATCCGCGCGGGGACGGGCGGCGAAGAGGCGAGTTTGTTCGGCGCGGTGCTGATGCGTATGTATATGCGCTTTGCGGAGCGTATGCGTTGGAAGACCGAGGAGGTGGATATGAATATGACCGACCTCGGCGGCGTCAAGGAAGCGGTCTTTATGATCTCGGGCAAGGGCGCGTACAGCAAGCTGAAATACGAGAGCGGCGCGCACCGCGTACAGCGCGTTCCCGCGACCGAGTCGCAGGGCAGGATCCACACCTCGGCGGCGACCGTCGCCGTGCTCCCCGAGGCGGAGGACGTGGACGCAGAGATCAATGCCGCCGACCTCAAGATAGACACCTATCGCGCGGGAGGCGCGGGCGGGCAGTACGTCAACAAGACCGAGTCCGCGATCCGCATCACCCACCTGCCGACGGGGCTCGTCGTGACCTGTCAGGACGAGAAGTCGCAGATCAAGAACAAGGAAAAGGCGATGAAGGTCCTGAAGTCCAAGCTTTACGACTATTATCGTTCCGCGGCGGACAAGGAGTACGCCGAGAAGAGAAAGGCGCAGGTAGGCAGCGGCGACCGCAGCGAGCGAATCCGCACCTACAATTACCCGCAGGGCAGAGTCACCGATCACCGCATCGGCATGACCCTCTACAGCCTCGAACAGTTTCTGGACGGAGATATGCTCGAGATGCTGGACGCCCTCGCCCTCAACGAACAAAACGAACTTCTCAAAGGCAGTCAGGACGACTGACCGAAGGAGGCACCATGATATTCTACAATACCCACAAACACCTATTGCAGGAGCAGACCTATTCCTACTCTTTGCAGGACGTCGCCGAGCCGAACCTTTTCCGTGAGTTCTTCGACTACGAGAACGTGCCTCGCACGGCGTTCGACTTCTTCACCGTGCCGATGAATACGCCCGAGTCGCTGTGGATCACCGATACCACCTTCCGCGACGGACAGCAGTCGATGCACCCCTTCACGGTGGAGCAGATCGTGGATCTGTTCAAGATGCTCCATCGCCTCGGCGGCAAGAAGGGCATCGTGAAACAGAGTGAGTTTTTCCTCTACAGCGAGAAGGACAGGGCGGCGGTGCGCGCCTGTCAGGAGCTCGGCTACGAGTTCCCCGAGATCACGAGCTGGATCCGCGCGACCGATTCCGACTTCGAGCTGGTCAAGGAGATGGGGATCAAGGAGACGGGCATCCTCGTCAGCTGTTCCGACTACCACATTTTCAACAAGCTGCACCTGACCCGCGCGCAGGCGATGGACAAATATCTCTCCATCGTGAAGAAGGCGCTGGACAGGGGTATCGTGCCGCGCGCTCACCTCGAGGACATCACCCGCGCCGACTCCTACGGCTACGTCGTTCCCTTCGTGCGCGAACTGATGAAGCTCTCCAAGGAGAGCGGCATCCCCATCAAGGTCCGCGCCTGCGACACCCTCGGCTACGGCGTGACCTACCCGGGCTCCTCTCTGCCGCGCAGCGTGCCGAGGACGATCTACGGTCTGTGGCGTTACGGCGAGGTGCCGAGCGAGCAGATGGAGTGGCACGGTCACAACGATTTCTACAAGGTGGTCACCAACGCCGCCACCGCGTGGCTGTACGGCTGTTCGGCGGTCAACTGCGCCTTGCTCGGCATCGGCGAGCGCACGGGCAACTGTCCCCTCGAGGCGATGGCGGTCGAGTACACCTCGCTCAAGGGCACGACGGACGGCATGGACCTCTCGGTCATCACCGAGATCGCCGACTACTTCCGTCGTGAGATCGGCTACAAGATCCCGCCTCGCACCCCCTTCGTCGGCCGAGACTTCAACGTCACCCGCGCGGGCGTCCACGTGGACGGACTGATGAAGGACGAGGAGATCTATAACATCTTCAACACGACCAAGATCCTGAATCGTCCCCCGATGGTCTGCGTCGACAACAACAGCGGACTGGCGGGCATCGCCTATTGGATCAACAACCATTATCGCCTGCCCGAGACGGAGAAGGTCGCGAAGTCCGATCCGATGATCTCGGCGATCAAGGCGCAGGTGGATGAGATGTATGCGAGCGGTCGCGTCCCCGCGATGAGCGACGACGAACTGGACGAGCTCGTGCGCGAGGCGGACGAGGCTCGCTACAAGAAGTTCCTTCTTCTCGCGGAGAAGGGCTGACACGCCAACGTCGCGCACGGCTTAAAGATGTCGCGCGCGTGCATGGAATATTGAAAAATCTAAGGAGGATTTCACTATGCTAAGGATCATTTACGGCGCAAAAGGCAGCGGCAAGACTTCGAAGCTGATCGACGAAGCCAACGAGATGATGCAGAAGACTTCGGGCAGCATCGTCTTCATCACCTACGTCGACCGCTACAATTTCGACCTGAATTATCGCATCCGCGTCATCAACGCGGGCAATTTCGGCGTCGGCACCGAGGAGCAACTCGCGGGCTTCGTGAAGGGCGTGATGGCGTCCAACTCCGGCATCGACATCCTGTATATCGACGGTGCGCACCGCATCACGGGCAAACCCGTCGCCGACCTCGAGTACTTCTACAACGAGGTCGCCAAAGCGAGCAAGAACAGCGCGGTGGAGATCGTGCTTTCCGCCAGCACCGACACCCTCCCCGACTTCCTCAAAGGGTACGAAAACGAGAAGGTGGAATAGTCCTCGATGAAATACGTCAGCACACGCAACTCGTCGCTCTCCGTTACGGGCAGCGAAGCTATCTTGATGGGCATCAGCCCCGAAGGCGGACTCTTCGTCCCCGAGTCATTCCCTCGCTTCTCCCTTCAGGAGATCGGCGCGATGGGGGAGATGGACTATGCGGAGCGTTCCGCTACGGTGATGAGCCGCTATTTGGACGAGTTCACCTACGACGAACTCCTTGCGATCGCGCGTCGCGCCTACTCCCGTTTCGATGAGGAGGACGCCTGTCCCCTCGTAAAGCTGGACGAGGATCTCTATATCCTCGAACTGTGGCACGGTCCGACCTTCGCGTTCAAGGACGTCGCGCTCACCGTCCTGCCCCAACTGATCTCCGCCTGCCGCGCAAAGAAGGGCGAGACCGACAAGACCCTCGTCCTCGTCGCCACCAGCGGCGATACGGGCAAGGCGGCGCTCGAAGGGTTCAAGGACGTCGACGGCACCGAGATCATGGTCTTCTATCCGAGCGAAGGGGTCAGCTATATGCAGAAGCTGCAGATGACCACCACGGGCGGCGCGAATACCTACGTCGCGGGCATCAAAGGCAACTTTGACGACGCTCAAAGCGCGGTGAAGCAGGTCTTCACCGACCCCGAGGTCCGCGCAAAGCTCAAAGAGGGCGGCTACGTGATGAGCTCGGCGAACAGCATCAACTGGGGCAGGCTCCTGCCGCAGGTCGCCTACTACTTCTCTGCTTACGTCGACCTCGTGACGAGCGAGGAGATCACCCTCGGCGACGCGATCGACTTCGTCGTCCCGACGGGCAATTTCGGCGATATTCTCGCGGGCTACTACGCGATGCGGATGGGGCTCCCCGTCAGGAAGCTCGTCTGCGCGTCCAACATCAACAACGTCTTGACCGACTTCTTCGAGAGCGGCGTCTACGACCTCGGTCGTGAGTTTCACAAGACCATCTCTCCCTCGATGGACATCCTGATCTCCAGCAATCTGGAGCGTCTCGTGTTCGAGATCGAGGGCAGGGACTCCGCGGCGACCCTTGCCTTGATGACCGCGCTGAAGCAGGAGGGCAAATACGCCATCGACCTCTCCCTCCTTCGGGACAAAGCGGGCGCCTTCGCGGCGGGCTTTGCGGATGAGGAGGAGACCAAGGACACCATCGCGGACGTCTTCGACGAGTACGGGTATCTGATCGATCCGCATACCGCCGTCGCGGTCGCCGTCAACGGGGATCGCTACGAGGAAGGCGAGGAGCTCGTGCCCACCGTGGTACTCTCCACCGCCAACCCCTACAAGTTCACGCAGGACGTGCTGTCCGCCCTGGGCGAGGAGCAGAAGGCAGACCCCTTCGAGGCGGTCAAAGCCCTCACCCTCGAGAGCGGCGTCGAGCCGCCCGAAGGCATCACCCGCCTGGAAAAGGCGGAGGTCCGTTTTCGCGACGTACTCGCAGCGGACGAGATCAAACAGATCGTACTCAAAAAGGCAAAATGAAAGGGAACACGATGAGAATTTACAGCGCTATACAACCCACCGGGTGCATCACGATCGGCAATTACATCGGCGCGGTCAAAAATTGGATCGCCTTGCAGAATGACAACGAATGTCTGTTCTCCATTGCGAATGAGCACGCTTTGACCGTTCGGCAGGACCCCGAGGCGTTCCGCGAGAGGACGACGTCCTTTTTCGCGCAGTTCCTCGCCTGCGGGCTCGACCCCGAGAAGAGCGTCCTCTACGTGCAGTCCAACGTGCCGGAGCACAGCGAACTGCAATGGATCCTCTCCTGCATGGCTTACGTCGGCGAGCTGGATCGTATGACCCAGTTCAAGGATAAATCGCGCAAAAACGAGGATAATATCAATGCGGGTCTCTTGACCTATCCCGTTCTGATGGCGGCGGATATCTTGCTGTATCGCGCCGACCTCGTTCCTGTCGGAAAGGATCAAAAGCAACATTTGGAGCTGACGCGCGACCTCGCGATCCGTTTCAACAATCGCTTCGGCGACACCTTCGTCGTCCCCGAGCCGTACATCCCTCCGCAGGGCGCGAAGATCACCAGTCTGCAAAAGCCGACGGACAAGATGAGCAAGTCCGATCCGGACGGGAAAGCCACGGTGTCCATCATCGAGCCGCGCGACGCGATCTTGAAGAAGTTCAAGTGCGCGGTGACTGACTGTGACAATTCGATCCGCTTCGATCCCGAGGCGAAGCCGGGCATCTCCAACCTCCTCTCGATCTATTCCGCCTTTTCGGGCGAGACGGTCGAGGCGGCGGTGCAGCGCTTTGACGGCAAGGGGTACGGTACATTCAAGATGGCGGTCGGCGAGACCGTTGCGGACGCCCTCGCCCCGATCCGAGAAAGGTACGAGCAATATCTTGCGAATAAGGACGAGCTGGCGCGCCTGATGAAGGACGGCGCCGCCAAGGCGCACGCCATCGCCGCCGAAACCATGAAGGACGTCAAGGCGAAGATCGGATTCGTAGCGGACTGATGTTTGGATACGTGACCCCCGACAAGCCCAATATGTATATGCGCGATTACGTCCTGTTTCGCGCCTATTATTGCGGGCTGTGTCATACGATGAAGAAGGAGAGCGGGCAGCTCGCCCGCCTGAGTGTCAACTACGACGCCGCCTTCCTCGCCGCTTTCTTTCACGACTTGACGGGGGAGAAGCGCGAGATCGTGCAGAAAGGGTGCGTCCTCAATCCTCGCAAGCGTCCCGTGATCGCCGAGACCCCGCTGATGCGGGAGATCGCGCGGCTGAACCTGATCCTCGCGGGGATGAAGCTCGCGGACGACAAGGCTGACGGCGAGTCGAATCTCTTTCGGAGGATGGCGCTCTCCTGCCGTATCAAACGCGCGCGTCGGCGCGCCCCCGACCTCGCCGCGATGGCGGACGAATGCCTCGCGCGGCAGCTCGCAGAGGAGCAGAGCGGCGCCTTTTTGAACGCGGCGGCGGAGCCGTTCGCCGATCTGATGAAAAGGGTCTTTCGCCGTTTCGCGGGGGATCGGACTTCCGAGGCGGTGGAGCGCATCGGCTACCTGCTCGGCAAATACGTTTATTTTATCGACGCCCTCGACGATTACGACGAGGACGTGAAGAGGGGGCGATTCAACCCCTTTAGGAGGACCTTCGGCGCGGATTCCTTCGCGGCGCTGAAGCAGGAGAAAGGCGACGAACTCGCCTTTATTATGGAGGACCTCGTCAAGGGCGTGGAAAACGCCTATCGCGAGGTGGCTATGGGCGAGAACGAGGGCGTGGTCACGAACACGTTGTGGTACGGGCTGCGCAGTCGCATCGCCACGGTATTAGACAGGGAGGACGGCAAATGCACAAGGATCCGTTTGTAGTGCTCGGCGTGGACGAAAACGCCACGCAAGCAGAGGTCAGGGACGCTTACGAGAGGCTCCGCGAGGAGTATCGGATGCAGATCCACGTGGAGGGCGAGGACGGCAAACGCGCGGCGAAAAAGCTCTCCGAGCTCGAGGACGCCTATCGCGAGGCGATGGAGCGCCTGTCCGCAGGGTCGGAGATCAAGGGCGTCTATACCCACGTCGCCGAGCTCCTGCGTGCGAAAAACTACGACGCGGCGCAGTCCGCGCTCGACAAGGTCTCGGAGCGGGACGCCGAATGGCACTATTATCAGTCCGCCGTCTATCACGGCAAGGGGTGGACTTACGAGGCGAAAGCTCAGCTCGAGATGGCGATCAACATGGACCCCGACAACCAAAAGTATAAGGACACGCTAGAGCGGATGAAGGGCCACGAGTCCGATTCCTTCGGGAACGGCGGCGCGGGCGCTTCGAGCGGCGAGAGCGCGGGTCCGCGTAGCTACGACACCTACGAGAATATGCGGGGCAGGCGGCAGGGCGCCACGGCGGGCGACTGCTGTGCGAGCTTGATCTGCGCCGACTGCTGCTGCGAGTGTATGGGCGGCGACCTGATCCGTTGCTGCTGAGATGAAGAAAATAACGGCGAAGGAGATAGCGCTGTCAGGTCTTACCGCGGCTCTCGCCGTCATCACGGTGGTGCTCTCTCACTTCGTGGGGGTCATGACCTTGACCTTCCTCGCCCTCTCCTCGGTCGTGCTGACCCTGCCGATGATGGGCGGCAGCTTGCGCGGGGCGGTGCTCGCCTACGTCGCGGCGGCGGGGCTCTCCTTCCTCTTCGTCGGGTACGTCCCCGTGATGCCCTTCGTGATTCTCTTCGGACCCTATCCCATTTTGGACCATCTTTTACGGAAATATCTGAAAAAACGCCTTTTGTATCTCCCGATCGAGATCGCCTTTGCGATCGGCGCGTTCGTCGCCTGTTACTTCGCGATCGGACTGACCCTCGCGGACTTTCCTCTCGTCGACACCCTTCCCACCGCAGGCAAGTGGGCGGTGATCCTCGTCTTGCTGACCGCGGTCTTCGTGATCTTTCACTTCGCATTCACGCTCCTCTATGATACCCTCGAACGCCGCCTCGGCAAAGTGCTGAAGAGGTGATGACGCATTTCGCCCTCTGAGGTGAAGTTGCTCGCTTATGCGAGCAGTGAAGTTATACGCCGAGCGTATAGTGAAGTTTTGCTCGCCTTGCTCGCAGAGTGAAGTTGCTTGCGTTCGCTCGCAGGTGCGGATAAATAGAATCCTTTTGGAGAAGAAGACTTTGTATTGCTTTATCTTTCTGCGTCCGCAATTCCGCATTCTGCATTAAACAAGATTTCACTTAGTTCCCGTTTCCGCACCCGCATCTGCTTCCTTCTTGGTTGCCGGCTACCAGGAAGGAGAGCGCCAGCACGATCAGCGTCAGGTTTTCGGTGGTCAGGCTTCCGCTGCCTCCGAAGGTGTAGATCAATAGGAGTAGCAACATTAAGAGCATTCCGCCGTTTAGCATACCTTTCCTCCTTTTTCGGCGATCATTCGCCGAGAGTCGCGGTTCTTCGCCGTTGACAATGCTTTTATATGTCCGCTATGATGAAATGGTGAATAGCTGCCGCACCCCGCTCGTCCTGTCGGAGCACGACGAAAGCGTCGTCCGCTACTACCTGCCGAAGAATGACGTCGCCGCCGATCTCGCGGACTTTTTCGCCGTTTTTGCGGATGCCACGCGCGTGCGCATCCTTTCCTCTCTTGCCATCACCGAGATGTGCGTGACCGACCTGTGCCTGATGCTTGGGCAGATCCAGAGCACCGTCTCCCACCAGCTGGCGCTCCTGCGATCCCTTCGCCTCGTCCGCACCCGCCGCCGAGGCAAGATCGTCTATTACTCCCTCGCGAGTCCCTACGTGGAGAAGACTCTCGAGGTCGGTTTTCGGTTTTTGAAACGATGAAAATGGCGTTTTGCACCCTTTAGTGAGCGTAGCGAACGGAAAAAGGGGGCTTGATTTTTTCGAGTGGAACGAGAAAAAATGGGGGATTTATAACTTAGTTTAACGATTTTTC
>JAFSZO010000111.1 GCA_017455605.1 Clostridia bacterium
CACGCCGCGCCGAGGATCTGCGGCAGTTCGATCACCGCGTCCGCGCCGGCTTTGAGGGCGTGCCTCGCTCTCGTGTACTTGTCGAGGGTCGCGAGGGAGCCGCGTTGCAGGAATGATCCGTTCAGGATCACGAGCAAGAGATCGGGCGACAGCGCTTCAGCCTTTTTGATGAGTTTCAGATGTCCGTTGTGCAGCGGATCGTACTCCGCCGTGATCGCGACGATTTTCTTTTTCGTCATAAACTTTTGCCGTTATCTCCTTGCCTTTTCCTCGCGCGGGGGTTATAATTATTATACATTTTTTTCTTAGGAAAAGAAATCTTTTTTATAAGGAGATCGCATTATGTCGAAATTGATGGAAGAAATCAAGCAGAAAGCCGCTCTTTTGAACAAGCACATCGTGCTCGCCGAAGGCGAAGAGGAGCGCATCATTCGCGCCGCGGAGATGATCGTGGCGAAGAAGATCGCGCGTTTGACCCTGATCGGTAACCCCGACGTCATCAAGGCGAAGTGCCCCGACGCTCGTCTCGACGGCGTCACCATCGTGGATCCCGCCACCTCTCCCAAGACCAAGGAATACGCCGCTCTCCTCTACGAGCTGCGCAAGGCGAAGGGCATGACCCTCGAGCAGGCGGAGAAGCTCGCTCTTGATTGTTCCTACTATTCCGTCCTGATGATCAAGGCGGGCGACGCGGACGGTATGGTCAGCGGCGCGGTGCACAGCACGGGCGACACCCTTCGTCCCGCGCTCCAGATCATCAAGACCGCTCCCGGCATCAGCACCGTTTCCAGCTGTTTCCTGATGTGTCTGCCCGAAGGCTCCGCCTACGGTGACAAGGACGTGATGGTCTACGGCGACTGCGCCGTGAATATCGACCCGAACGAGGAGCAGCTCGCGGACATCGCCATCGCCACGGCGGACAGCGCCCGCACCCTCGCCGGCATCGAGCCGCGCGTCGCGATGCTTTCCTTCTCCACGAAGGGCAGCGCGAAGCACGACAACGTGACCAAGGTGCAGAACGCCACCCGCATCGCGCACGAGAAGGCGCCCGATCTCGCCCTCGACGGCGAGCTTCAGCTCGACGCCGCTCTCGTCCCCGAGGTCGCCGCATTGAAGGCGCCGGGCAGCGCGGTCGCAGGCAAGGCGAACGTCCTCATTTTCCCCGACATTCAGGCGGGCAACATCGGTTACAAACTCACCCAGCGTCTCGGCGGCGCGGAGGCGATTGGTCCTCTCTGTCAGGGTCTCGCCGCTCCCGTCAACGACCTCAGCCGCGGTTGCGTCGCGGAGGACGTCGTGGGCGTGGTCGCAGTCACCGCGGTCCAAGCGGGCAAATAAGGAGCGAATATGAAGATTCTCGTTATCAACGCAGGCAGTTCTTCCCTCAAATATCAACTCATCGAGATGGAGACCGAGCAGGTCATCGCCAAGGGCGTGTGTGAGCGCGTCACGATGGAGAAGTCCCGTCTCGTTCACAAGGTCGGCGACCGGGAGTACAAGATCGAGCATCCGATGCCCACGCATACCGAGGCTCTGTCCCTCGTCCTCTCCACCTTGACCGACGTCGAGAAGGGCGTCATCAAGTCTCTCGACGAGATCGCGGCGGTCGGACACCGTGTCCTGCACGGCGCGGAGGACTTCAAGGAGTCCGTCCTCATCGACGACGAGGTCGTCCGCATCTGCGAGAAGAATAAGGAGCTCGGACCTCTGCACATGCCCGCGAATATCGCCTGCATCTGCGCTTGCCGCAAGCTCCTGCCCGTCCCGCAGGTCGCGGCGTTCGACACTTCTTTCCATCAGACGATGCCGGACTACGCCTATCGCTACGCTCTCCCCGAGAAGTATTATACCGAATGGCGTATGCGCCGTTTCGGCTTCCACGGCACGAGCCACAAGTACGTTTCGGGCGAGGCGATCAAGTACCTCGGCAAGAAAGAGTCCAAGATCATCACCTGCCACCTCGGCAACGGCTCCTCTCTCGCCGCCGTGCTGAACGGCAAGTGCGTCGATACCTCGATGGGCTACACCCCGCTCGCGGGCGTGCCGATGGGCACCCGTTCGGGTGACATCGATCCCGCTCTCCTCGAGGCGATCTGCAACAAGACGGGGATGAACATCTCCGACGCGATCAACCTCGGTCTGAACAAGCTCAGCGGAATGCAGGGCATCGCGGGCAAGAGCGACTTCCGCGATCTCGCCTCCATGGCTGCCGAGGGTGACGCCAACGCACAGCTCGGTCTCAATATGTTCGCCTACGGCGTCAAGAAATTCATCGGTTCCTACGTCGCCGCGATGAACGGCGTGGATGCGGTCGTGATGACGGGCGGCATCGGGGAGAACAGCGTGGACGTCCGCGCGATGATCCTGAAGGATATGGAGTATCTCGGCATCACCTTCGACCCCGAGAAGAACAACGTCCGCGGCAAATTTGCCGATATCACGGCGCCCGGCGGCAAGGTCAAGGTGCTCGTGATCCCGACTAATGAGGAGCTCGTGATCGCGCGCGATACCAAGGCGCTCGCCTTCCCCTCGGCGAAGTAAGTTCGCGGGAACGGGAACGTCCGATAAAAAAAGAAATTATTCGTCAAAACCGTTGACAGTGATTTCTCTATCCCATATAATAAATAACTGTGAACGCATAGGCAGCACGGAAATAGGAGGTGTAGAATATGGCAGTACCGAAGTGTAAAGTGTCGAAGTCGAGGAGAGATTCCCGCGCGGCGAATTGGAAGATCGGCAAGGTCGGTCTCGTCGAGTGCCCGAATTGCCACGAGCTCATTCAGAGTCATAGAGTTTGCCCGCATTGCGGCTATTATGACAAAGAGAAAGTCGTTGAGCTCAAAGCCAAGAAAGACAACTGATTACCGTTGCCGCCGACTCGAAGGTCGGCGGCGTTTTTTTGTTTGAAAGGAGGGATCACCATGCTGGTAGGAGAAGAAGTAGCGTTCGGCAGCTATCCGCAGACGTTGGTCACGGACGAGGCGATCCTCGCCGTGCTGAACGAGCGGGCGGGGCGCCCCGATCCGAAGGGCGACAACGGTCTCTGGCGCAAGACCTCCTACTGGAAGGAGCGCAGACCCATTCCGAGCCCGATCTATTCGATCGATCTCACGCTGAAGGGCGAGCGGTATCGCGGCGTGATCTTTGAGTTTTATCGTTCCTGTTTTCACGATTACGGCAAGGATCACATCCAGCGCGTGAACGGCTATCGCGCGGGCGGACTCTATTGGTTCCGCTACGAGCCGATCCTTTGGCGCGTCCTCGAGGTCCGAGACGGCGCGGCGACCCTTTTGTCCGAGCGCGTCTTGGACGACTGTGAATACGTCGACCGCTATGCCTTGGAAAATCCCAAGGTAAAGGGTGAGGTGCGGCTCCCGCTTCTCCCGTTTCAAAAAAGCACGCTCTGTCGCTATTTGAACGAAGAACTCTTTTCCTCCGCCTTCGACGAGGTGGAGAGGCCGCGGATCTTGCCCGTCACCCCCGAGCAAGAGGGCGTCAGGGTCTCCTTGCTCTCGGAGAAGGAGGCGAAGGATTATGCGTCGCGTTTCGGCGGCGACGACCCGCGCTTATGGATCGTCCGCGTTAGCACCGATTACGCCAACGCGCAGGGCGCTTGGCCCGTCTTCGGTCACACCGGCTGGTGGGCGCGCCTTGATAAGACAACCCCGCACGTGCCGTATTTCAATTACGAAGGGCGAGTCGAACATTACGATCACTCCGACGACTGCGGCATTTTGCCCGTGATCCGCATTAAGTTATAATCGTTTAGGAGAAAGAAAATGGATGCGAATGCTTCGTTAAAGGTAAGGATCGTGAACGAATCGGTTTATAAGATTGGTATAAAAAGGCAAATTGGAGCTTCGCGACCCTTCATTCATAATTCCTAATTCATAATTCCTAATTCCTAATTGGAAAACGCGCATCTTGCTCCCGCCTTCGGCGCCCGCGAGTTTTCTTGTATCGCCTTCAGAGACACGATGTATTTGCTTCGCAAACATGATGTATCTCGCCCTGCGCGGCATTGTCCCTCGCTGTTGCCGCGACTCTTATGAGTCGCTGAGCG
>JAFSZO010000112.1 GCA_017455605.1 Clostridia bacterium
GCAATTCATGGCGAAAGCCAATTCATGACCGTTAGGTCAATTCATCCCTATTCCGCATTCCGCATTATTTTTTGTTCTTCAAGGCAAAATACTTGAGAACTCCCACAATGGTCTTTCCGTCCTTGATCTCGCCGGACAGGCACTTCTCATACAGTTCGTCGATATGGATATACTTGATCTCGAGGAATTCATCCTCGTCGGGCTTGGCGCCGACGTAGGTGAGACCGGTGGCGAGGTAAACACGAATGATCTCGTTGCTGTAGCCGCAGGTGGGATAAAACTCGCTGATACGCTCGATCTTCTCCGCGCGGAGACCCGTCTCCTCCGTGAGCTCGCGGGCGATGGCATCATCCGGCTCTTCCCCTACCTCGAGCTTGCCCGCGGGGATCTCCCACAGGTGGGCGCGATACGGATAGCGGTACTGTCTGACGACGGGGACATACCCATTCTCGTCTACGGCGAGGACGGCGACGCCGCCACGGTGCTCGACGTATTCCCGCTTGGCGGGCTTCCCATTCGGTAGGAGGATGTCGTCATTGCGCACGTTGATGATCCTGCCCTGATAGATATAGTGAGGCTCCGCCGTATTCTCGGTGAAGTCCTTGCCTGCATTGAATTCTCTGTCTTCGTACCCTTTCATATTCGCCTCCGCTATCTCTCAAAAAAGCCGACGTTCATCGCGTCGGCTCTCGCATTAAGAATTGTAGGACTCGAGGAGGTCCTCATACACTTTGTCGTAATAGGTGATGGTCGTGACCTTGCTATCCTCGATCTCATTCTGATAGAAGTCCAGTTTGAAGGCGCCCTTCGCGGCGGCTTGCTTCTCCTCGACGATCAGCTTGCCGATATTCGCGGCGAGCGTGCCCTCCGCGACCTTGCCCTCTTCCGCCGCCTCGTAGACGGTGATGCTTGTGACGGCGTCCGCATTATTGCGGAAATACTTGCCGTCCTCGAGGGACTCGGAATGATCCGGATCGACGGCGTAGCCCGTGAGCATCATCACGTGGATGCCGTAATCTTTGGTGTAACAAATGGCGTAGGAACCGACGCCGGTGCCTTGGATCTCATAGTTCTCCGCATCGGTGCCGTACGCGAGCGCGCGGGCGAGCGCATTGAACTCGGACACGTAGCTGCTCTGCGTCTTGCCGAGGGCGTAGCCGGGCTTGCCGCTCTCGATCAAGGTGTAATATGCCTCGGTGTCTTCACTGAGCATATACGCCCATTTCTTAAACTTCTTGATGATCTCCTGCCTGTCGGCGAGAGACGACTCGCCGTCCACCGTGCCGAGATCCGCATACATCGCACGGATGACCTCCATCACGTTGATGGTGCCGTCCTCGTTCACCTTCGTATCGTCGAAGATGAAATTCGGATCGGAAACGTAATCGTCGATATTCTCTGCGAACTCCTCGTTGATGAATCTCTTGCTGAGACATTGCTTGCAGGAGCAGGTGCCGTCGCAGACGAAAGGACCTTCGCCCTTGTAATTCTCGCACTCTTTGCAGTCGCAATCCTCATTCTCGCACTTGGCGCTCTTGTCGTATTCCACGTTGCTTATATACACGCCGATCTTCGCGCACTGCGTCTTGTAAATATCGTCGAGCTCGGACTGCCAGATCTTCTCATTCTCCGCCGCGGTGTAGACGGCTTTGAGATCGTCTGTGATATTGAAGACGATGTGCTGGACGTAGAAGTAACCCTCGTCGGTATGGACGACCTGCTTCTTGTAGTCGTCGCCGTCGGACGAAGTCATCGCGGAATCATAGCTGCTCGTGCCGACCTTGAGGTTCTCGAGCTGATCCTTCGCGAGCTCATTGTATCTGATCTGGATCTCCTCGCCCGTCGCCTCGGTGATGGGGTCGGTGTATTTCGCCTCCACCTCTTTCACGACCTGCGACTTGAGCTGCTCAAGATAATAATAAGAATAGGAGCGATAGGTGGACTCGAAAGACTGCTCCAGTCTGCGCTTCGCCTCTTTCAGCACCTTGTACTCCGCAAGGTCGGTGCCGTGCGCGGCGTCGATATCCTTCTCGAGGGTCTCCTCGAACAGATCGGGCACGGTGATCTCGTCGTCTTCCTCCTCCTCATCTTTCGGCATGACGGGGCGGGAAGGCTTCGCCGCGACGATCTTCACGTTGAATTTCTCACTGACACCGCCGAAGGTGACGGTGATCTCGTTCTCGTCCTTGACCGCGGAGCTGTCGAAGCCCGTAACGGTGTAATCGCTGCGCTCGAGCTCGACCGCCTCCTCGACGTCCTTATACTTCACGGAGACTTTCAGCCCGTTCAGGTTGATGGAGGAAGCGCCTTTCTCATACTCCTTCTTCACCATCTCGGTGTCGAGGATAAGCTTCTCGATATTGTCGGTGGACTTGGAAGTGCGGGAGCCCTCTTCGAGCTCGGTCTCGTAGGCGTCGCGATATTTGTCGAACGCCGTCTGCATATCCTCATTATAAGCCTTGCGCGCCTCGGCGAGATATTTCGCGGAGAGCACCGTCTCGATCTCCGCGATACGGTCGGACAAATTGTACTCCTTGCCCTTCGTGCTCGCCTTCTCGACGGCGTCTTTCTGCGCGTCGGTGCCATTCGCGAGGACGTCCTGATACAGGACCTCGATGCACTTCAAGGTGTACGCCTCGGACTTCGCGAGAACTTCGTTCTCCTGCGTGAAATAAGTGTCCAGATTATTGACGAATGCCTTGTAGGAACTCTCGCTGAGATAACCCATCTGGTAGTAGTAATAATACTGATACGCATAATTGTAAATCGCGCTGTTGAGCTCGGTCTTCGTCACCTGCGACGCACGATCCGCATATTTAACGGACGCAGTGAGCTGCAGCATGTCACGCTTGGTGTTCTTCTCGAATAAAGTCCCGTTACCGCAAGCGGTAGCTACGACAGTCACGACAGCAAGCAAGAGAACGATCAGTATTGTGAGCAACTTCTTTTTCATCCCAAAGACTCCTTGATAAGGGGCGCGCACGAGGGCGCATGACCCTATTATAACAAATGTACTTATCTATTATACCTAATAATACCGCCCGTTGCAACTGTTTTTTTGCGAGCGACGGCGGATAGCGGCGCACCTACTTCGCTAACTACCTGCGTCATCGGGCATCACGTACAAAAAGTACGCTCAGACCCGTCTCCTCGGAGAGCGCTCGTATCTGCACTGCTCTACGCCGTCGGCATAGTTGATACGGCTGGCGCCGTTTTTTTTGCAGAGCGCTCGCCTCTCCATTGCCGTCGTTTTATAAAATAAGGATCGCGCTTTGCGTGTTACCTCAATTCCGCATTCCGCATTAGAGCGTAGCGCTCTCGCCGAGCACGGCGCGGAGGAACTTGGTCAGCAGGGTCACGCGCATCATCACGTTCTGGGTTTTGGTGAGGTACTGCGCGGAGGCGCCGTCGACGGCGCCGGGGCGGAGGTCTTCTTTGAGTAGGTTCAGGGCGTTGCGGACGTTCGCGCTCGCCGGATAGGTGTCGTCGGCGTAGGTAACGGTGATCTCGGTGGGGGTGATGACGATCTTCTTCACGTAGAGGGCGGCGGCGACGCTCTTCAGGTAGGCGATGAGGACGAGATTATGCGCCTTGACGGGCGGGAGACCGAAATTCTCCTCCATTTCGAGGAGGACGGCGTTTTTGCTCTTTTCATCGGATATGGCGGCGATTTTCTTATAGAAACGCAGGCGTTGGAGTTCGCTCTCGATGTATTCCTTCGGGAGGTAAGCATCCGCCTTGACGGAGAGCTCCACGTTGCCGCTCTCGGGGAGCGTTTCGCCATTCAGTTCCGCGATGGCTTCGCGGAGAAGGGTGCAATACATATCGTAGCCGACCCGCTCGATGTGTCCGTGCTGTTCCGCGCCGAGCACGTTGCCCGCGCCTCGGATCTCGAGGTCCATCATTGCGAGGCGGTATCCGCTGCCGAGTTCGTCATTCTCCACGAGGGCTTTGAGCCTCTTCTCGGCGTCGCCCGACAGGAGCGTCCCTTCGGGATAGGTGAAATAGGCGTAAGCGAGCCGCTCGCTCCTGCCCACCCTGCCTTTCAGCTGATACATTTGCGACAGCCCGAGCCTGTCCGCTTCGATGACGATGAGGGTATTCGCCTCGGGAATGTCGATGCCGTTCTCGATGATGGTCGTGCAGATGAGGACGTCGGCTTGCTTCTTGTAGAACTTCCGCATATTCTCTTCGAGCTCGGTCGCCGCCATCCTGCCGTGTCCCGTGACGATATGCGCCTGCGGGACGAGGGTCTGCACCGCGTCCGCGAAAGACGCGAGACGCGCGATATTATTATAGAGAATGAATACCTGCCCGCCGCGTTCGAGCTCCGCCGTGACCGCCTCTTTCAGCATGGCGGGGGAATACTCCGCGACGACGGTGCGCACGGGCTTCCTGTTTTTCGGCGGGGTGTCGATGATGCTGATGTCGCGAATGCCCGAGAGCGCCATATGCAGGGTGCGCGGGATGGGGGTCGCCGACATCGAGAGGACGTTGATGCTGGTGCGCAGCGCCTTGATCTTCTCTTTATGCTCCACGCCGAAACGTTGCTCTTCATCGAGCACCAAGAGCCCGACGTCATAGAATTCCACGTCCTTCGACAGCATCCGATGGGTGCCGACCACGACGCCGATGGAGCCGTTTTTGAGCCCCGAGAGGATCTCTTTGGTCTCCTTGGGCGTGCAGAAACGAGTCAAACAGGCGCATTTGATACGGAAAGGCGCGAGCCTCTCCGCCACCGTTTCGTAGTGCTGTTCCGCGAGGATGGTGGTGGGCGCGAGGAACGCCACTTGCTTGCCGGCGAGGAGGGTCTTGAATATCGCGCGCAAGGCGACCTCGGTCTTGCCGAAGCCGACGTCGCCGCAAAGGAGCCTGTCCATCACCTTGCCGCTCTCCATATCCGCCTTGACGTCCGCGATCGCCGCCGCCTGCCCCGGGGTCTCTTCGTAGGGGAATGACGCCTCGAACCGGCGCATCAGGTCGTTGTCCGGCGGGTAGACGAAGCCGCGCGTTTTCTCGCGTTTGGCGTATAGCTCCACGAGGTCGAGCGCCATCTTGCGAATGGATTTTTTCGCCTTGGCTTTCTCCTTCTCGAAGTCGCCTTTATTGGGATCGGAGAGGGGCGGCTCTTCCTCCGAACCGCTGTAAACACTGAGCATATCCATCTGCGTAACGGGCAGATAGATCTTATTCTGCTCGGCGTACTGGATGGCGAGGTAATCCCCCTCGCCCGCGTAATTTTTGATATGGGTCAGCCCGAGGCACCGCCCGATGCCGAATTCCTCGTGCACGACGTAGTCCCCCACCTTGGGCGCGATGACGGCGCGTGTGGGGAGATGCAAGGCTGACGTCTTGGAGAGGATATCCCCGCTCCCGATGATGGTGACGCGCTCGCTACGCGAGACGAAGCCGTGTTTCAAGGGACGGGGGACGAAAGTGACCTCGGCGGCGAGGTCACCGAGGAGTTTTTTCAAGGTGGCAGTCCGCTCTTTGTCCTCCGTAAAGACGATGACTTTTCGCCCCTGCTTCCATTCGTCCGTGATAAAGCCGACCAGCATATTGGAGTTTTTGAGATAATTGGGGAGCGCCGCGGAATTCAGGGTGAATGTCCCTTCGCGCGCGCTTATTTTCTCCACGAAAGAAGAGGCGCCGAGTTGCGGCATCGAGGACAAAGCGGTCATGATGGCGCGTTCCCCCACCACGGCGTCTTTATGCGCCGAGAGCACTTCGCCGTCCGCCGCGAGCCGCGTCACGCGACCGTAATGGGCGACGAGGAAAGAGGAGAACCCCTCGAAGACTTTTTTCGGCTCGTCCACCAAGACCGAGTACCCTTTGAGATAATCGAATATCGTGGCGCGCTTCTCCCCCATAAAGGGCAGGAAATAGGTAAGCCCGCCGTCGGAGGGATTCGCCGCCGCGCGGAGGGAGAGCGCCGAGAGAACGTCGTCCGTCCTGAGCTTCGCCGTGCGGTTCTGGAGCCCGCGCGCTTTCTCGATACGCTCGAAGATCTCCCGAACGTCCTTTTCTGTGAGAAGGATCTCGCTCGCGGGGGAGAACGTGACCTCCGTCAGAGACTCTTTCACGGACAGGAGATCGGGCGTATACGCCCTGATGCTGTCCACTTCGTCATAGAGAAATTCGATCTTGACGGGATGATCCGCATTCACGGGAAAAACGTACAGGATGTCGCCGGCGACGCGGAATTCCCCTTTCTTGGGGGCGGCGTCCACTCGCTCGTAACCGGCATAAACGAGTTTCGGCAGAAGCTCCGAATAAGGCACCGTCTCGCGCAGGCGCAATTTGACGGTGGCTCGGGCGACGTCCTCGGGACGAGGGAGATATCCGAAGACCGCCTCCACCGTCGTGACGACGACGCGAACGTCCTCCGTCGTGAGTTTCGCGAGCGCCGCGATGCGGGCATAGGAGAGAGCGTCCGAACGCCTGCCGAGCAGGACGTCTCCGCGTGGGGGAAGATACACCGTTTTCGTGCCGTATTCCGCGATCTCGGTCGCCGCTTCGAGGGCGGCTTCTTCCGTCGCCGCGAGGTAAAGAAGTTTCACGGGCGACGCCGCCGCAAGGTGCGCTCTTTGGGGAGAAGATATGCCAAAAACCAGCGATTTTTTCTCGCCGGCAAGCTGTTTATATATGCTTTCGTATATCTCAAAGCCCTTATAATAAAGACTTTCCATAGTCAAGGCGCGAAGCGCAATGCGATGAATAGCACTTCGCGCATGAATTGATTGCTACTCGCGATCATGAATTCTCGCTTCGCTCCGTGAATTGACGGCATAGCCGTCATTGCGGATGATCATCCATAACGCACCGTAGGTGCATTTCACGACTTCTGCGTATTCATCTCCCTTGAAAAGGTCGCTTCGTCTCCGCTGCGGATATATGCCTCGATGGCTTCCGCCGCGCGTGCCGCCGCCTTTTCAAGCGTTTCGCGCGCCTCTTTTCCCGCCTTCTTGAGGACGTAGGACGCGAGGTCTTCCTGCTCGTGCGGTCTGCCGATGCCGACGCGCAGGCGGGGGAGCTCCCCGCAGAGCGAGGTGATATTCCGCATCCCGTTATGGGTGCCCGCGCTGCCCTTCTCTCTGTAGCGCGTGACGCCGATGGGGAGATCGATGTCGTCGTAAATGATGAGGACGTCCGCCGCCGCAAGATCGAACTTCGCCATCGCGGACTTCACGCTGACGCCGGACAGGTTCATATAGGTGGTGGGCTTCAGGATGCGCACCTTCTTGCCGCCTACGTTCCCTTCCGCCATCTTCGCGGAGAGGGTGTGCGCGTCCTTGAAAGACAGCCCGAGACGTTCGGCGAGCGTGTCCGCCACCGTGAATCCCGTGTTATGGAAGGTGCCCTCGTATTCGGCGCCTATATTTCCGAGTCCAACGATCAACATTTCCTTTTTCTTTCCTTTATTTCCGCTCGCGATCGTCCGATCACAAAGCTATTCTCCGGCACGTCACGCGTCACCGTCGTCGCCGCGGCGATATACGCGCCGTCTCCCACCGTAACGGGAGCGACGAGGTTTGTATTCGCTCCGATGAAGACGTGATCGCCCACCTTGGTCTTGTGCTTCTCCACGCCGTCGTAATTAGCAAAGACCGTGCCGCACCCGACGTTGGTGCCCAGCCCGATCTCCGCGTCGCCGATATAAGTAAGGTGCGCGGCTTTCGCGCCGTCCGCGATCAGAGACTTTTTGACCTCGACGAAGTCGCCGATACGACATTTGTCCCCGATGGCGCTCCCCATTCGGATATAAGCGAAGGGGCCGACCGTGGCGCCCTTTCCCACGACGCTGTCCTGCACGACAGACTGCGTCACGACGGCACCCGCCGCCACTCTGCTCCTCTCGATGACCGAGAAGGGACCGATGACCGCGCCCTCTCCGATCTCACTCGCATTGATCACGGTGAAGGGTGACACCGTCGCGCCATACGACACGCGAGACATAAAATCTATGCGCACGTTATCCACATCGGGGATATTTGCCCCGTTTTGTACGGATATACAGGCATTTCTCCGATAGAGCGCCCGCTCGATCTTCGCGATATTCTCCGCTCTGTCCACAGAGAGGAATGCGTCCGTCCGCAGAATGCCTTTCGGCGCCGCGCCTTCTTTTATCGCGCTTGCCGCCGCGATATTGCCCTCCCCGATCTCCAAAGCGGCGATGGCTCTTCGCTCCATCTCGCGAACGACTTCCGCGAGAGCGGAGGGGGTCACGAGCGGCATCGTCGAGGGAATGACGGCGACGTAGTCCGCGCCCGCAGGAAGCCCTGCTTCTTTCTCGCTCTCCACGACGAGGTGGGGTGCGTTCTCGAAGGCGCGTTTCAGCCATTCCGAGGGGCGCGCGCCCGCAAGCCGACGGTCTATGTGCTTATCTACTATGTACGTGAATACTCGTTCCATAGTAGAAAGTATGCCGCCGCCGTGGCGGTTATTCTACGCGCTTACGCTTTATAACTGTCTTTCAGCCCCACGATGAGGTTGTATTCGCCTTTCTTATTCTTGACGTAGTAGCCGAGGCGCATAAATTGGTATCTTGCACCGACTGCCGCGTCGTCCAAGAAAGGCTCCGCCTTGCCGTAAAATACCGTCTTGGTGACGGGATTCAGTCTCTCGCCGAAGTCTCTGCCGTCTTCCACTTCGTCCAAGAGGTAGTCGAAGTCGTTCAGGATGACGTCCTTCGCGTCGGAGGGGACCCAATGCAGGACGCCTTTCACCTTGATGCCCGCATTCGCGCCGCCCGACATACTGTCTTCGATGTAGTCGACGGTGACGCTCGTCACCTTGCCCGCGTCGTCGAGTTCGTGCGAAACGTATTTCACGATATAAGCACCCTTGAGACGCACCATGCCATCGGGTTTCAGACGGTGATACTTCGGGGGCGGATCGAGGGAGAAATCGCTCTCCTCGATGAAAACCTCCGGCGTGAGGGTGACCGCGTGCGTGCCTGCGTCCTCGCGAGTGGGATTGTTCTCCACCGCTACGGTGACGGGCGCGTTCAGGTTGCGGATGATGAGTTTCAGAGGCTCTTTCACGACCATCGCACGGGTGGCGTTCGCATTCAGGTTCTCACGGACGCAATGCTCCAAAAGCCCGCATTCCACCATGGAATTGCTCTTCGCCACGCCGATCCTGTCGCAGAAATCGAGAAGCGCCTCGGGGGGATAGCCCCTCTCGCGCATACCCGAGAGCGTCGGCATACGGGGGTCGTCCCAGCCGTCCACCACCTTGTTATCCACAAGGCGCTTGAGGTAGCGCTTGCTCATGATGGTGCGAGTCAAGCCCAAACGGGCGAACTCGATCTGACGGGGGTTGTCGCCGAAGCCGCAATTATATTTCACCCAGTCGTAGAGGGGTCGATGATCTTCGAATTCGAGGGTGCAGATGCTATGCGTGATGCCCTCGATGCAGTCGCTGATGGGGTGCGCGAAGTCATACATCGGGTAAATGCACCACTTGTCACCCGTGCGGTGATGGGTGGCGCGGAGCACGCGGTAAAGGATGGGGTCGCGCATATTGATATTCGGGCTCGCCATGTCGATCTTGGCGCGGAGCACCTTCTCCCCGTCCTTGAATTCGCCGTTTTTCATCCCCTCGAAGAGGCGCAGATTTTCTTCCACGGAACGATTGCGCGAGGGGCTTTCCACACCGGGCTCGGTGAGAGTGCCGCGGTTCTTCGTGATCTCCTCGGCGCTCATATCGCAGACGTACGCCTTGCCCTCGCGGATCAGCTTGAGCGCAAACTCGTACATTTGGTCGAAATAGTCGCTGGCGTAGAGCTCGCGATCCCACTCGAAGCCCAACCACTTGATGTCCTCTTTGATGCTGTTGACGTACTCGACGTCCTCTTTGGTCGGGTTGGTGTCGTCGAAACGCAGGTTGCATTCGCCGTGATACTTCCGCTTCATCCCGAAATTGATCGCCAAACTCTTGGCGTGCCCGACGTGCAGGTAGCCGTTGGGCTCGGGCGGGAAGCGGGTCACGACCTTGCTGACCTTGCCCGCGGCGAGTTCGCTCTCGATGATCTCTTCGATAAAATTCGTACTATCCATAGTTTGCCTCTTATATCAGGACAATCCGTCGATGACGCCGTCCTCGTTGATCGTCATTTTGTATGCGTTGGGCACCTTCGGGAGACCGGGCATCAGCATCACCGAGCCGCACTCCACCACGACGAAGCCCGCGCCGCCTCTGACCGTCACGTCGGTGACCGGGAAGGTGAATCCCGTCGGGCGCCCGAGCGCCTTTTGGTCGGGAGAGAGGGAGTATTGCGTCTTCGCGATGCAGACGGGGAAGGAGCCGAAGCCCTGCGCCTCCGCCGCGGCGAGCTTTGCCTCTGCGACCTCGGAGAAGGTGACCTCCGCCGCCCCGTAAATGCGCTTCGCGACCTCAGCGATCTTGACCTTCAAGGGATCGTTTAGGTCGTAGGCGTAACGGAGCTCGTAGGGTGTCTCCGCCGCCGCCAGCACCTCGTGGGCGAGCGCCTTCGCGCCTTCGCCGCCCTTGAGGAAGCATTCGTTGACGACCGCCTTGACGCCCCGCTCCGCACAATATTTCTGCACGAAAGCGATCTCCGCGTCGGTGTCGGTCGCGAACTTGTTGATCGAGACGACGAGGGGCACGCCGAAGACGCCCGTCAGGTTGTCCACGTGCGCGCCGAGGTTCACGATGCCCCTCTCGAGCGCCGTGAGATCCTCGCCCGTCAGCTCGTCCTTCGCCACGCCGCCGTTGTACTTCAGCGCGCGCACCGTCGCGACCAGCACGACCGCGTCGGGCTTGAGCCCTGCCTTGCGGCACTTGATATCGAGGAATTTCTCCGCGCCGAGATCCGCGCCGAAGCCCGCTTCGGTCACCGTGATGTCGGCGAGGGACAGCGCCGTCTTGGTCGCGATCACGCTGTTGCAGCCGTGCGCGATGTTCGCGAAGGGACCGCCGTGGATAAAGGCGGGAGTGCCGCCGAGAGTCTGTACGAGGTTAGGCTTGATCGCGTCCTTCAAGAGGATCGCCATCGACTCCTCCGCGCCGAGATCGCCCGCGGTGACCGCCGCGCCCTCTTCGTCGTAGCCGACGATGATCCGCGCGAGCCGACGCTTGAGGTCGGTCATATCCTCTGCGAGGCAGAGGGTGGTCATCACTTCGGACGCCGCCGTGATGTCGAAGCCGCCTTCGTGCGGTTCGCCGTCCGCTCCGCCCTTGGCGCAAAGGATGATCTTGCGCAGGGAACGCTCGTTCATATCCATCGCGCGGCGGAAGGAGATGACCTTGATCCTTTTCTCGTTGCCGAACTTGACGTGGTTGTCCACGAGCGCGGCGAGCAGGTTATTCGCCGCCGTGATCGCGTGCAGGTCGCCCGTGAAATGCAGGTTGATGTCCTCCATCGGCAGGACCTGACTGTAGCCTCCGCCCGTCGCGCCGCCCTTGATGCCGAAAACAGGGCCGAGGGAAGGCTCCCTGAGCGCGAGACAGCATTTCTTGCCGAGCAGGGTAAAGGCGTCCGCCAGCCCGATGGACACCGTGGTCTTGCCCTCGCCGAGCGGGGTCGGATTGATCGCCGTCACGAGGATCAGCTTGCCCTTCGGCGCGCCGTGTTTGCGCGTGACTTTCGCCTTGTACTTGCCGTACTGCTCGACGTCGTCCTCGGTCAGTCCGAGCTTCGCCGCGATCTCCCCGATCGGACGAAGGGTCGCCTCCCGGGCTATTTCAATATCGGTCTTCATTTATGTCCTCCGCAAAGCGAGGGGAATTTGATCTCCTCGCTGTTAATGATCATGCCTTCCCCGTCCGCCCGAAAACCGAACTTCAGGAAATAGTCGCTCGCATACGCCACCCGAAACAGGGGCAAACTGCGCGTGTAAGCATCCATCACCGCACGGGTCAAAAAGTCGCCGAAGCCACACCCGCGCCGCGCGGGCGTCACGTAGACCCCCTCGAGCACCGCCGTATCGGGCTGAAAAGAGACGTGCGCCGCTCCGATCAACCGCTCGTCCTCGTACAGCGCGACGTCCACCCCGGGAACGCAAGAAACCTCCGCTCCTTCCGAGCGGAGAAACACCTCGCATTCGTCTCCGATCACGGGCTTTACGTGCAGCATTGCGAGCCTCCTTATTTATGCAATAAATAAATTATAAAGAATCGTCCGACTTTTGTCAACCGCAGGAAAGGGGGAGAGAACTTCCCCTTTTAATTCGGAATGCGGAATGCGGAATGCGGAATTGCGGACGCCGAAGGGTCTTTCCAATTAGGAATTAGGAATGACGGGTCGCTTCGCTCCACAAGAGTGGAGTGTGGAGTGTGGAGCGAAGGGTCACTTCGTTCCGAATGAGCTTCTACTCTATCCTAATTATCGTAGCGGAAATGGGCTGCGGAGCGAATAGCACTTGCAA
>JAFSZO010000113.1 GCA_017455605.1 Clostridia bacterium
CGACCCTTAATTCCTAATTCTTCATTCCTAATTCCTAATTAAAAAGACTCCCTTCGCTCCACTCTCCACTCTCCACACTCCACTCTCGCGGCGCGCAGCGACCCGCAACTTGTGCCTTTGGCACAAACTTCACTACGCAGTAACTTCACACGGCGTCAGCCGTACTTCACTACGAAGTAACTTCACCTTAATACGCGGCGATCCCTCCGCTACGGTCGGGATGACAAATCAAATAGTCATTCTGAGCTTGTCGAAGAATCGCCGAATATTCCGTATCGCTTTTTTCATCCGCAATTCCTAATTCCTCATTCCTAATTCCTAATTAGAGGGGCGCTCTGCGCCCTGCAATTCCGCATTCCGCATTATTATCAATTCCTCACTTCCGCGTTATTCTCTCATTTATTCCCCTATTCCCTTTTCGCCGTTGACGAACGGCGCAATACTCTTTATAATAGAACATAGGTAATATGATTATGATCCGCAAAAAGACAGTCGCATTTCTCATCGTACTCCTCTTGATCACGCTCGCGCTACTGCCCGCCTGCCGTCAAACCGACGGATCGGGCGCGCTTTCCGCCCGCATCGAGGGCAAAACCCTCTCTTGGGACGCCTACGAAGGCGCCGCAGCGTACGCGATCCGATGCACGCTGACCGACGGCACCGGCTACACGATCACGACGGACGAGACGACCTACGTCCCGCCCTACGCCGCGCCCGGCGATCACCTGTACGTGGTCTACGCCCTGAACGCGGACGGCGAGAGGATCGCGACCTCCGAACCCCTGCTCTATCACCTCGGCGCAGGCAGCTACGCCGACCCGATCCTGATCTCCTCCGCGGACGAACTGGCGGAGATCACGGGCTCCGTCACGGTACTCTTCGGCGAGACCAAGGTCTCCGCCCCCCTCTATTACCGTCTGACGCGCGACCTCGACCTGACGGGCGTGGAATTCACCCCGATCGGCAACAGCAGCAACCCGTTCTCGGGCATCTTTGACGGCGACGGACATACGATCACGGGGCTCTCCTTCACCAAGTGCAATACGGACGGCAAGGTTGGTCTCTTCGGCGACACCTCGGTAGCCGTCATCAAGAACCTCACGCTCAAGGACGCCTCCATGCGCTTCGACAAGAACTCGGGCGTATCGAGCAGCGACCTGCGTTTCGGCTTGCTCGTCGGCTCGGCGCTCGAGACCTACATCGACAACTGCCACGTCAGCGGCGAGATGGATATCCTGACCAAGGTCGTGACCACGGACAGCAGCAAGGCTCTCGTGGGCGGCATCTGCGGCTCAGCCACCTCGGGCGCGATCACCGGTTGCTCCTTTACGGGGAACATCACGGCGCAGTACGGCTGGATCTATGCGGGTGGCATCATCGGCGAAGTGAAGAGCGGTACGCCCCGCTTCGCCCTCTTGAACTGCTCCTCGAACGCCACGGTGAAGGGCGTCGGCACGGCATACAACGTCACGAGCGGCAACGTCGAAACGTATGCGCGCGTCGGCGTAGTGGGCGGCAACGTCGCGAATGCGGAGCGTATCGCCTCGATCTTCGCGGTCGGCAGCGCGTCCGCATCTTCCTACCACGACGGCGCGGCGGTCAGCCGTCTGACCCACGGCGTCTTCGGCAGGACGCTGATGTCGGGCAGCTACAGCGCGATCTCGTTCTATCACGTCTACTACGATGAAGCGATCGGTGAGGTCGTCGGCTCCGGTCCGCTCGGCACCGCCTACGCGAGCAACGCGCATCCTTTGTCCGCCGAGGAGATCTCGCTCAAAGAGAGCTATCTCGAGGGCGACGACTACGGTCTGGACTTTGACGGCGCTTGGCGCATGACGGACGGCAGCCTGCCGACCCTCGCAGGCACGGGCTCCCTGCCCCATTCTCCCGAGATCACTTTGACCATTGCCACGGCGGACGGCAAGACCTCGTACGACTTTACCCCGTCCGAGATCTTTCTGCCCAAGTGCTACCCGACCACCCTCGGGCGCATGACGGAGTACCACGTCGGCTATCAGGTGGATTCCCTTCTCTCCTCACTGAACGTTGCGCACGCGAAAGGCACCCGCGTTCGTTTCTCGGCGGAGGGACTTGAGGACGTCACCGTCGAGGTCGGCGCCTCCAATACGTTGCCCTACCTGATCTACGCGCTCTACGGCGTCCCCGAAAACGCGGCGGACGTCTACGCAGGATACAAGATCGTGGACCCCGTACTCTTGACGACCTACGACTTCACGACGGCAAAAAAGATCACCATTACCGTTCTGCCCGCGGAAAGCGAGGCGTAACAAAGGAGGAAACCATGAGCATTGCGGACGAGATATTCATCGAGAACGTAAAGGACATTCTGTCGAACGGCGTCAGCGACGCGGATATGGAGGTGCGCCCCCGCTGGGACGACGGCACGCCCGCTCATACGATCAAGAAGTTCTGCATCGTGAACCGTTACGACCTACAGAAGGAGTTCCCCATCACGACGCTCCGCTACACGAATTTCCGCGCGGCGCTGGACGAGATCCTGTGGATCTGGCAGAAAAAGAGCAATAACGTCCACGACCTGAACTCTCACATTTGGGACGCTTGGGCGGATGAGACCGGCTCGATCGGCAAGGCGTACGGCTACCAGCTCGGCGTAAAGCACCGCTACAAAGAGGGCGAATTCGACCAGGTCGACCGCATCCTTTACGACCTTAGGAACAACCCCGCTTCCCGCCGCATCATGAGCAACATCTACGTGCACGCCGACCTTCACGAAATGGCGCTCTACCCCTGCGCCTACTCCGTGACCTTCAACGTCGCGAACGGCAAGCTGAACGCCATCCTCAATCAGCGTTCGCAGGACTTCCTGACCGCGAACAACTGGAACGTCGTGCAGTACGCCCTCTTGGTGCATATGTTCGCGCAGGTCAGCGGGCTCGAGGTCGGGGAGTTCGTCCACGTGATCGCGGACGCGCACATCTACGATCGCCACGTCGACATGATCCGCGAAGTGATCGCAAAACAGCCCCTCCCCGCGCCGCGCCTCGTGATGGACAAGTCCGTCACGAACTTCTACGACTTCACGGTGGACAGTTTCTCCCTCGAAGGCTACGAGTATCACAAACTCGGCAAGAAGATCCCGGTGGCGGTATGATGAAGGCGATCGCGGCGGTCAACCTCGCCGACTACATCGGGAAGGGCGGAGAACTGCTCTACGCCATCAAGGAGGATATGCGTTACTTCGCGACGGTCACGAAGGGCAAGACCCTCGTGATGGGTCGCAACACCCTGCTCTCTCTGCCCGGCGGCACGGGGCTGAAAGGGCGCGTAAACGTCGTGCTCTCTCGCTCGATGTCCGAAGAGGAGGCGACTGTCCGCGGCGCGACGGTCGTTAGGGACGTCAAGGGACTTTTCGCCTATTTGTCGCAACGCACGATCTCCCTCGAAGACACCTACGTGATCGGGGGCGGCGAGATCTATTCGCTCCTACTTCCCTACTGCGACACCCTGTACATCACCCGCATCCTCCGCGAGGACGTGGGCGACACCCGATTTCCCATGATCCCCATGGACTTCATCCTGACCGAAGGGGAAGTGCGGGAGTCGGACGGCATTTCCTACCGTTTCGACCGCTATGACAGAGTCCGTTAGTCTGCGCGCCTACGCCAAGATCACGCTTTTTCTCCGCATCAAAGGCAAGGAAGAGACCCATCACGACGTCGAGGCTCTGCAACAGAGCGTCGACCTATTTGACGAGATCACCCTCTCCAAACAAGAGGGCTCTGAGATCACGAGCGACTACGAAGGGGACAACTCCCTCGTCGTTTTGAGGACCCTCGCCGAGCGCTTTTCTCTCGGCGGGATGCACCTGTCGATCCGCAAGAACATCCCGATCGGCGGAGGGCTCGGCGGGAGTTCGGCTGACGCGGCGGCTGCTGCCCTCGCCTGCGCGGAGCTGTGGAGGCTCGATCACGAACGGGTCAAAAGGACGGTCGCGAATCTCTTCGGGGATCTCGCCTTTCAGATGACGGGCGGCACCGCCCTCGCTCGGGGGTTCGGCGACGACGTCGAGACCCTGCCCGCCCTGCCGCGCTACGCCGTTTTGCTCGCCTTCCCCGAGAAGGGGGTCTCCACCGCGGAGGCATACGCGCTGTCCGACTCCCTCCCCAAAGGCCGCGGGAGCGCGCTCTCCCTTTATGGGGCGCTCGCGCGAGGCGAAAAGGCGGATCGATACTATCTGAACGACCTCCTCCCCGCCGCATCCATCCTGAACGACGAGATCGCGGCAGCTATCGAGGCAATGCGGGACAACGTGGCGCTCCTGACCGGGATGAGCGGCAGCGGCAGCACCCTTTTCTCCCTATACGCGCGGCGCGAAGACGCGGAGAAAAAGGCTAAAAGCCTTTCTTTGCCGACCCTCGTGACCGAAACCCTCGCCGCCATTCGCTGAAAAAGCCGTCGAAAACGCTTTATTTTACGCACGATCCTCTCTATAATAGAGAGTGAAATACAACCCTTTGGAGAAGCACTATGCCCAAGCAAGAACAATTCGTCAAAGAAATCACCGATATGAACGTCGACTTTGCGCGTTGGTACACCGACGTGATCCTCAAGACCGAGCTCGTGGACTACGGTCCCGTCAAAGGCACGATGATCATCCGCCCCTACGCCTACGAGATCT
Organism: Clostridia bacterium; assembly: GCA_017455605.1. GTDB lineage: Bacteria > Bacillota > Clostridia > Christensenellales > CAG-1252 > CAG-1252. The sequence goes on from JAFSZO010000113.1 coordinate 4,661, forward strand.
GGGAGCACATTCAGGAGGAGCTCAACGCCCGCTTCAAGAAGACGGGGCACAAGAACGCCTACTTCCCGATGTTCATCCCCTACAGTTACCTCGTCAAGGAGGCGGAGCACGTGGAAGGCTTCGCGCCCGAGGTCGCCCTCGTCACCCACGTCGGCAACGAGGAGCTCCCCGAGAAGCTCGTCGTTCGTCCGACCTCCGAGACCATCATCTGCGACAGCTACGCGAAGTGGGTCAAGAGCTGGCGCGACCTGCCGATCCTCATCAACCAATGGGCGAACGTCGTCCGTTGGGAGAAGACCACCCGCCCCTTCCTCCGCACGTCGGAGTTCCTGTGGCAGGAGGGTCACACCGTACACGAGACCCCCGAAGAGGCTCAGGAAGAGACCCTCAAGATGCTCGAGGTCTACCGCGAATTCGCCGAGAACGTCCTCGCCATCCCCGTCCTCGTGGGCAGGAAGAGCGAGAAGGAGAAGTTCGCGGGCGCGCAGGCGACCTACGGCATGGAGGCGATGATGCTGGACGGCAAGAGCCTACAAGCGGGCACCAGCCACTACTTCGGCGACAACTTCAGCAAGGCATTCGACATCAAGTACGCCTCCAAGGAAGGCGACCTCAAATACGTCTATCAGACCAGTTGGGGCACCTCGACCCGCATGATCGGCGCGCTCATCATGGCGCACGGTGACAACCGCGGCCTCGCCCTGCCCCCGAAGGTGGCGCCCATTCAGGCGATCATCATCCCCATCGCGGCGCACAAAGGCGGCGTGAATGAGAAAGCGGAGGAGATCAGAGCACCGGTTGGAAGTTCAACGAATGGGAGATGAAGGGCGTGCCCGTCCGCATCGAAGTGGGTCCGCGCGACCTCGAGAACGGCGTCGTGACCGTCGCTCGCCGCGACGACCTCGAGAACAAGACGACGATCAACGTCGACGACCTCGCTACCGCCATCCCCGCCCTGCTCGCGGAGATCCAAAAGAATATGCTCGAGAAAGCCCGCGCCTTCCGCGACGCGCACATCGTGATCACGCAGGATATGAACGAGCTGACCAATGCCGTCAACGGCGGGTGCTTCGCCAAGGCGATGTGGTGCGGCGACCGCGCCTGCGAGGACAAGGTGAAGGAACTGACCTCCGCCTCCACCCGCGTGATGCCCTTCGACCAAACCCCCGTCGGCACCAAATGCGTCTGCTGCGGCAAGAACCTCCTCAAAGAGGACGGCTCGACGGACGGCAAGGTGATTTATTTCGCGAAGGCATATTAAGCGAGCGCGCATAACGGCGCATCTGCTTCGCTACCGCCTCAAACAGAGACAGTTACGTACAAACAGTACGCGCCTGTCTCTTTTTTCGGAGTACTTGCAGTTTTTTATAGATAAAACAAAGTGCCAACAAAAGCCGGATCATCGTCGTACGTATAGCCATACAGACCCAAACTCACCGAATGACGAGCGCGGAGAAAGGTTGCAGATGCGAGGCTCGCTGAGCGAGCGGACAGGCGCGTACTCCTTGTACGTAACTGTTCGTGAGCGAAAGCAGAAACAAAGCAGATGCGCCTTTATCTGCGCTCGTCAAAGCAAGGGGATCATCAAGGCAAGCAAAGGGATAGTGACTATACAGGACAACGTGCTGATCAACACGCTGCACGCCGCGTGCGTCTGCCCTTCCCCCACCAGTTCGGACATATTGAGCACCATACTCGCCGCGGGGCAACACCCAAGGAGGAAGAAGGTGACCTTGATATAGGTCGGGAGCGGGATGAAGTAGATGATCAAAAAAGACAAAAGCGGATAGAGGACGTTCTTCAGCGCGGTGGAGAGGTAGATGCGCGGGTTGCAGAAGAGATCCCGCGGCGTGACCGTCGCGAGGCGCATCCCGAGGATCAACATACACATCGGCGTCGTCATGCGAGCGAGCAGCTCCACGATGGGGGCGATGACGCTCGGGAGCTTGGTCTGCGTGAAAAAGAGAGGGAGCGCGACGAGGAGCGAGATCGTAGTCGGGTTCACCACCATATTGCGGACACTCATCTTCCTTCTGTCCCACGAAATGATGCCGACGGCGAGCGACCAAGAGAGGAGGTTCAGGCTGACCGAAAACACGGTGGAGAAGACCACCGCCTCGGGGTAGCCGGGGAGGATCGCCTCGAGGAGCGGCACGCCGAAAAAGCCGACGTTGGCGAGCGCGGACGCGATGGTGCAGATGCGGTTGCGGACGTCGTCGAACTTCTTCTTGAGGATCAGGGTCAGCGACACCATCACGAGGATCTGCATCCCCATACACAGCCCGAAAAAGATGCCCATTTGAGCGAAGAACTCGGGCGTATAGGTCGCGGCGTTGAAGGAATAGAGGAAGAGCGCGGGCTGACAGACGAAGAGCAGCACGCGGGCGAAGGCACCGATGGAATCGGGCTTGATCGCCTTGGTCTTCACGAAGAGGAACCCGGGGATCGCATAGGCGAGCATGATCGCCACGGTGATGAGCGTCGTGATAAAGTTTCCCATATCCCGATTATAGCACGAAGGAGAAGGCGAGGTAAAGCATTCGTCCGCCGAATGATGAATTGCGAAACCTTGTTTAATTCGGAATTCGGAATGCGGAATGCCGACGCCACAGGCGGAGGCAATGTCGAGCGTTAGCGAGATACATCATGCTTGCGCAGCAAGTACATCATGTCGCCGAAGGCGATACAAAAAAAGTGAAGTTGCTCCGCAGTGAAGTACGGCTGACGCCGTGTGAAGTTACTGCGCAGTGAAGTTTGTGCCAAAGGCACAAGTTGAGGATGCAGGAGTGATACAAAATATTCGGCGATTCTTTAACAAGCAAGGAGCGACGAGCGGAAGCGAATGAGCGTACTCCCTGTAATAAGCGCTCTTTGATGAAAAAGTTAGCGGGGATGTTATCATTTTGTTGTACCAAACAATTGGGGTGTTGGCAGCAAAGCAGATGCGCCCTTATACGCAGTCGCTAAAAGGCGAGTTTTACGAGCGCCTCGCGATATATCTCCGCGCACTTCACAAAGCCGTCTATGGAGATGCTCTCATCCCTTTGGTGGATGCGGCTATCCTCCCCCGGAAAGACGGGACCGAAGGCAACGGCGTTCGGAAAGGCGCGCGCGTAGGTCGCCCCGCCGATCGCGATGGAACGGGCAGTCTCTCCCGTCACCTCGTTATAGGCGGCGAGGAGGGAGCGCACGAGCTCTCCGTCGGGGGATACGTAGAGGGGCAAATGGCGCCCCTTCACCTCGAGAGTCGCGGCGGGCATCGCCGTGGCGATCGCCGAGAGGATCTCCTCCTCCGTGCGCGTGACGGGATAGCGAACGTCGAGGTAGAACGTGACCTTGCCGTCCCCCGTCTCCGCCTTGCCGACGTTCAGCGAGAGCGCCCCGCTCCGTTCGTCCGACATAGAGATGCCGAGTCCGCTACCGTCCGTAGCGTGGAAGGCGTCGTACAGGTCGGCGAGGAAATCGCCCGACGACTTGACGGCGTAGAGAACTTTCAGGATCGCGTTCTCGCCCTTTTCGGGGGTGGAGCCGTGCGCCGAGACGCCCTCGGCGGAGAGACGGAATCCGCCCTCGATAAACTTCACTTTGATCCCGCCCTTCAGGCACTTGGAGAACGCCGCGTCGGACAGGTGCTTCACCTCGAATGTCGCGCGATCGGCGACCATATTCACCCGCTCTCCGCCCGTAACGGACAGGACGTCCTCAGGGAGAGGCAAAGTCAGCGCGAGGTGGCAGACCCCCTTCTCGCAGTTGATGACCGGAAAGTCCGCGTCGGGCGAAAAGCTCATCGCGGGCACCTCTTCGGTGGCGAGGTAGCGCTCGATGCACTTCCACCCGCTCTCCTCGTTCAGTCCCGCGATCAGGCGAATGCGGCGGCGCGGCTTGCGCCCCTCGTCCAGCAGGGACTTGAGGGCATAGAGAACGGCGACGGCGGGACCCTTGTCGTCCTCGGTGCCGCGCCCGTAGATCAACCCGTCCGTCACCTCACCGAGGGGGCTGTGCGTCCAGTCCTCGCCGAAGGGTACGGTGTCGAGATGGAAGGGAATGCCGAGAAGCTCGCCCTCGCCGATCTCCGCCCAACCGCAATACCCGTCGACGTCTTTCGTGCGCATTCCGAAGGATGTCGCCGTTGCGAGGAAGCGATCAAGGACCTCCTTCGTCCCCAACCCGAAGGGTGCGTTCGGGGCGGGCGAGCCCTGCACGCTGTCCACCGAGAGGAGGGAGAGAAGGGTGTCGATCATTCGGTCTTTATAAAAAAGCATTTTCGGTTCGTTCATACGCTTATTATATGCGCGCGAGACGGGGGATTGTCAAGCGAGAACGAGGAATGCGCTTTGATCAAGCGATATATGCCTACGGCGTACGATATGCGGCTGATGCCGCGTGATATGTCCGCTATGCGGACGAGAACAAGGATATTTTGCGGTGAAGTTGCTCGCATTGGCGAGCAGTGAAGTTATACGCCGAGCGTATAGTGAAGTTTTGCTCGCAAGGCTCGCAAAGTGAAGTTGTTCGCTTTCGCTCACAGTTAAGGATAGAAAAAACATATTTAGGAGTTTTAGCGTCGCATTGGGTTTCCCCGAAAAACCGAATGATTTTTTTGGGCACGACATCGCGACTTCCGCAACTTGCGCTTAATGCGCAAACTTCACTACGCAGTAACTTCACACGGCACCGCCGTACTTCACTGCGAAGCAACTTCACTTTCTCGCATTCCGCATTATAGCCTTCCCGCTTCCCGTCCATACTCCCCGTATGCATCCCGTTCTGCACGTCGTCATCTATTCGATCTCGAGCTTTCTGTTTCTGTTCGTCGTCACCAAGATCATGGGCAAAAAGCAGATCGCCCAGCTCTCCTTCCTCGACTACGTGATCGGCATCTCCATGGGCTCCATCGCCGCCGAAATGGCGACCGATCCCGAGCGGCCGTATTATCACTTCTTCATCGCGATGGCGATCTATCTCATACTGGACGTCTCGCTGACCCTGCTCGCACGCAAGGGCTCCCTGCTTAAAAAGTTCATTCGCGGGAGGCCGCTGATCCTCGTAGAACAGGGCAAGATCCACTACCGCAACCTGATGCGCAGCAAGCTCGACATCAACGACCTCCTCTCCCTCTGTCGCGCAAAGGGGTACTTCGACCTGCGCGACGTCTCCTACGTGATCTTCGAGACGAGCGGCGAGGTGTCCGTCCTGCCGTCGCCCGAGGCGCTGCCCGCGCGAAGCGTCGAGGTCGGAGGCACACCCTCGTCCTCCTCGCTCAGCAAAGACGTCGTCGTGGACGGCAAACTCGTAGAGGGGGCGCTCGACCAGATCGGAAAGACGCGCGAATGGCTCCTCGCCCGCCTCGGCGTCGAGAACGAGAAGCACGTGAAATCCATCGCCCTCGCGACCTATTACGAGGACACGGACGAAGTGAGAGTGCACGAGAAATGACCCGCCCCTTCCTAAAAAAAACGGCAGCGCTTTGGGGTTCACCCCACTTCCGCTGCCGTCTCTTTTTGATTTTCGAGAGATTTTACGATGGCGCCCCACATCGCTACAACGTCGTCCTTGCCCGTCTTAAAGTCACGCATCATACCGCAACGATTCAGGGTCTCGACGCTCGGGAACATCGTCTCGATGAACATCTCTCTCCAAGCGGGATCGACCCCTTCGAGCATCTCGTTCTCCTCGTCGGTATATTCCTCATAAAGGGCGTCGTACGCCTCTTTCACGACGCTGATCGTGCCGGAATACTCGCTGTTCTTGATCGCGACGTCCTTCTCGCACAGGTACTTCAGGAACCAGTTCGCCGCCTCGACGTTGACTGCGTACTTGCTGATCACGAAGTTGTCGATGTAGACGTTGCCGCCCTCTTCGGGCACCACGTACCAAAGGTTGCGATTGCCTTCCTTTTCATTGCCCGCGTCATCCTCGTAGTCGTTCATCACGTATCCCGCGTCACAGGACCACATCAAGGCGACGTAGGGAGCGTTGTCGTCATTCGCCGCCATCTCGAACTTTACGGCGTCTTCATCCCAGACGGAACCGCTCTTCACGGCAAGCAGAGTGTTCTTCGCCGCCGCAATGGTCGCTGCGGAGGTGTCCTCAAAGACGGCTTGCACCGCCGCCTTCTTCGCCGCACCCTCGAGGGCGGTCAGACGCGCGCCTTCATTGTAAAGGCAAGCCGCCGCGTAAGCGTCGCGCATCGACTTCTTGACCGAGCGATGACCCGCGTAGTCGTTACCAAACAGAGCGCTCCAACTCGTGAGCTTCTTGCCCGTTTTGGAGTAATCATACACCAAGCCGAGAGTGCCGTACATATAGGGGATCGCGTACTTTAGCTCGGGATCGTAGAGCTTTTGCAGTTCGACGTACTCCGCGACGAAGCGAGAGGAATCGACCGTGCCGACGATGCTCTGATCGTATGCCTGCACGAGGTTATTCTTCACGAGATACTCGACCATATAGTCGCTCGGGCACAGGAGGTCGTAGTCCGCTTTGCTCCCTTCCACCGCGAGCTGGATTTCCTCCACCGCGCTGAAGGTCTTGAGTTCAACCTTGACCTTCTTGCCGGTCTGTTCCTTGTACCATGCCTCGAACTCCTCGAAGATCTCTTCGTCGATGTACTCACCGGGCATATAGAGTTTTAGGATCTCCTCACGCGGCGTACACGCGAAGAGCGAGACGGACAGCACCGCAAACAGCGCGAGGACCAATACAATGGCGATGATTTTCTTCATTTTCTTTCTCCTTTCGTTTTAGTTTGTATTTATATTGAGGCATTATGCCTTTTTAGCCGCTTCTTTCGCCCGTTTGTTCTTGACGACGTTGTAGATGATGAGGGCGGACAGTACCACCACGAAGATGATCGTGGAAAGCGCGCGGATATCGATGGGCATCTTTCTCTTGATGCCGGAATAGACGTAGGTCGAGATGGTCTCGAGGTCGGCGCCGATCGAATTGATGTTGGTAACCACGAAATCGTCCAATGAGAGCGTAAACGCAAGGGCGAATCCCGCTACCATCGCGCCCGCGAGCTGAGGAAGCATCACGGTAAAGAGAGAGCGCATCGGCCCCGCGCCGAGGTCCATGCTCGCCTCGAGCGTATTCGGATTGAGCTGTTTCAAGCGAGGAGTCACGGTCAGGATCACGTATGGCGTCGTGATAACGGTATGCGTGATGATCAGCCATCCGAGGTTGAAATTCAAGGGGATCTTTACGGCGTCGCGCAGAAAGATCATCAAGAGGAAAAAGCCCATCGCGGTCACGATCTCCGCATTCACGACGGTGATCTGCGATGCGGTGTCCGCGGCGCTTTTCGCCTTTGCTTTCATATAATGAATGCCGATCGCCGCCGTCGTGCCGAGTACGGTCGCCAGTGCAGCAGAGGAAAGCCCGATGATCAAGGTGTTCTTCAAAGCGGAAAGCAACTTGCTGTTGGAGAACAGGTTTTGATACAGTGCGAAAGTGAATTCACCGAATTCGCCGCCCACCGTTTTGGAAGCGCTGAAGGAATAGACGATGATCATCAGGAGGGGCAAATAGATCGCAAGCAACACGACTGCCAGCACCGCCCATTTCAAAGCAAGGAAGACTTTGGAAGCATTCTTGTTCATCACGACTTCCCTCCTTTGGGCGCCTTTTGCGTGCGACGAGTCAACACGTTGCCTACCCACATCACGAGGAGCACCAGCACCAAGAGCACGAAGGACAGCGCCGAGCCGTAGCCGTAACTGCCGTAGTTCTGATTCTCGAAAAGACTCGCGATCTTCGCGCCGATGACCGTCGTGTTCATATCGCCCATCGAGACGGTGATCGCATAGGAACTGAAGATCGGCATAAACATCATGCTGATCCCGCTGATCACGCCCGGGAGCGAGAGCGGCAACGTGACCTTAAAAAAGGTATGCATGGGGTTCGCCCCGAGGTCGCGCGAGGCTTCGACGTAGCTCTTGTCCATATTCGCGAGCACGGTGTAGATCGGCAGGAGCATATAGGGGAAGAAGTCGTAGACCATACCGATGACCGCCGCACCGAAACTCTTGTCGATGCCGATCATCGAGAGGAGCGACTTCAAGGCGAAGATGCGGAGCATAAAGTTGATCCACATCGGGATGATAAAGAGAAGCGACAGGATCGCGATCTTGCGGAAGGGCTGAGACGCCAAGATATAGGCGACGGGATAGGCGATCAAGAGGCAGATCGCGGTGGAGATGGCCGCGATACCGACGGTCTGACCGAGCTGGCGCAAGGTCTCCTTTTCGGTGAAAACCGTCTTGAAATTCGCAAAGGTAAAGCTGCCGTCCGACCCGCGGAACGCATAGACCAGCACCAAAACGAGCGGCACGATCACGAAGATCAGCGTCACCACGAGGTACGGGAATGCAAACGCCGTCGGGCGAAAAACTTTCGCCTTGCCTTTTCTCATTCCGCCGCCTCCTCGTCCTTATCGGGGTCGTACTTCTCGAGGCGCACCTTCGCGCCGTCCACCTTCACGCCCACGCGATCATTCATATCCCATTCGTCGGCGGTGTCGACGTAGAGGTCCTCGTCGTTGTCGTTGTAGACCTGCACCTGATAATAGCTGCCCTTGTAGAGGCTCTGCGTGACGGTCGCGCCGGTCACGCCGTCCACTTCGTCGTCGGTGAGTTCCACCGCGTCAAAGGGCACGTAGACCACCACCTCGTCCCCGCTCTCGAACCCTGCGGTCGGCACCTCGAAGTCGCCGCCAAGGAAGGTCACGAGGTTCTCGTCCGCGACCTTGCCGAGATACTTGTTGATGGTCAGGATCTTCTTCATGATGTGGATGCTGTCGGGCAGCACGGAGAGCGAGACCGCGTCGCCCGGGCGATGCTCCGTCTGCGACTGTACGGTGAACTCGTAGCCGGACGCCAGCACGATCATCTCGTAGTAGGTCCCCTTGAAGACGGTGGTCAGCACCTCGCCGTCAAAGTCGCCCTTGCCCGCGCCCGCCTTGATGACCACGTCCTCGGGACGGATCACGACGTCGACCTTCTCGTTCTTTTCAAAGCCCTTGTCCACGCAGGTCAGGGACTTGCCGAGGAAGGCGACGGAGAAGTCCTTCTCCATCACGCCGGGCAGCAGGTTGGATTCGCCGATGAAGTCCGCCACGAAGGCGTTCTTCGGCTCGTCGTAGATCTTTTTCGGACGGTCGATCTGCTGGATCACGCCGTCGTTCATCACCACGACCACGTCGCTCATCGTCAGCGCCTCTTCTTGGTCGTGCGTCACGAAGATAAAGGTGATGCCGAGGTCCTCGTGCATCTTTTTCAGCTCGATCTGCATCTCCTTGCGCATCTTGAGGTCGAGGGCGCCGAGCGGCTCGTCGAGGAGCAGTACCTTGGGCTCGCAGACGATGGCGCGGGCGATCGCCACGCGCTGTTGCTGTCCGCCCGAGAGGGAGTTCACGTCGCGGTGTCCGTAGTCCTCCAGCCCCACGAGCTTGAGAGCGCGGTTCACCTTTTCGGCGATCTCCGCCTTGGTGAACTTGCGCACGCCCTTCTTCGCCGAGGCGTCGGGAATGCTCTTCAGCTTCAAGCCGAAGGCGACGTTCTTAAAGACGTTCAGAGGAGGGAAAAGCGCGTACGTGTGGAAAACGGGGTTGACGGGACGCTTGAAAGGCGGCACCGACGTGATGGGCACGCCCTCGATGTAGATCTCGCCCTCCGTCGGGGTCTCAAAGCCCGCGATGAGGCGCAGCAGCGTCGTCTTGCCGCAGCCCGAAGGACCGAGCAGGGTCACGAACTGACCGCGCTTGATGCCGAGGTTCAGGTCGTCGAGGACGGTCACGCCGTCGAAGACCTTGGTGATCCCCTTGATCTCGATGATGTTGTCGCTCTTCTTCTGCGGCGCGGGCGCTGAGGCCTGGGGAGCGACGGGCGACTTTTTGCCGAACAGGGACTTTATCTTATCGGTGAAACTCATTTTCTTTTTCCTTCTCAAAAGTTAGGCGGGCAGGAGATCCACATCACCGTCGCCTTTTCATCCGTCAGGTTCTCGATCGAATGCTTTTTGTCCGCCTTGTAGTAAAAGGTCTCCCCCTTCTCGAGGGTGAATACGCGCCGCCCGACCGTCAGCTTGATCTTGCCCGCCACCACGTAGCCGAACTCCTCGCCTTCGTGCGGCATATCCGTCTCCTTCGCCCCCTTCTCAAGGAGGTCCAAGAGGATGGGCTCCATCGCGTTCTTCTGCGCCGAAGGCACCAGCCAAGTGGTCACGCTGTCGCCGTAGTTCTTGGAGAAATAGTCCTCTTCGTGAAAGACGAGCGGCTCGCTCTCCTCATTTTGGAAAAACTCGCCCATATTGCTGCCGAGCACGACGAGAATGTCGTTCAGCGTGTCAATGGACGGATTCGCGAGGTCGTTCTCCAGCTGACTGATGAATCCCTTCGTGAGTTCGCACCGATCCGCGAGCTCCTCCTGCGTGAGGTTGTTTTTGAGCCGAAGCGCTTTGATCCTAACGCCGATCTCCATTCTGCCCTCTCCTTTTCCGTTGTTTCGTATAAATAAACTTTGCGTTTTCGGGCTCTAACCGTACTAAATCAAAAGTTTATTTTTTCTAAACAAAAATCATTATACGGAATGCCTATGGTATTGTCAAATACTTTATATAAAAAAACCGCCCGAACGGGCGATTTTTTCGAAAGTTCAATAGGCGCAAATTGCTTAATCGAAATATGCCTCAAAATCACCGAATGATGTAACCTTTTGGAGCTTCACATCAGGGAACGAGGTCACCACCTGAATTTTAATGGTTTCAGTAGAAAACGATTTACTTGAAGCAACCTTAACCTTATAATCAGCAAAAGACTGCACAAACTGGACTTTTAAATCGGGAGAAGAATTGACCACCTTAAACGTGATTTTTTTACCTTTTACTGTTGAAAGATACCCTTTACCTAGCGACATAATAAACCTCCTTTGCTTATGCGCCTATTGAACTTCTTGTTTCTAATTCTTTGAAAATAACACCGGGGACGCCATTCCTTTTTTCGCGTATTTATCAGGAATGCGTTTATTAACGAATCTGCTTCTTATTTCTTCATGGGCAATCTCTCCATTAAAAGCAAAGCGCCCCGTACGGCTTTCGTGTTGATACCAATTGTAAACCTTATACACTTCTTTTACAATTCCATCCGTTACGGAGAAAACATACGGGAATTCTTTCACGGTTCTCGGATTCATTCTCCAAGCGGAACGAGTCGCTTCATATCGGTATGTTTCCGGATATTGCTCAAGCATCTCGTCCAACTTCCATGATTTTACTTTGATAATGATGTACTTGAAATCCTGCGGCTCTTTATATTCGCTCAAATGAAACCGTTTCTCCAATAATTCGGCATTGGTCACACCAAAATCACTGTGATGCCCGCTTTGAAGATTTGACAATCCTTGATAAGCGTCGATCAGCGCAGCTTCTACTTCAAACGCTTCCTTTTCGGTTAAGTTCCAGCGCTGAATGATGTGGATCACATCCAATCCAGAATCTATGATCTCTTTTATAATACGAAATTTATTCGGGTCTTTGTCGCTCGTTTCTTCTACCCCGTCATAATAATCGATCGAGCATTTTACGTGGTCAAAAACTCGATTGCCTTTGCCCTTGCCAACGTAAAACGTCTGCCCGTTTCGAGGATCAATCAACCTGTAAACGTAATAATTGATTTCGGATATTGTTTCATTGGAAAACTCTTTTATCATAACGATTACTCTCCTTATTCATATTCAAATTATAAGTGTAATACACATATTTTGTCAATGGGTATTGCACATTTTATATAATGAGAACATGGATTTCGGCGAGCAGTTCAAACAGATCAGAAAACAATGCGGCTATTCGCAGAAAGAGGTTGCCGACCACCTTTCCATCTACCAATCCAACGTCAGCGATTGGGAAAAGAACGTCTCCCGACCCGAATACGAAAACCTGATCAAGCTCGCCGTCCTATACAACGTGACCCTCGAAGATTTGCTCGGGTTACCCGCAACCTTCCCGCACGACAGCAAGATATAGAGTTTCTTTTTCTGCTCTCTTTTCTTTATTTGAAAAAACCAAATAGCCATCTCTCTTATCACGAAAAACCGCTGAGCCATTAGAATGGTGCGGATACGAGGCTCGACAAACGGCGGCGATTGCACGCACTTCTTCACTACGAATTCTCATTCTCTCGGAGGTCGTCGCTGAGTGAGGCGAAGACCCGAAGACAAACGCTCTGCGATCGATATTTAGGTGACGACGGAGAATGGTGAGCCGCCTTTGGGGTCCACGCAAAATCATAGATTTTGTGGGGTATTGGCGGCAAAGACGAGCGCTCAACAAAAAAAGGGGGCAGGAGCGTACTTGTTGTACGTGACTGCCCATTTTTGAAATAG
>JAFSZO010000114.1 GCA_017455605.1 Clostridia bacterium
ATAAAGTCGCAAAAAGCGACGACGAGCGAAAGGAAAAAGGCGAGAACGGCACCCGTCAGCGAATAAAACCAAAAGGCGGGATAAAATGAAACCGCGAAAAAGATGAGCGGGATAGGCAAGGCGTTATAGCCGCTCTTTCGCCCGACCTGCCACATCTCGAACGCGCCGACCGTCATAAAAACATAAAACAAGGGATCGGCAAGCGCAACGTGATAGATGCGAAGCCAAAGCAGAAAAACGAGCGCGAGGGCGATGAGCGCTGCGGCGGTCAAATTACGCTTCAGCATCGCCGCCTCCCGCTCCGCCGAATTTCCTCTCCCTCTTGGAGTACTCGTCGATCACGCGGATCAATTCATTTTTGTCGAAATCGGGCCACAACACATCGGTAAAGAGCAGCTCCGCATAAGCGGATTGGAGCAAAAGGAAATTGCTGAGACGCACCTCTCCTCCCGTTCTGACGACGAGATCGGGGAACGGGATCCCCGCGGTGTAGAGCGCCGCCTTCACGTCCTCTTCGGACACAGAAGCGACCTTCTCGGCGATCAGCGAATTGATCGCGGTCGTGATCTCCTCCCAGCTGCCGTAATTCATCGCGATCACGACGGTGAGCCCGTCGTTCGCTTTGGTCCGATCGACGAGCGAGCGTGCCATATCGGCGATATCGGAAGGAAATCTGTCTAAATTTCCGATGAAAACGAGTTTATAGTTGTCGTCCTTATATTTGTCGCCTTTCTTCAAAAAATCACGAAACGTGTCCATCAAGTAGTCGATCTCCGCCTGAGGACGCGTCCAATTCTCAGTAGAAAAAGCATAAAACGTAACGTATTTCACGCCGAGCTCCGCAGCGGCTTTCACCGTGCGCTCGAGCGCTTCCGTTCCCATTTTATGCCCGTATTTTCTCGGCAAACCGCGGCGTTTTGCCCACCTGCCGTTGCCGTCCATAATAAACGCGATATGCGAAGGCGCTGCCATTCGACCTCCTTATACGGTCAATATCTCGCTTTCCTTTTCCTTGAATGCCTTGTCGACCACGGCGATGTAGTCGTTCAGCATCTTGTCGACCTCTTTCTCGAGAGCCTTCATATCGTCCTCGGTCACGAGGTTGTCTTTCTTCAGCTTCTTCAAGCTCTCGTTGGCGTCACGTCTGTGATTACGGAGCGCGACTTTCGCATTCTCGGTCACCTGCTTCAGCTCCTTGACGAGGGCGTTGCGGCGCTCTTCGGTCAGATCGGGGAAGATCAAACGAAGCACCTTGCCGTCATTCACGGGGGTGAGTCCGACGTTCGCGTCTACGATCGCCTTTTCCGCCGTTTCGAGGGCGCTCTGATCCCAAATCGAGATCACGATCATCTTCGCCTCGGGGACGGTGATGCTCCCCATCTGGTTGAGGGGAGTCGGCGTCCCGTAGTAGTCTACCATCACTCGATCGAGAATGTGAGGATTCGCCCTACCGGCGCGAATGTTGAGAATGTGGGACTTGTAGCCCTCGACACTCTTTTTGAGAGCGGAGTCGTACCCGTCCAAAATCTCCAAAACTTCCATAGTATCATCGTATGCCATATCTGTTTCTCCCGTTCGTTTTAGTTGATTATATCACAAAGTGATATGTTTTGCAAGGGTCAATGGATCAGCGTCCCGATCTTCTCCCCTTTGACCGCTTTCATGATGCTGCCTTCGTCCTTGAGCCCGAAGACGATCAGGGGGATCTTGTTATCCATACAGAGCGACGCGGCGGTGTAATCCATCACGCCGAGATGATTGGACAAGAGATCGAGGTAATTGAGGGTCTCGTACTTTTTCGCATTGGGATTGACCTTGGGATCGCTGTCGTAGACGCCGTCCACGTTCTTGGCGAGAAGGATCGCTCCCGCTCCGATCTCCGCAGCGCGAAGCACCGCGGCGGTATCTGTCGTGAAATAGGGATTGCCCGTGCCGCAAGCGAAGATCACGATGCGACCTTTGCTGAGGTGATTGATGGCTTTGCGCTGAATGTACGGCTCGGCGACGCGAGTAATGGTCAGAGCGGTCATGACGCGCGTGTCGGCGCCCTTCCTCTCGAAAGCGTCTTGGAGTGCGAGAGCGTTCATTACCGTCGCGAGCATACCCATGTGATCGGCAGTCGCCCTGTCCGACATGAATTTCGCCTTGCCGCCGCGCCAAAAGTTGCCACCGCCGACGACGATGCCGATCTGCACGCCGGTATTTTTCACGGCGATGATGTCGTCAACGATCCTGCCGATGATCATCGGGTCCAGTCCAAACCCGTTTTCTCCGCCGAGCGCCTCACCCGAAACCTTGATAATGACTCTGTCGTATCCTGCCATATTTTCTCCTGATGCGCGGGTAATTCCGCTATTTTGAAAAAAGGGCAAAATCAATTGCCCTTTTGTCTTCGAACCGAATGCTTACTTCTTGACTTGGCTCATCACTTCGTCTACGAAGTTGTCGACCTTCTTCTCCAAGCCTTCGCCCATTTCGAAGCGAGCGAATCTCTTGACGGAGAGATTGAGACCGTTGTCCTTATTCACGGTCGCAAGATACTGCTTGATCGTGATATCGGGATTCTTGACGAATTGTTGTTCCATTAAACAAACGTCCTTGTAATATTTATTGATGCGGCCGAGCACCATCTTATCCACGATCGCGGCGGGCTTGCCTTCGTTCAAAGCCTGCGCGGTGAGGATCTCCTTCTCCTTATCGAGCTCCGCCTGCGGGACCTCGGAGGGGATCACGTAGAAAGGCTTCGCAGCGGCGATCTGGAGCGCCACGTCGTGCGCGAATTCGTGCGCAGCGGGTACGTCCGCCCCGGTGACCTCCACGAGCACGCCGACCTTGCCGCCCATGTGAATGTAGCTCTCGAGGATGCCATCCTCGGTCACGTACTTCACGAAACGACGGATCGCGATCTTCTCGCCGATCTTCGCGGTGGCTTCGATGAGCTCGTCCTGCTTCGCGGCGTTGAGTGCGTCCACGTCCGCAACGTCGGTCTTCACGATGTAATCCGCGATGCTCGCGACGAACGCCTGATAGGTGTCACCCTTCGCGACGAAGTCGGTCTCGCAGTTCACCTCGACGAGCACGCCGGTCTTGCTGTCGATGCACGCGGCAACGACGCCTTCGGCTGCGATCCTCGAAGACTTCTTCTGCGCGGTCGCGATGCCCTTCTCGCGAAGGATCTCGATCGCCTTCTCCTTGTCACCGTTCGCCTCGGTCAATGCCTTTTTGCAGTCCATCATACCGACGCCGGTCTTTTCTCTGAGTTCTTTTACGTCCAATGCGGTAAACATAGCAAATACCTCCGTATCTTATTCCGCGTCAGCGGGTTTGTCGTCCTCGGCGGGAGCCTCGGTCTCTTCGACGGAAGTCTTCTCGGCGGGAACGGTGTCTTCCTCGTCGGAAACGGAGAATTCCACGCCTTCCTTCGCCTCGATGACTGCGTTCGCGATGGTCGCGGCGATGAGCTTGACCGCACGGATCGCA
>JAFSZO010000115.1 GCA_017455605.1 Clostridia bacterium
ATCACGCCCTTGGGGAAGCCCGTCGTGCCCGACATGTACTGCATATTGCAGACGTCGTGCTTGTCCACCGCAGCCGCCATCGCGAGGATGGTCTCCTGCTTGACTTCGCCCGCGCGTTTCAGCATTTCCTGCCAGGTCAGACAGCCCTTTTGGCGATAGCCGACCGTGACCACGTTGCGGAGGAAGGGGAGCCTCTTGGCGTGCAGGGGATCGCCCGCCTTCTTCTCCGCCAGTTCGGGACAGAGCTCCGCGACGATCTTGCCGTATTGGATCTCCTTGTTGCCTTCGGTCATCACGAGGGTGTGGGTGTCGGACTGCTTCAAAAGGTACTCGATCTCGTGGATCTTGTACGCCGTATTGACGGTGACCAGCACCGCGCCGATCTTGACCGTCGCCCAAAAGGTGATGTACCATTGCGGCACGTTGGACGCCCAGACCGCGACGTGCGTGCCCGCCTTGACGCCGAGGGCGACCAGCGCGCGAGCGCATTCGTCTACGTCCGCGCGAAACTCGGTGTAAGTGCGGGTGTAGTCAAGGGTCGTGTACTTGAAAGCGTATTGATCGGGGAACTCCTCGCACATTCTGTCGAGCACGGCGGGGAAAGTCTCGTCGATCAGCATCTCCTTTTTCCAAACGAAGCGACCGGTGCGGCGGTTGTTGTAGTAGAGCGCGCGCTCCCCTTTCGCCGTGTCGCCGAACTGCTTCATATAGCTCGCGAATTGCGAGAAAATGACCTCGATGTCACTGAGCTCGGGACACCACTCGGGGTTCCATACGAGGGAAATAAAGCCGTCGTAATTGACGGAACGGAGCGCCGCCATCATCTCCTTGACGGGCAGATCGCCCTCGCCGAGCAGGCAATACTCCGTCCCTTGGTCGCCCTTGCGCGCATCGTTTAGATGCACGTGCTTGACGTAGGCGCCGAGGTTCTGGATCACGGTCTCGGGCAGCTCGAAAGAACCGAAGTACGCCGCCGAGAAATTCCACAGAGCGGAGAAACTGTCGCAGGCAAAACTCTGCAAGAGGTCGCGTAGCTCCGCACTCGAGGTGTAGAGCCCCGCCGTCTCCATCAGGATGGTGACCTTCGCCGTCTCCGCCACGGGCAGGACGCGCGAAACGAGCGCCTTGACCGCCTCGGTCGCAGCCGCCTTGTCCTCGTGCGCTTCGGCACGAACGCGGAGATAGGGGATCTTGAGATTCTTGGCAATCTCGATGCACTTCAGGATCTCCTCTTCCGCTTCGGCGGCTTTTGCCGCGTCCGCGACGTCACAGATCGCGTCGATACAAGGGATCGAGAGCTTTTTCAGATAAAGATTACGCAAGGTCGCTGCCGCCGCATAGTCGTGGAAGGCGCCGTCCTTGTCGGTAAAGAGTCGAGTGTGAATGTTGTGGAGCTCGACGCCGTCGAATCCGAGGTCGACCGCGAGGGTACAAAAATCGTCGAATGAGGAGTCGTGCCACCCCTTCGTGGAAAAGGACAATTTCATATCATTCCTCCTCGTAGGCGATCTTGTTGACCGCGCTGAGATAGGCGCGGATCGATGCGCCGATGATGTCGGTGGAAACGCCGGTGCCGGAGTAGAGCTTGCCGTCCTTGCGGAGTTTCACGAGGGCGGAGCCCATCGCTTCCTTGCCCTCGGTGACCGAGCGGATCTCAAAGTCGTCCAGTTCGTAATGCTTGCCGATGATCTGCTCGAGACACAGGAACGCCGCATCCACGGGACCGTCGCCCATCATGATGCCCTGCAAGCGTTCGCCCGCCTTGGTGAGCGTGATCTGCGCGGAAGCGCGCATCAGGTTGCCGCTGTTCATCACGTAGCTCTCGAGCTTGTAGAGCGCGGGGACCTGCAACGCGACCGAGGCAACGATGGCGTCGAGTTCTTTGGCACCGACGCGCTTCTTCGCCGCGACGCGCAGGAATTCCTCGTAGACCTTATCCTTGTCCTCTTCGGACAGATCGTAGCCGAGCTTGACCGTCGCGTCGATCACGGTATCCTTGTCGTCCTTGTCGTCGAGGGTGATCTTTTGCTCGACGCCTCCCGCCGTGGCGAGAGGACTCTTGTCCGCCGAACCGCCCATGATCTGCCCGATCCTGCCGCAAGCGCGATGCAGCTCGGTGTAGGTCACGTCGGTGGCGAGCCCGTTGCGCGCGCCGCTGTTCTTTACGGATTCGGCGAAGGTCTCGAGAGAGACGCCGTCTCCGACGAGAACCGTACGCACGGCTTTGACCCCTTTCTTCGCCGCAAGGGTCGCGGAAGCGAGCGCGAAACCGCTCTTATCCGAGCAGGCGACGCCCATGGGGACAGAGAGCATTTTGACGTATTTCTCCGCAAAAAGTGCGAATTCGTCGGGGAGCATTTCACCCGCGTCGTCCTGGAGGTAGACGGCATTCGCCCCGGCTTTCTCCGCGGCGAGGAGCGCCGCGTTCAGCACGTCCTCTTCCGCACGGGTGGCGTCCAACGCGCAGAAATACACGCGAGGCGCCTTCGCCTTAGCCGCCGCCACGATCTGAGGGATCCACTCGAGCATCTTGGGCGCTTTCTTGTGGTGCAGGTACTCCATCCCCACGGGAGAGAGGGACGCCTCTATGCGAAGCGCGTAATTCTTGACGCCTTGCAAGGCGTCCGCCGCCGCGTCGATCGAGGCTTGATCCTTGACCGCCACGGACAGCACGCTGTTTTTGACGAAGGAAGCGCAGGTACGAAGGAGCAGCGCGTCCTCTTTGCCGTCCGATAGCTCGGGAAACTCGATAACGGTCACGCACAGCTTCTCAAGAAGGCGCGCGATCTCGAATTTTTCCTTAAAAGTCAAATCGTTTTCGTTTTCGCAAAGTTTCGTCGCTACTCTGATCTTTTCCATACCCGTTTCCTCACTTACTTATTTGACGACGACGGTCCAGCCGAATTCGTCCTTGATCTCACCCCATTGGATACCGGTCAAGGTGTCGTACAGTTTCTGCGTGACCTCGCCGATCTTTCCGCCGTTGATGGTGTATTTAACGTCCTTGTAGCACAGTTCGCCGATCGGAGAAACGACCGCCGCCGTGCCGCAGCCCCACGCCTCTTCGAGGGTGCCGTTCTTCAGCGCTTCGCCGAGCTCATCCACGGAGAGCAGCCTCTCCTCGACGACGTAGCCCGCCTTCTTCAGCACTTCGATACAACTCTTCCTCGTGATGCCGGGGAGGATGGAGCCGGTCAGCTTGGGGGTCACGATCTTGCCCGCGATCTTGAACATCACGTTCATCGCGCCGACCTCTTCGATGTACTTCCTCTCCACGCCGTCCAGCCACAGGACCTGCGAATAGCCTTTGTCCTCCGCCTTCTTGCCCGCGCGATTGGAGGCGGCGTAGTTACCGCCGCATTTCGCGTAGCCCGTACCGCCGCGTACGGCGCGCACGTCGTCCGACTCGATCATGATCTTCACGGGATTGATCCCCTCTTTGTAGTAGCTGCCCACGGGGGACGCGATGATCACGTAGGTCGCGTGCTTGACTGCGTGTACGCCGAGAGACTCGTCGTTGCCGAACATAAAGGGACGCAGATAGAGAGAGGTGCCCTTCTTGTGCGGGGTCCACTTGTCCTTCTCGCACTTCACGAACTCGGTCAGCGCGAAGAGGGCGAGGTCCTCGGGGATCTCGGGCAGACAGAGCCTCTCCGCGGAATTGTTCATCCTGCGGATGTTCTCGATGGGACGGAAGAGTTGCACTTCGCCGTCGGCGCGACGGTACGCCTTGAGCCCCTCGAAGATCTCGGAACCGTAATGCAGCGCCGTGCAAGCGGGATGGATGGACAGATTCTCGAAGGGGACGATCCTGAGGTCGTGCCACCCCTTGTCGGGCGTGTAGTCCATCATCAGCATGTGATCGGTAAAATACTTGCCGAAGCCGAGGGTGTCTTCCGCAGGCATCGTCTTCGGGTTTTTGTTCTCAACGAATTTGATTTCCATAGCTTTCTCCTTATAAACTTGCGCCGAGGTCGATCGCCTTGCGGTTGACCTCCATCATATCCGCGTGCTTCGCGCTGATGACCTTCGCGAGCGCGGCTTTGAGCCCCTCGTCGTTGTACTCGCCGAGCTCCTTGAGGATCTTGCCGACGATGATCATATTCGCGAGGGTCGGGAACCCGTTCTCTCCCGCGAGCTTGGTCGCCGGGATCCTATGGACCGTCACGTCGGTCCTCGTCACTTCGCGCTCGATGAGCGAGGAGTCGAGGAAGATCACGCCGCCGGGCGCCACCTTGCTCTCGAAACGATCGAGGGAGGGGAGATTCATCGCGACGAGAACGTCGGGATAGGTGACGATCGGAGAGCCGACGGGCTCGTCCGACACGATCACGCTGCAGCTCGCCGTGCCGCCGCGCATCTCGGGACCGTAGGAGGGGAGCCAACTGACCTGCTTGTCCTCGATCAGTCCCTTATAAGCGATGAATTTGCCGGCGAAGAGGATGCCCTGCCCGCCGAATCCGGAAAAGAGATATTGCTTCGTGCTCATTACTTCTTTACCTCCCCGTTGCTTCTGTCCTTATACACGCCGAGGGGATAATACGGGAGCATCTTCTCCTCGATCCACTTCAGCGCGTTTTGCGGCGTCATACCCCAGTTTGTGGGGCAGGAAGAGACCACCTCGATCAGCGAGAAGCCATTGCCCTCGATCTGATTGGTGAACGCCTTCTTGATCGCCGTCTTCGCGGCGCGAATGTGCGGGATGCTGTTCACGGTCACGCGCTCCAGGTACTCCGGACCTTCGAGCTCGGAGAGGAGCTCGCACACGCGGATCGGATAGCCGCAGAGCTTGGGATCCCTGCCGTAGGGAGAGGTCTGCGTGACCTGCCCGACGAGAGAGGTCGGCGCCATCTGTCCGCCGGTCATACCGTAGATCGCGTTGTTGATGAAGATCACGGTGATATTCTCGTTTCTCGCCGCGGCGTGCACCGTCTCCGCCATACCGATGGAGGCGAGGTCGCCGTCGCCCTGATAGGTAAAGACCACCTTGGAAGGGTCGGCTCTCTTGACGCCCGTCGCGACCGCGGGGGCTCTGCCGTGCGCGGCTTCGATCATATCACAGGCGAAATAGTCGTACGCCATCACGGAGCAACCGACCGGCGCGATACCGATGGTCTTGCCCTCGATGCCGAGTTCGTCGATCACTTCCGCCACAAGTTTATGCACGACGCCGTGCAGACAACCGGGGCAATAATGCAGGGGCACGTCCAAAAGTGCGTGCGGTTTATCGTATACTACCATTTCCGTTACCTCCGTTACTTACTTGCTTTCACGATCGCGTCGAGAACTTGCTCGGGCGAGGGGATCATGCCGCCCACGCGATTGCAGAGCGTGACAGGCACTTTGCATTCGGACGCCAGACGAACGTCCTCGATCATCTGTCCCATATTGAGCTCGACCGAGATGAACTGCTTGACGTGCGTCGCCGCCTTCTTAAAGGGCGCGTCCGGGAAGGGCCACAGGGTGATCGGACGGATCAGACCCGCCTTGATGCCTCTCTTGCGCGCTTCGTTCACGGCGTTCTTGCTGACGCGCGCCGCGATACCGAACGCCGCGATCGCGATGTCCGCGTCGTCCATCATATACTCTTCGTACATCGTCTCGTTCCGCTTCACGAGTTCGTAACGCTCGAAACGGGCGATGTTCAGCTTTTCCAGTTCCTCGGGGACGAGAGAGAGCGAGTTCACGATGTTGTGCTTGCGCTTCATCTCGGTGCCCGTCGTCGCCCACGGCTTCTCGGGAGCGGGAGCGACCTCGAAGTTGAGGTCCACGGGCTCCATCATCTGCCCCATCGTACCGTCCGCGAGCACCATCGCCGTCATGCGATACTTGTCCGCGAGCTCAAAGCCCTTGACGGTCATCTCTGCCATTTCCTGCACGGAGGAGGGCGCGAGCACGATCATATGATAGTCGCCGTGGCCGCCGCCGCGCGTGGACTGGAAGTAGTCCGACTGGCTGGGCTGGATGCCGCCGAGACCCGGACCGCCACGCTGCACGTTCACGACGAGAGCGGGAAGATCCGCGCCTGCGAGGTAGCTGATGCCCTCGCCCTTCAGCGAGATGCCCGGGCTGCTGGACGACGTCATCACGCGGAGGCCCGCGCTCGCCACGCCGTACACCATATTGATCGCCGCGATCTCACTCTCCGCTTGGAGGAAGGTGCCGCCGATCTTGGGCATTCTCTTCGCCATATACGCCGCGACCTCGGTTTGAGGCGTGATCGGATAGCCGAAGTAATGTCTGCAACCCGCTTTGATCGCCGCTTCGGCGATCGCTTCATTGCCTTTCATCAACACTTTGTCAGCCATAATTCACCTCTCTACTTTGATGATAAAATCAGGGCACATGATCGCACAGGAGCCGCATCCGATACAGTCGTCCGGACGAGCCGCTTCGATGGGATGATGTCCCCTCTTGTTGATCTTGTCGGTCGCAAGGGCGAGTACTTTCTTGGGACAGACGTCCACGCACAGCCCGCAGCCTTTGCAGTTGTCGGTTCTAAAAGTCAATTTTGCCATAAGCCATCTCCTTTTATTGTATTTTCCTTTCGATAAAGTTCTTTTGCAAGGCGAGCGGGAACAGGTCCTTTACCTTGCCGTCGAGCTCTTTTGCCACAGTTTCCTCTGCCGTCGTCAACACGATCGGCAACCCCGAGAGCGCGGACACCTCTTCGGCATAGGGGATCGACGCGAGCACGTCCGCCACCGTGGTCTCCCTGCCGAGGTTGGAGTTATTCACGATGCCAGTGCAGCGCATATTCGCCGCCGCCTCGATCTCACGAAGCACCTCGATCGCGTCCGCGGGGGTCGCGGTCAGAGGGCGGTACTTATTGATGACCAGCCACATCTCGTAGTCGTTCTCCTCGAGGATCGCGGGACGGAGCCTGCCGAGCACGAGAGCGCCGCGGTCGTCGCCGCCGATGTCGAGGATGCAGGTCAACCCCCTGTCGTCCGTTACGGCGTACATATCCTGCGGGAGCGCGGGAATGTCGAGGTTGGTATTGGCGTACTCAGACACGATCAGCCGAACGTCCTTCTCGCGAAGGAGATCGAGACTGTCCTTGGTGCGGAAGTAAGGGTTCACGATGTCGAGGTCGGCGATCGCCACCCGCTCGTGCTCCCTGCGCGCCGCGACGGCGAGATTGACCGCGATATTCGTTTTTCCGCTTCCATAGTGACCGACTATCAGCGTTACACGCCTTAATGCGGAATGCGGAATGCGGAATGCGGAATTGTTTTCTACCATCTCTACGCCCCCCGCTACTCGTTTTTCTGTGATTTCGTAATAGAAACCAACAGCTTTATGATCTCTTGGCAGTCCTCGTAGATCCCCGCGTAATGAGTCTCTTCGATATACCCGCTGCCAACCAACAATTCCAACCAATATTCCGTTTCGCTCGCTTCCTTGAGAGCAACGTTCATTTTCGCATAGAAGTCGGGCTTCGTTTGACCACGCACCGCCTCTTTAACGTTCGCACCGATACTCGTTCCGCTCTTCAATATTTGCTTCGCCAAAACGTATTCGTTTTTCTCTTCACGCAAATATCGATTCAGCTTTATGATCCGCAAGGCAAAGTTTTTGGTTTTTTCTACGATCACATTGTTCTTGACCATGTTCTCTCCCTTGCCGCGGCTCTCTCTTTTACTTTATTCGGAGCGGGCGCGACCCTTTATTCCGCATTCCGCATTCCGAATTCCGAATTTGATAAAGAAATTATATTATTATAATTTCCCCTTGTCAATCGTTCGCGTCTTACAGTTTGTTCCTCTGTATCTTGCCGCTGACCGTCTTCGGCAGTTCGTCGCGGAAGACGACGACGCGGGGATACTTGTAGGGTGCGGTGTGATGCTTCACGTACTCTTGGATCTCCTTGACGAGGTCATCCGAGGGAGTCGTTCCCTTGGTCAGCACGATGCTCGCCTTCACGATCTGCCCTCTGACGTCGTCCGGCACTGCGGAGACACCGCACTCAAGAACGTACGGAAGCTCCATAATAACGCTCTCGATCTCGAAGGGTCCGATGCGATAGCCCGACGACTTGATGACGTCGTCCGCCCTACCCACGTACCAGTAGAAGCCGTCTTCGTCGCGCCAAGCGAGGTCGCCGGTGTGATACCAGCCGTCGTGACGCGCCTCCTTGGTCTTCTCGGGATCGCGATAATACTCGGTGAAGAGTCCGATCGGAGAGCCGTTCTTCAGGCTGATGACGATCTCACCCGTCTCGCCGTCTCCGACCTCTTTGCCGTCCGCGTCGAGGAGAGCCACGTCGTAGATCGGCGCAGGCTTGCCCATCGAACCGATCTTATGTGGTGCGCCGACGAGGTTGCCGATGATCATCGTAGACTCGGACTGACCGAAACCTTCGAGGATCTGCAGTCCCGTCGCCTTCTCGAATTGACGATAAACCTCGGGGTTCAGCGCTTCGCCCGCCGTGGTCATATGCTTCACCGAGGAGAAATCGTATTTGGAGATATCTTGCTTGATCATCATCCTCAGCATCGTCGGAGGCGCGCAGAAGGTGGTGATGTGATACTTCGCGAACATCGGCAGGATGGTCGCCGCGTCGAAACGGTCGAAATCGTAGACGAAGGTCGCCGCCTCGCACAGCCATTGCCCGTACAGTTTGCCCCACATCGACTTCGCCCAACCGGTGTCCGAGATCGTGAGATGCAATCCGTCGGGGTCGACGGTGTGCCAATACTTCGCGGTGTGGAAGTGCCCGAGCGCGTACTTGTAGTTGTGAGCCGCGATCTTGGGATAGCCCGACGTACCGGAGGTGAAGAACATCAGCATCGTATCCGCGCCGCCCGGAGACATCTCGGTGCGCTTGAAGTGGGTGCTGTAGAGGGGGTATTCCTCGTCGAAACTGCGCCATCCTTCCCGCGTGCCGTTCACGATGAGCTTGTTTTTCAAACAGGGGCATTTCGCCGCCGCCAGATCCACCTGATGGGCAGTATCGCCGTCCGCAGTGCAGATGATCGTGCCGATCTCCGCCGTGTTGAAACGATACTCGAAATCGTGTTCCAAGAGCTGATTCGTGCCGGGGATCGCGATCGCGCCGAGCTTATTGAGCCCCAGCATCGCGAACCAGAATTGATAGTGTCTCTTGAGCACGAGCATCACGCGGTCGCCCTTCTTGATGCCCAGCGATTTGAAGTAGTTCGCGCAACGGTTGGACGCCTTCTTCATATCGAGAAAGGTAAAGCGGCGTTCGGTCATATCCTTGGAGACGTGGAGCATGCACATCTTGTCCGGCTCGCGCTCCGCCACCGCGTCCACGATATCGAACGCGAAATTGAACTTCTCGGTGTTCTTGAACTTGATGGAGGTGGGGGTGCCGTGTTCGTCCTCAACCACGTCGATGAACTTCCTGTACGCGCGCTCCCTGTCGTCCGCCTTGGCTTTCACGCCGTCTTGGATCGCCTTGACGGGCTCCAACTCGGGGATGGGCTCGCCGGTGGGATTGAGGACAATGGCGTAGAAGGTGCAATCCTTTCCCTCGACTGCAATCATGCCGTGCGGGGTGCCGCTGTCGTAATAGATGCTGTCGCCTGCGTGCAGTACTTCGGTGTGCGAACCGATCTGCACCTTGAGCGCGCCCTCGATCACCACGTCACATTCCTGTCCGCTGTGCGAGGTGAGCTCGATCGGACGATCCTGCGCCGCCTCGTCATAGACGCTCTTTACGAAGAGAGGCTCGGCGATCCTGTTTTGGAAGGCATAAGCGAGGTTGTAGTAGGTCATCCCGTGCGCTTGTGCGATCTTTTGTCCGTCCCCTACGCGGGTCACGGTATAGGAGTTCAGCATCGGGGAATA
The DNA here is from genome assembly GCA_017455605.1 of Clostridia bacterium. Classification (GTDB taxonomy): domain Bacteria; phylum Bacillota; class Clostridia; order Christensenellales; family CAG-1252; genus CAG-1252. Next base: position 9,817 of record JAFSZO010000115.1, read on the forward strand.
GCCCTCGATGATGTCGGTCACGTTGACCCCGAACGCCTTCGCGCAACGATAAATGAAAGTAAAGTTCAGGTCGCTCCCGCCTCTCTCGCAGGTCTCGTACTCCTCGGGTGTGACGCCGGTCTTTTCCGCCATCTCTTCCACGGTGAGTCCTTCGATCTCGCGCAGTTCGCGGATGCGCTCTGCCATTTCCTTGATCTTTCCGTCCAAATCCGTCCTTTCCATCATTTCTCCATTCTCACAGTTTATTTCTTTGTATCTTGCCGCTGATCGTCTTCGGCAGTTCGTCGCGGAAGACGACGACGCGGGGATACTTATAGGGCGCCGTGTGTTGTTTCACGTAGTCCTGTATTTCCTTTTTGAGTTCCTCTGAGGGCGTCGTGCCTTTGGTCAGCACGATGCTCGCCTTGACCACCTGTCCTCTGACCTCGTCCGGCACGGCGGAGACGCCGCATTCGAGTACGTAGGGGAGCTCCATGATGACGCTCTCGATCTCGAAGGGACCGATGCGGTAGCCCGACGACTTGATGACGTCGTCCACTCTGCCGACGTACCAGTAGAACCCGTCCTCGTCGCGCCACGCCGTGTCACCCGTGTGATACCAACCGTCGTGGAGCACCTCGAGAGTCTTCGCCTCGTCGAGGTAGTAGCCCATAAAGAGTCCGCGCGGGACGCGCTCAGAGACCTTGACGCAGATCTCGCCGGTCTCGCCGTCCGGCACGGGATTGCCGTCAGGATCGAGTATCTGCACGTCATAGCCGGGCACGGGCTTGCCCATCGAACCGACCTTGTGCGATCCGCCGATCAGGTTGGCGATCATCAAGGTGAGCTCGGTCTGTCCGAATCCTTCGCGCGTTTGCAGTCCCGTCGCCTTCTCGAACTGATAGTACACCTCGGGGTTCAACGCCTCTCCCGCCGTGGTCATCTGTTTGACGGAGGAGAAATCGTACTTGGACAGATCCTGCTTGATCATCATCCTGAGCATCGTCGGAGGAGCGCAGAACGAGGTGATCTTGTGCGCCGCGAACATCGGCAGGATGTCCGCCGCGTCGAAGCGGTCGAAGTCGTAGGTGAACACCGCGCTCTCCGCGAGCCATTGTCCGTACAGTTTGCCCCATAGCGCCTTGCCCCAACCGGTGTCGGAGATCGTGAAGTGCAAGCCGCCCTTGGAGACGCCGTGCCAGTATTTCGCCGTCATATAGTGCCCGAGCGGGTACTTGTAGCTGTGCTCCGCGATCTTGGGATATCCCGTCGTACCGGAGGTGAAGAACATCAACATAGGATCGTTGCCGCAGGGCGCGTCCTTCGCACGAGCGAAGTGGGTACTGTACAGCGGATATTCCTCGTCGAAGTCGTGCCAGCCCTCGCGCTTGCCGCCGACCAGCATCTTGATCTCGACGGTCGGCGAATTCGCCGCCGCGATATCCGCCTGCTCCGCCACGGCGCCGTCCGCCGTGCAGACGATCGCCTTGACCCCCGCCGCTTGGAAGCGGTACTCGAAGTCGTGCGCCAAGAGTTGGCAGGTAGCGGGGATCGCGACCGCGCCGAGCTTGTGCAGCCCGAGGATCGCGAACCAGAATTGGTAATGCCTCTTGAGCACGAGGAGCACTCGGTCGCCCCGCTTGATCCCGAGAGCCTTGAAGTAATTCGCGCAACGGGCGGACGCCTTCTTCATATCCGAGAAGGTGAAGCGCCGCTCGGTCTTGTCCTTCGCAACGTGGAGCATCGCGAGCTTGTCGGGGTCTTTCTCCGCGATCGCGTCCACGACGTCGAAGGCGAAGTTGAACTTGTCGTCGTTCGTAAAGTCGATCGAGAGCGGATAACCGTTCTCGTCCTCCTTCACCTTGATGAAAGCGTCGCTGACCGTGTGTTCCTTCACGGCGCGGGCGGGCATCAAGGTCTCGCGCACGACCTTTTCCTCCTTGTCCTCGCCGGGGAGCACGACGGCGACGAACAGACAATCCTTGCCGTCCACCGCGATCATGCCGTGCGGAGTGGAGGAATTGTAGTAGATGCTGTCACCCTCCTCGAGGTATTCGACGTTGTCGCCGATCTGCACCTTGAGCTTGCCGCTCATCACGAAGTCGAACTCCTGCCCGGAGTGACGGGTCAGATGGATCGGGGCGTTTTGCAGGGCAGGATCGTATTCGTAACGAACGTAATACGGCTCCGCGATCTTACCGTTGAAAAGGGGCGCAAGATTGCTGATCTCGATGCCCGGTTCCTTCGCGGTCTCCATTCCTTGCCCTTTGCGAGTCACGGTATAGGAGGACAGATGCGCGCTGCGTCCCTCCAAGAGGTCGGTAATGGAAATGCCGAAAGCGAGCGCGCATTTATGCAGGAAGGTAAAGGGAAAGTCCAGCTCCGCCGCCTCATACATCGCGTACTCGGCGATCGTCACCTCGGTCTTCTCCGCCATCTCTTCCTGCGAATACGCGAAGATCTCTCTGAGCTCCCTTACGCGTTCCGCGATCTCTTTCAGTCTGCTGTTTTCCTTCATTTTTCCTTCCTTCGACGCTCCGTAGCCCGAGGGCAGATCTTCGGGGCACGGCGCCGAGCGCCTGTTTGGCACCGCTCCCATCCGCGATGGAACGACGATCCTTCGGGGGGCTGTTGAAACAAAAAACCCGCCTCAAAACGATCTGCTTTGAGACGGGCATTACCCGCGGTACCACTCAAATTGCGAATGAAAATTCGCCACTCATTCTCGGGATCCATCAATCCCTTAGCATTAACGCAGCGTCACGGAGCCGCTTACTGACCCTTTTGCTGCCGCTGACGTGGAGGCGACAAGGCGTTCGGCGCTCGGCTCGGAAGGGATAATCGTTACAAGCTTCTGTCGGTTCACACCAACCACCGACTCTCTGAAAGATACTACCTGCGCGACGGTCTTCGTCACAGCCTTTAAAAAAATATTCTGTTGTGAATTCATCGTACCACTCCGATCGCGCCTTGTCAAATCATTTTACGATTTTTTTTCGCAAAGATCGACTTTCTATTATTTTACAAATAATCGGGCGCTTTCCCCGTTTGATTCCCATCATTTGACAACGGGGAAGGAATGGTGTATTATGAGGTTATGAAAGTAGTTATTGTCGGTATCGGCAAGATCGGCGAACCCCTCGCCACTCGCCTTTTGAAAGAAAAGCACGACGTCACCGTCGTGGACGAAGACTATCAGCGGGTAGACGACATCGTCAACCGCAGCGACGTCAAGGGCGTCGTGGGCAACTGTCTCGAGAGGCACATCCTCTCCGAAGCGGAGGTGGACAAGGCGGATTTCTTCTTCGCCTGCACCCCGCGGGACGAGCTGAACATTCTCTCCGCCGTCCTCGCGAAGAAGATGGGGGCGAGGAAGGTCGTCGCTCGCGTGCGCGACCCCAAGTATCTCTCCTCTCTCGAGAGTCTGAAGGACGTGCTCGGCGTGGATATGATCTTCAACCCCGAGTACCGCACCGCCCTCGAGATCCGTCAGATCCTGAAGTTTCCTTCCGCGATCTCCGCGGACACTTTCGCTTCCGGCAAGGTATCCTTGACCGAGTTCCGCATTCCCGAAGACAGCCCCATTCGCGACATGACCGTAATGGATGCTTCCCGTACGGCAGGCGGCAAGATGCTTTTCGCCGTCGTTTCGCGTGACGGCAAGGTCACCATCCCGAACGGCGATTTCGTCCTGCGAGCCAACGATCTCGTACACATCGCGACGGAAGAAAAGGACCTCCTTGAGCTCTCTAAAAAGATCAATCTCTTCAAACAAAAGGCGAAGTCCGTCTTGATCCTCGGCGGCGGCAGGATCTCCTATTACCTCGCGAAGGAACTCCTCGCGGACGGCGTCAAGGTCAAGATCATCGAGATCGACGAGGAACGCTGCCGCGAACTGGACGAAGAGCTGAGCAAAGCCACCGTGATCTGTGCGGACGGCACCGAGACCGACGTCCTCGAAGAGGAAGGCATCCGCAGCGTGGACGCCTTCATCGCCATGACGGGCATGGACGAGGAGAACGCGGTCACTTCCCTCTTCGCCTCCTCTCTCGGGCACATGAAGGTCGTGCCGATGATCACCTCCACCCCGCTCGCGAAAATGGTGCGGAAGCTTGGGCTGGACAGCGTCATCGCGCCGCACGAAGTCATCGCCGACCAACTCGTGCGTTTCGTGCGCGCAAATCAAGTGAACGAGGGCGAAGGCATCAACGCGCTCTACCGCATCCATGACAAAGCCGAGGCGGTCGAGTTCACCGTCCAACCCGATTTCCCGGGCATCGGCATTCCCTTGAAGTCCTTAAAACTCAAAAACAACGTTCTGCTTTTCGGCGTGGTCCGCAACGGCGAATTCATTCTGCCTTCGGGCGAGACGAGCCTCGCCGTTCACGACAAGGTCCTCGTCGTCACGGGAGTCAAGCAGGTCACCGAACTCGATCAGATCCTGAAGTAATATGAATTGGAAAGCCGTCCTGAAAATCCTCGGAAAGATCCTCATTGCCGAAGCGGCGATGCTCCTTTTGCCGATCATCGTGGCGGCGATCGAGGGAGAAGACACCTATTTCGGGTTCTTGATCCCCCTCCTCATCCTCTTCGCACTCGGCGTCCCGACCTATTTCATCAAAGCAAACAACGAGGAAAAGAAAATCTACGCGAAAGAAGGCTTCCTGATCGTTGCCTTCGCCTGGATCCTGCTCGCGGCGATCGGCGCGATCCCCTTCGTGATCACCAAGGCGATCCCGCACTACGTCGACGCCCTCTTCGAGACCATCTCGGGTTTCACGACCACGGGTGCGTCGGTGCTTTCGGACGTGGAAAGCCTGCCGAAGAGCATTCTCTTTTGGCGCAGCTTCACCAACTGGATCGGCGGCATGGGCGTGCTGGTCTTCGTGCTCGCCATTCTGCCTCGTGAGAACAGCGGCATCATCCACGCTTTCCGCGCGGAAGCGACCGGACCGACCGTGGGCAAGCTGACCTCCAAAATGGGTGCGACCGCCCGCATCCTCTACGCGATCTACTTCGCGCTGACCCTGATCGAAATGCTGCTCCTTCTCGCCAAGATGCCCTTCTTCGACGCCGTCACCACCGCTCTCGCCAACGCAGGCACGGGCGGATTCAGCGTCAGGAACGCGAGCATCGCGGCGTACGACAGCGTCTACGTCGAGGTCGTGGTCACGGCATTCATGTTCCTCTTCTCTTTGAACTTCAACATCTACTTCCTGATCCTGACCGGGCACTTCCTCAAAGCCTTCAAGAGCGAGGAAGCGATCGCCTACACCGCGACCGTCCTGCTCAGCATCTTCGCGATCGCAATGAACGTCTACTTCTCCTCCGTCACGGCGATCAATTCCTTCGGGGACGCGATGCGCTACTCCGCCTTCCAGGTGGCGTCTTTGAGCTCCACGACGGGATTCTCCTCCATCGACTACAACTCTTGGCCGACCCTGTCCAAAGCCATCATGCTCTTCCTGATGATGACGGGCGGCATGGCGGGCAGCACCGCGGGCGGCATCAAGATGTCCCGCCTGATGATCCTCGGCAAGTCCACATCGGCGGACATCCGTCGTATGGCGCACCCGCGCGAGATCGTCACCGTGAAACTCGAAGGGGAGCCCATCCATCAAGAGACCATCACGAACGTTCGCGTCTTCTTCACGACCTGGGTCGCGATCCTGATCATCTGCACTCTCTTGATCTCGATCGAGGATTACGGCGACTTTATGACCAATTTCTCCGCTTCCCTGTCCTGTGTCAGCAACATCGGTCCCGGATTCAACCTCGTAGGTCCTGCCGCGAATTTTGCGGGGTACACCTACTTCTCCAAGATCGTGTTGTCCTTGGAGATGCTGTTCGGACGACTGGAGATCTTCCCCCTGATTATCCTGTTCTCCCCCGCCACATATCGCAAATAGAGAGCGCGCATAGCGGCGCTTATGCTTTGTTCCGACTCAAAATCTCGCAGTTACGTACAAGGAGTACGCGCCTGCGGGATTTTTTCGTCGCGCCTCGCCTACGCACCACTCTCTGCGCTCTCTGATTTGCGATAATTCTTATCTGCCTTGCATCTGCACCCTGCGCGCGAGTTGGGACTCATTGTCGCCGAAACGCTCGAAAAAGCATTTCTTATGCGACGGTGCTTGCCCCCTCGCTTGCCTCACTCGAAAACTAACGTTTTCTTCGCGTTTGATCGTAGCGTTCATAGGCTCGTTCGCGATGCACTTGCGCGCTACGTTTGCAAGTGCTATTCGC
>JAFSZO010000116.1 GCA_017455605.1 Clostridia bacterium
AAGGTGGACTATCTCCTGTTGGAGGATATCTTTCGCAAGGAGCAGGGGGACGCGCCCTTCGCGGACGAGGCGTTCTTCGAGAGTTTCCTCTCTGCTCTTCGCAATTACAATTTGACCCAACGCCTGTCCCGTTTCGGCATTCGCCGCGAGGTGCTCTACAAGGAGATCTACGGTTTCCTGTTCGGCAAGGCGGTGGAGCGCCCCATCACGAAGGAAGGGTACGTCGCCGCCCGTAAGGGCACTTTCTCCCGCCCCGAGGCGGAGTTCGTCTACGATCTCGCGGAGGCGTATCGCGCCGAGATCGCGAATAAGGGCGCGTTGGAGCTCAATCTCGCTTGCGCGGCGCGCCAAACAAGCGCCGTTCCGGATTACACCCTCGCGATCCTCGACGAGGTGCAGGACTTCACCGAGGTACAGCTCGCATTCTTCCGCTCCCTCGCGGTCAAGCTCTTCTGTGTCGGCGACGCCTCGCAGATGGTAAATCCCGCCTATTTCTCCTTCGCGCGGCTCAAGGATCTTTTGTATAAAAAGGACGTGACCGACGTCGAGGAGCTCAGTTACAACTACCGCAACAGCCCCGAGATCGCGGCGGTCGTCGCCTCTCTCTCCGAGCTCAATCGTCGCACCTTCGGCGTGCACGGTTTCGTTCTCTCCGCCGAGGCGGTCTCTGCCGAAGAGGGCGCTTTCGCCGTCTCTTTCAAGACGGCTGATTTCGCGAAAAATATCGCGGGCGAGCGCACGGATAACTTCACCGTCGTGGTCGCCGGCGCGGCGGAGAAGGAGGCGCTCCGCGCCCTCCTCCCGACCAAGGAGATCCTGACCGTCTCCGAGATCAAGGGCTTGGAACGCGACACCGTCGTGCTCTACAACGTACTCTCCTCCAACGTCGACAAGTTCGAGCGGCTCGCGCGGACCGAGATCGACCGAAAGAGCGCGGACGAGAACAGCCTGTATCGCTACTACTTCAACCTCTTCTACGTGGGCGTGTCCCGCGCGCGTCGGCACCTGTTCGTCGCGGAAGAGCGTTCGATCCCGCTCTTCGAGGAGTTTTTCAAGCAAAATTTTCACATCCTCGCGACCGCGCAGGCGGTGGAGAAGCTGAAGCAAACGGTGGGCAGTACCCTCGTGGATCAGGAGGAATACAAGCGCCGCGCGGCGGAGTTCACCCGCCTCGGACAGTACGACAACGCCCTCACGGCGGCTCGCCATCTCATCAACGATCGCGAGCGGGAGAGGGCGATCCTCGACGTCTCGGTCTGGCGCGATCACGTTTCGCACGGCGACTACGTCGGCGCGGGCGTCGCGTATTGGGAGAGCGGCTTTTTGAAGGAGGCGAAGGAGTATTTCGACCTCGGCGGGGAGACGGACCTTTCCGACCTTGTCGACGCGGCGAGCGGCGGTTCGGACGAGCGTCTGGACTACGGCATCCTGCGCCATTACGACCGCCTCGCGGGCAATCCCGCCGCAATGAAGATCATTCTCGCGCTGCTCGACAGGGACAGCGCGTCGCTGAAACGTACGATCACGGACACCGCCCGCCGATTAAAGGGCGGCAAAAAGTAAAGGAGCAACAGGATGGAAGACGTAAAGAGTTTGATAACGGCATTCAAAGAGTATCGCGATCTGCTGACGCCGATCACCGAGAACCTGCGCGATTTCGCCGATACCTACGACGGTATGAAGGGGGACATCGAACGGCTGTCCGCCGCCTTCGAAGGGGACGTGACGGGCAACCTCGATCGCATCTACAAGACCCTCTCGTCCGAAGCGGCGAAGGCGCAGAGTCTCTCGCAGGAGATCGACCGCTTCCTCGCCCGAAGCGCGCGCTACGAGAGCGAAGCGGAAAAGCTCTCCGCCACCCTCGCGAAACTCGAAGGGACGCTCGCGTCCTTGTCCCGTCTCGAGAACGAGGCGGAGACCCAGATCGGCAAGCTGGAGTCCACCCTCGACGAGCGCAGGAAGAACTACAATCTGAAGGAGCTCGAGCGTACCGTCGCGAACTATCAGGCGGGCGTCGAGCGTGTCGGAGAGTTCATCAATCGCGACGTCGCGTCCTCGCTCCGCGAGAACGTCGACAAACTCAATTCCATCCGTGACGGCGTGGAGGAGATGCGCACGGGGATCGAGAGCGGCAACAAGAGCGTCGAGGCCCTCGCCGCGACCTTCGTCACCACCTCCGACTTGCTCCGCAAACTCACCGAAGGGGAGACCGTCAATGAAGGCTACATCTACGACATCCTCGACAAATGGGCGGCGGATCGCGGAGTGAAGAGAAAGAAATAATGAACGAGACCTTGCGGAAAAACCTCCTCGAGAGCGTCAAAAAAGACGACGTGAAGGGCTTCGGGACGATGATGACACCCGAGGTGCTTTGCGCCGTTTTCGGGCGTTTTCCGCTGCTGTCTCTTTTGTATCTGTACGATGCCAAACGCATCGTGAAGAGCTATTTCGCGGAGCTCGTCAAGGAGCGTCCGCGCGTAAAGGTCGACCCCTACCGCGAGGCGGAGGAGCGCTTCCGCCTTCGTGCGGGCAAGGCGCTCCGTTACTACGCCGACGAGGCGGTCTCTCCGCTCGAGATGCTCGCGATCATGGGGCGTGGGCGTGAGCTCAAAAAACTCTACGCCGTCTACCCGAATGCGGGGCGGTATCTGCCCGCCATCCATCGGGTCTACTTTACTCGCCTCGGCAAGGGAGTCAGCGCGACGGGTCCGAAACTCGATCTGCCCGCCGAGCCGCTATCCTATGCGGCGCGCAGGTTCTCCCTGCGATTTGCCTTGGTCTGCTTCGCCGCCTTCCTCCTGATCGCGGTGACGACCGTCTGCCTCTCGGTGTATTTCGGTCTCGGGAACGATCGGGTGTTTTACAAGGTCAGGAGCGGCGCCGCGCTCGCTTCCGCCCTCCGAGAGAATGAGACCGTCTATCTGAAAAAGGACGTTACCCTCTCCGCTACCGTGGAGACCTACGGCAGGAAGTTTGAGGGCAACGACCGTATCGTGCGCCTGAGCGCGCCGCTGTGCGATCGCTTCGAAGGGGAGATGTTCAACGTGATCTTCGTCTTGGAGCAGAGCTTCGTCGGGGACGCCGTGATCCGCGAGAATGTCGGCGTTCTCCGCAACGTGCGCGTCGTCGCCGAGGGAGTGACCCTCGCGAAGGGCGGCGAACACATGGGACTCTTGACTTCGGTCAATGCGGGGACGATCGACGGCTGCTACGCCACCCTCTCGGTCGAGATCGCGGGGGACGCCGGCGGAGACTGCTACTTCGCGCCCTTTGCGGGCAGTAACGAAGGGGCGATCCACGCCTGCCGCGCCGAAGGGAGCATCGAGGCGACTGATGTCGACGTCGCGGGCATCGCAGGTAAGAACGAGAAGACGGGCGTGATCACCGATTGCGTCGTCGATATGACCCTCTCGGAGAGGGCGGACATCAAGGGTTGGACGCCCAACGTCGCGGGGATCGCCGATCACAACGAAGGGGCCATCGACGGGTGCTCCGTCGCGGGGACCGTTCGCTCCGTCCTCGCTTCGCCCGAACTCGCGGAGGGGGATCGCGTCGTGTCGGCGTATGCGGCGGGTCTCGTCTGCGTGAACGTCGGCAGCGTACAGAACTCAACGAACCGAGCCGCCGTCACAGCGGACGCGACCTACGGCTCGGCGTTTGCGGGCGGCATCGTCACGCTCAACACCACGTTGACCGACGACCCGACCGCCTACGGTACGGTCACGCGATGCTCGGGGCTCGGCGCGGTCTCTGCGGTCGCACACACGGACAACAACAGCTACGCGGGCGGCATCGCCGCCGTGAACGACAGCGGTTCCTACGTTTCCGCCTCCCGTCAGACGGCGCGGGTCTCTGCCGAGAGCCCCGACCGTTATTACGATTTCACGGGCGGCATCGCGGCGAGGAATGCGGGCAACATCGAGAGTTGCTTCTTTACGGGGAGTCTGCCCGAGTACGACGAAGATAGCTTGGTCGGCGCGATCTGCGGCTTGTGTTATTTACGGGGCGGGTTCTTTGCGAACTACACGATCGACCTTTCGGGCAACGCCTACGTCGCTTCGGAGGGTCATACGAGCGGCGGCGTGATCGCGGAGTATCAATTCTACTATTTGCGCCCCGATGTTGTCTATACGGCGTACTTCTTCGAGAATACGCAGGGCTACGGCGACTACGCCACGGAGATCCTCGACTTCGGCGCGAGCTCCGTCACCCTCGAACAGCTGAAAGCGATGGAGATCTACTATGAGTAAGGGACAGATCAAGAGGATAGCGATCACAGCGGCGGCGGTCCTTCTCGCCGCGGTCTTTCTGACGGTCGCGTTGCTCTCCGTGCCGCTCGGCGGGCGGGCGAGCGTCCTCCCCGTGATCGCTCTGTACGTCACGGGCGGCGTGACGGCGGGCATTTATCTCGCGGCGGCGGCATTTTTCTTCTTCCGAATCAGGAAAGATCGTTGACGACGCGCGCGAAGAGTATTATTATAGACGAATATAGGAGAGAATAACGAGTAGCGTATGTACACCCCCGCATTGGATGAAAACGAATTGATGGCGCGGATCCGCGCGACGTTTTCGGAAGCGCAGAGCGAGATGGTCCTGCGTGCCTTTTCCCTTGCGAAGGAGGCGCACGCGGGGCAGGTGCGTATGTCGGGCGAGCCGTACATCGTTCATCCCTGTCACGTGGCGAACATTCTCTTGGATCTCGGCATGGACGCGGAGTCTGTCGCCGCGGGGTTTTTGCACGACGTGCTCGAGGACACCGACGTGCCGCGCGACCGTTTGGTCGAGGAGTTCGGCATGGGCGTGACCTCTCTCGTGGACGGGCTGACCAAGATCAATCGCATCCAATTCAAGAGCAAACAGCAGGCGCAGGCGGAGAACTTCCGCAAGTTTATGCTCGCCGTCTCCAAGGACATCCGCGTCATCCTCATTAAGCTCGCCGATCGCCTGCACAATATGCGCTCGCTCGAGTACAAGTCCCCCGAGGATCAGATCGCGATCTCGCAGGAGACCATGGACCTTTACGCCCCCTTTGCCGCTCGTCTCGGCATCGGCAGGATCAAGGGAGAGCTCGAGGACCTCTCGATGCGCTATCTGTACCCCAAGGAGTATCGCGAGCTCGTGGACCTCGTGAACTCGAAACGCGAGGAGCGCGATGAATTCGTAAAACGGGTCAGCGAGCTCCTGCGCGCCGCGCTCGAGCCTAAAGGGTTTCGGTTCGAGATCAACGGCAGGGCGAAGCACTTTTACAGCATCTACCGCAAGATGAAGCGGCAGAACGTCTCGATCGACGAGATCTACGACCTCATCGCGATCCGCATCATCGTGGATGGGAGCGAGACGGATTGCTACAGCATCCTCGGGGAAGTGCACGCGATGTGGAAGCCGTACAGAAACGACAGGATCAAAGACTACATCGCGGTCAAAAAATCCAACGGATATCGCTCCATCCACACCACCGTGGTCGGACCGATCGGCAGTCGTCCCTTCGAGATCCAGATCCGCACCAAGGAAATGCACCGCTTCGACGAGTACGGCGTCGCCGCCCATTGGAAGTACAAGGACGGCAACACCGATCCCGAGCTGGACGAGAAGATCAGTTGGATCCGTGAGATCATGGAGGTGCACGAGAACGACGCGGACAACAGCGAAGAGTACCTGAACGCGATGAAGACCGAGCTCTTCCTCGACGAGGTCTTCGCCTTCACGCCGCAGAACGACCTGAAGTGCCTGCCCATCGGCTCCACCGTCGTGGATTTCGCTTACGCGATCCACAGCGAGGTCGGCAACAAGTGCGTGGGGGGCAAGATCAATTCGCGCATCGTCCCTCTCTCGACTAAGATCAAGAATGGCGACGTGGTCGAGATCATCACCTCCCCGAACGCCAGACCGAGTCGCGACTGGATGCGCTTCGTCGCTTCTCCCGCCACCAAGGCGAGGATCCGTCAATACTTCAAGCACACGATGCGTGACGAGAATATCCGCATTGGCAGGGATATGCTGATCGCCGCCTGCAAGAAGGCGGGTTACAGCGCGAAGGAGCTGATGGTGGACGAATGGATCGGCGAGACGGCGGAGAAACAGAGCTATGCCTCGGCGGACGACGTGCTCGCCGCGGTCGGCTTCGGCGAACTAAAGCCAAAACAGATCATCGACCGCCTCGTGGCGAAGTATCGCGAGATCGCGCCGAAAGAGGACGTGAAGCCCGTCCAACCGAAGAAGCCGACCGCCGTGAACAGCGTGCTGATCGACGGAGAGGATGGGATGCAGGTACATATGAGCAAGTGTTGCAATCCGCTCCCCGGCGACCACATCGTCGGCTACATCACCCGCGGCAGAGGGATCAACGTGCATCGCGCCGACTGCGAGAATCTCGCGACCCTCGAGCCCGAGCGCCTGATCAAGGCGGAATGGAGCGGCGTCGCGGCGGGAAAGTTCTCCGCTACGCTCTACGTCTACGCGACGGGCACCGCCGCGATCAACCAAACCACCGAGGTCTTCGCGGGGATGGGGATCGAGATGACCCACATCGCCGCCGCGGTGGACAAAGATAAAAACGTTAAGATCGAAGTCACGATCGAGCTGTCGGGCAGGGAGGAGCTCCTCGCCGTCAAGAATAAGCTCTTGCAGATCAAGACCGTGACCGACGTCGTGAGAGGATAAATATGATAGAGATCAAACGAGTTGCCACAGCATGCCAAAGACGCGCCTTCGCGAACTTTCCGTTGAAACTGTATCCGAAGGATAGCCACTACGCTCCCCTCTTTTATGCGGACGAAAAAGCGCTGCTCAGCGAGAAGACCAACATCTACGCCGACTACACCAAGAGCGCGTTCTTCCTCGCTTACGACGAGAAGGGCAAGGTGGTCGGTCGTGTGGGCGCGATCGTGAACTACGCCGACATCGAGAAGACGGGCGTGAAGAGCGTCCGTTTCACCCGCCTCGACGCGGTGGACGACCCCGCCGTCTTCGCGGCGCTGATGGGCGCGGTGGAGGACTTCGCACGCGGCGAGGGCATCGACGTCGTGCACGGTCCGCTCGGCTACAACGATATGGACAAGGAAGGTCTCTTGGTCGAGGGGTACGAGTACGACGAGACCTACGGCGGCGTGTACAATTATCCCTACTATCTCCCTTATCTCGAGGCGCTCGGCTATGCTAAAGAGTTCGATTGGACGGAGCGTATCCTCTTCGTCGGGGATCGGGTGGACGAGCGTTACGTTCGCATGGCGGAGATCGTGAAGAAGCGCTACGGCCTCACCGAGCTCATTTCCAACGATATGAAGACGGGGGAGATCATCGACAACTTTGCGGACAAGATCTTCGCGCTCCTCGACGAAGCCTATCGCAAGCTCCACGGCACCGTCCCCTTCACCGAGAAGGCGAAGGCGTCTATGATCGCGGGGCTCCGCATCATCGTCAAGGCGCGCTACATCTCCTGCATCGCGGACAAGGACGGCAACTTGGTCGCTTTCGGCTTGCTCCTTCCCGCCATCTGGCACGCCCTGCGCAAGAGCCGCGGCAAGCTTTTCCCGATCGGCATCTTCCACTTCCTGCCGCTCCTGTTCAAAAAGCCGACCGAGATGGAGATGGCGCTGATCGGCGTGACGGACGAATACCGCAATTCGGGCGCTTACGCCCTCATCATCGCCCGCTTGTGGCAGAATATCATAGACGACGGCATCAAGGAGCTGGAGTCCAACGCCAACCTCGAGGACAACGTCGAGATCAACAACCTCCTCGGCAAGTTCCCGCAGAAGCAACACAAACGCCGCAGATGCCTGATCAAGCACCTTTGATCCGATCCTATGGGGCGCTTCGGCGCCCTTTTTAATTATGAATTATGAGTTATGAATTATGAATGAAGGGTCGCGTTGCTCCAAAAGATTTATACTCGTTGAATGTTTGTGCGAGCGGCAATTCCCAATTCCATATTCCTAATTTCCTCCAAATACTTGTCTTATTTATCAAAAAAGTGTTACAATGATAATAGTTCGTTCCCTCGGGAGGTGCCCGACGGCGGACGGAAGCGACGCGATCGTTGACCTCTTGCCTCGTTTCGTTCGGATCGCGTTTTTTGAGAGAGGTATTTTATGAAAAGAAAACTCGTAACGTTACTCTGTTTTGCGCTCATTTTGGCGTTTGCGCTCTGTCTTGTCGCCTGCAACAAGACGGGCGGTCAGCTCCCGACCGACAAGTACGAGAAGGTCGCTTTCGCCTTTAGCGGTGTCGCGAGGAGCCTTTCGGGTCACGGCGACGCGGCGTTGTCCGCTTCGGCGCAGACCTTCTACGGGACTGTCGCGCACGCCGACGAGTACGACGGCACCGAGGCGGTCCGCACGCTTTACTCCCTTTTCGATATGCGGGAGCAGACCGACGATCCCGATTTCAAGTACGACGAGCCGCCGATGATCCAGTTCCAATATATCAAGGCGCTCTACGACGAGGTCGGCAAGGACTACGAGTTCGGCAAGATCTATACGGGCACGGTCACGGGTCATGCGGACTTCGATTTCGCGACGGGCGAGAAGACGGTGCGGCAGGATTACACCTCGGAGGCGCGGATCGACATCGACATCGACGAGAACGACCTCATCACCGTACACCTCGGCTTGCAGACCGTCTACACGCACGGTTCCGAATCGCACGAGCAGCGTTTTTACGCCGAGCTTTATCTCGATTACGATATGACCAAGACCGAGCCGAATTACGAGCTCACGATGAAGTACGTCGACGATTGCAGTCGCTTTGTGTCGGAGAGCGAACGCACCAACACCTACGAATACGACTTCGTGAACGTGAAGCAGGGCGCGATCTCGGAATGGCGCAAGCTGTATCATTGTTCTCCCACGAGGCTCGTGAGGGACGCCGAGCACACGTCCTTTGCCTCCTATGCGGATGCGGTCCTGTACGGCGGGCGTGCGCACGCCTACAAGGACGGCGTCAAATACGCCACCAACCACACCGACGTGCACGGACATTCCGTCAACTATGCTCTTCGTCGCAGCATCTCCACGTTGTTCTTCGATTCTTTCGG
>JAFSZO010000117.1 GCA_017455605.1 Clostridia bacterium
AACGCGTTCGACATCGATCTCGACGAGGCGGACATCACCCTCGGCGTGGAGGTGCGGGACGAGTTCGCGATCGTCTACTTCGACACGTTCAAGGCTCCGGGCGGACTGCCGGTGGGCAGCAATCCCCGGGTGCTGACGCTTCTTTCCGGCGGCATCGACTCGCCCGTGGCGGCGTGGCAGATCATGAAGCGCGGTTCGCCGACGGATTACATCACCTTTCACAGCGCGCCGTACACCCCGCCGGAGACCATCGACAAGGTGCGGGGACTGGTTCGCATCCTCAACCGTTTCCAGCGGCACGGACGGCTTTTCATCGTCAATCTGGCGGAGTTTCAGAAGGCGGTGCGCGACAACTGCTCCGAAAGGATGCGCACCGTGCTTTACCGCCGGGCGATGTTCCGGATCGCCGAGCGCGTCGCCGCCGCCTCCGGCTGCCGCGCGCTCGTCACCGGCGAGTCGCTCGGTCAGGTCGCCAGCCAGACGATCGACAACCTCGACACGATCAACGCCGCGATCGACATGCTGGTGCTCCGCCCGCTGATCGGCGCCGACAAGCTCGAAACCATCGCCGCCGCCGAGAGCATCGGCACGATGGAGCAGTCGAGCGTGCAGGTGCCCGACAGCTGTTCGGTTTTCGCGCCCTCCAGCCCCGCGACCGCCGCGAAGCGCAGTCATGCCGAGGCCGAGGAGGCGAAGATCCCCGAATACAGCCGGGTGATCGAAGAAATTATCGCCAATATCGAGACCCGCGCTTGACAATTCGCACTTTTGGCGTTATAATTCATTTCATGTGATTTTCGTGGATGCAATCGCTCAACCATTTTGGAGAATGACAATTGGCCAAGGACACTGAATATGTGCTGACGCTGCTCGAAGAATACGGCATGGCCACCCACGAGCAGATCGTCGAAGCGCGCAAGGAGGCGATGGCGCAGGAGGACTTCGAGCTCGACGCCGTCGACATCCTCTGCCGCAAGGGCGTCGTGCAGGAGACGGAGCTGCTCTCGATGCTTGCCCAGCAGTACGGGATGGAGATGATCGACCTGACCGACTACGAGATCCCCGAGGAGGTCGTCAACAGTCTCGATCAGGACATCGCGCGGCACTACATGGTCGTGCCGGTCATGAAGCACGACGATCTTCTGACCGTCGCGATGAGCGACCCGACCGACATGGAGAAGCTCGACACGCTGCGCTATCTGCTCAAGGGCGACGTCGACGCGGTGATCGCTCCCGAGTCGCAGATCAAAAAGATGATCGACAAGTATTACCTCGAGGACGAGGAGCAGCTCAACCAGATCCTTTCCGACGCGCAAAGGACGATCATCCGCGTCACCTACCAGGTCAAGGTCTCTCCGACCGTAGATGAAAACGGTCAGATCCATTCGGAGTTTATCATCCTTTATTACGGTACGGGATCCTTCTCGCATGGCAAGACTTCGTTCGAGAAAGCCATCGTCGCTCCGGAAGAGGAAGAATCCTCTGAAGAGTCCTCGGAAGAATCGTCCGAGGAGAGCAAAGAGGAATCCTCCGAAGAATCGTCGGACGAGAGCAAGGATTCATCTTCGGATGAATCCTCAGAAGAGTCCTCCGAGGAATCGTCCGAAGAAAGCAAAGAAGAATCCTCGGATGAATCCTCAGA
>JAFSZO010000118.1 GCA_017455605.1 Clostridia bacterium
GACAATATGGACATCGAGCGGGAGCGCGGCATCACGATCAAGCTTCAGCCCGTCCGTATGTTCTATAAGCTGGACGACGAGGAGTATATGCTGAACCTGATCGACACCCCGGGGCACGTGGACTTTACCTACGAGGTCTCCCGTTCTCTCGCGGCGTGCGAAGGCGCAGTCCTCGTCGTTGACGCCACGCAAGGGGTGGAGGCGCAGACCCTCACCAACGTCTACCTCGCGATCGACAACGACCTCGAGGTCATTCCCGTCATCAACAAGGTGGACCTTTCCGGCGCCGACGTCGAGGGTACCAAGCGCGAGATCGAGGACATCATCGGCATTCCCGCATCGGATGCTCCCGCCATCAGCGCGAAGACGGGGCTCAACATCGAGGCTGTCCTCGAGAAGATCATCTACGATCTGCCTCCCGCGCGCGGTGACGAAAACGCGCCGCTCAAGGCGTTGATCTTCGACTCTGTGTACGACAACTACAAGGGCGCCATCAGCTTTATCCGCGTGATGGACGGCTCGGTCAAGGTCGGCGACAAGATCAAGATGTTCAGCACGGGCAAGGTTTTCGACGTGACCGAGGTCGGCGTCTTTACGCCTAAGATGCTCCCCGTAGAGGCTCTTTCTGCGGGCGAGGTCGGGTATCTCGCCGCGAGCATCAAGAACGTTTCCGATACCGCTGTCGGCGATACCATCACCTTTGCGGAGGGCGGCACGAAGGAGCCGTTCCCCGGCTACAAGGCGGTCAAGCCCGTCGTTTTCGCGGGTATTTTCCCCGCGGACGGCAGCAAATACACCGAACTGCGCGAGGCTCTCGAGAAACTGCGGCTGAACGACGCATCCCTTTTCTTCGAGCCGGACGTTTCCGCCGCCCTCGGGTTCGGGTTCCGTTGCGGATTCCTCGGACTTTTGCACATGGAGATCATCGAGGAGCGCCTCGAACGCGAGTTCAACATCGACCTCGTGACCACCGCACCGTCCGTCTCCTACAAGGTTTACAAATACGGCGGGGAGGTCCTGAACGTCGACAACCCGTCGCACCTGCCGTCTCCCTCCGAGATCGACTACATGGAGGAGCCGATCGTGCGCGCGACGCTCTTTACGCCGCCCGAGTACGTCGGACCCATTATGGAGCTTTGTCAGGGCAAACGCGGCGTATTCCTCGATATGAGCTACGTCGACACTTCCCGTGCCAAGCTGACCTACGACATCCCCCTCGCGGAGATCGTCTACGACTTTTTCGACGATCTGAAATCCCGCACGCGGGGCTATGCGAGCATGGACTACGACATCGTCGGGTTCCAAAAGAGCGAACTCGTGAAGCTCGACATCATGCTCAACGGCGAGATCTGCGACGCGCTTTCACTGATCGTGCACAAGGACGATGCCTACAACCGCGGCAGAGGCATCGCCGAGAAGCTGAAAGAGGTCATTCCCCGTCAAATGTTCGAGATCCCGATCCAAGCCTGCGTCGGCGGCAAGGTCATCGCCCGCGAGACGGTGAAGGCGATGCGAAAGGACGTCCTTGCGAAGTGTTACGGCGGCGATATCACCCGCAAAAAGAAACTGCTTGAGAAGCAGAAAGAGGGCAAAAAGCGTATGCGGCAGGTGGGCAGCGTCTCCTTGCCGAGCGAGGCGTTTATGTCCATTTTGAAGCGGTGAGAGACTGTTCTCGCGATTTTTCCCTCTATATTCACGTTCCGTTTTGCTCGTCAAAATGCGCATACTGCGATTTTTTGTCTTTCGCGGATCATTCTCGTATGCAGGACTATTTTACCGCGCTCTTTCACGAGATCGAGGCGAAGGGGGCGCGGTACCCGCGCGTGGTCGATAACGTCTATATCGGCGGTGGGACGCCCTCGTTGGCGTATCGTTATCTCCCGACGCTCGCAGAGAAGGTGCGCAAGGCTTTTTGTGTTCGGGAAGATGCGGAGTTCTCCGTCGAATGCAATCCGGAGAGCGTGACGCCCGCCTTTCTTTCCGCCGCTCTTTCCGCGGGAGTGAATCGGGTCAGCGTCGGCGTGCAGAGCCTGTCGAATGATCTGTTGAAAAGGATCGGGCGAGCGCACGATCGCGCGTGCGCGCTCAAAGCGTTGGAACTTTTGACTTCTGTTTTTCCTTCTGTTGGCGCGGACGTAATGGTGGGGCTCCCCGGACAGACCGCGGAGGACGTGCTCTCGACCCTTGACGCTTTGGTCGCATTCCCTCTCGATCACGTTTCCTGTTACAGTTTGATCTTGGAGCGGGGCACGCCGCTCTATGCCGAGGCGAGGCGAGGGGCTTTTCATCCCGACGACGATCTTTCCGTCGATTTGTACGATCTCGCGACCGAGCGGCTCTCGGCGGCAGGTTTTTCCCGCTATGAGATCAGCAACTACTGCCGTAATGGGGCGATCTGCCGCTACAATACCTCGGTTTGGCAGTACGGCGATTATCTCGGACTGGGGCTCGGTGCGAGTTCCTTCGTCAAGGAGCGGGGCTTTCCCGCGTTTCGTTTCAAGAATACCTCGGACCTTTGCCGATATCTCACCTTTGACGGCGTTCCTCGCGGCAGAAGGCAAAAGATCGCGTTTGACGAGGCGTCGCATGAGTTCGTGATGCTCGGGCTTCGTCTCTCGGAGGGTCTCTCGCTTTCCCGTTTTCGTGAGCTCTTCGGTCGCGATCTCGCGAACGTTTTCCCGGGGAAAACAGAGAAGCTCTCTCGTTTCCTCGAGCTGTCGGGAGATCGTTTGTCTATCAGATCGCAGTACCTCTACGTTTCCAATGCGATCATTTCCGATTTTATTTTCTGAAAAATATTTTTAATTTTTTTGCATAAAAGTCTTGACAGGCGAACATACTGGAGTTAGAATGTTAGCAGTCGAAAGGTTAGAGTGCTAACAATAGACGAAACGGAGTGCCAAACGGCAAAAGGAGTTACGGTATGGAACTGTCAAGCAGAAAGAGAAAGATCCTCGGATTGCTTGTGGAGCGCTATATCAAGACTGCCGAGCCCGTCTCGAGCGGCGAGATCAAGTCCCTCTACGGCGAGGAGATCAGTTCCGCGACCATTCGCAGCGAACTTGCCGCCCTCGAAGAACTCGGTTATCTCGTACAGCCGCATGTCTCGGCGGGGCGCATCCCGACCGAGCCCGCGTACAAGCTTTACGTGGAGAACGTCCTCGCAGGGGAGAAAAAGGAGATCCGCGTGGCGGGCGTTCGCGATTATCTTGGCAAGAAGATCGTGGAGATCGAGGACGTCGTCCGCAATACGGCTCGTGTCATCAGCGACGCGACCAACTACACCAGCGTGATCGTCATCAAGAACACCGACGACATCCGCATCCGCGAGGTAAAGCTGGTGGAGGTGGACGCGGGCAGGGCGCTCGTCGTCATCATCACCGACAGCGGCGTGATCAAGGACAACATCATCGAGATCCCCGTCAATATGGGCAGCGGCTATGTCACCGCCGCGAACGACGTCATCAACGACCTTTTCGCGGGCAAGACGCTCAGCGAGATCAAGTCGCAGAACGCGGACATCGACGGCGAAATGGCTCCCTATCACGACATCTTCGACAAGATCATCAATTTGCTCGAGGAGTATGCTTCGGGCAGACACGACAAGGTCTTCGTCGAAGGCACGAGCAAGATGTTTCACCATCCCGAGTTTGCCGAGATCTCGACCGCGCGTGAGTTCATCACCCTCCTCGATGAGAAGGAGAAGCTCGGCGAGCTGATGACCGCAGACGACGACATCGAGCTCTCGGTCAGGATCGGTAAACCCGACGGACTGAACGGCAACTGTTCTATGGTCACCGCGCGTTATTCGATCGGCGGCGCCGAGATCGGCAAGGCAGGAGTCATCGGACCGGAAAGAATGGATTATGATAAAGTCGTGAGTGTCCTCCACTATATCCAAAAGGTATTCAACGGAGAGGCGGAACCCGACGAAAAGGAGAAGAAAAATGGCGAAATCCGTAAAAGAAAATAAAGAAAAAAAGGCCGAGACCACGGCGGAAGAGGTGGTCTCCTTCGATACCGACGCTACGATCGAGGAGGAGCCGCCCAAGGCAAATCCCGAGGCGGATATGCTGCGTGAGGAGCTGAAGAAAGAGAAGGACGATTACCTTCGTCTGCGCGCCGACTACGAGAATTTCCGCCGTCGCAATCAAGAGGCGACCATCAGGGCGCGCAAGGACGGTACGGCGGACGCGGTCATCGCGATCCTGCCCGTGATCGACTCGATCGACAGGGCGATGGGCATCTCCCTCGACGAGAAATCCAAGGAAGGGCTCGCCCTCATCAAGAAACAGATCGAGACCTCGCTCTCGCAACTCGGCGTGACCGAGATCGCGGCGGAAGGAGAGACCTTCGATCACAACCTGCACAACGCCGTACAGCGCGCCGAGGTAGAGGAGTCCGAGGTCGGCAAGATCCTCGAGGTCTACCAGCGCGGCTATCGACTCGGCGACAAGGTCATCCGTTACGCGATGGTCAAGGTCGGCGTGGAAAAGAGTGAATAAAAGGATAAAGGTTATCCTTGACAATATATCAACACCGAGGCAGTGCCTCAAATCTATAAAAAGGAGATAAAAAACTATGGGAAAGATCATCGGAATCGACTTGGGAACCACCAATTCTTGCGTAGCCGTCATGGAAGGCGGTGAAGCTACCGTTATCGCCAACGCGGAAGGGAGCAGAACGACTCCGTCCGTCGTGGCGTTCAGCAAAGAGGGCGAGAGGATCGTCGGACAGGCGGCGAAGCGTCAAGCGGTCACCAATCCGCAACGCACCGTTTCCAGCATCAAGAGGGAGATGGGCACCGCTTACTCCGTCAAGATCGACAACAACAGCTACTCTCCGCAGGAGATCAGCGCTATGATCCTGACCAAGCTGAAGAAGGACGCCGAGGC
>JAFSZO010000119.1 GCA_017455605.1 Clostridia bacterium
AGGTCTGGCGCAGGCGATCGTCGAAGGCAAAGTTCCAGAGACCTTGAAGAATAAGCGGATCTTCACCCTCGACATCACGGGCGTGGTGGCGGGTACGAAATATCGCGGAGAGTTCGAGGAGAGGCTCAAGAATGCCATCGACGCGATCAAAGAGGCGGGCGACGTGATCGTCTTTATCGACGAGATCCACATGATCGTCGGGGCGGGCGCGGGCGCGGACAGCAAGATCGACGCCGCGAACATCCTAAAACCCATGCTCGCACGCGGAGAATTGCAGGTCGTCGGCGCTACGACGCTCGACGAGTACAGGAAGTACATCGAGAAGGACGCCGCGCTTGAAAGGAGATTCCAGCCTATCATCGTGGATCCCCCTTCGGTCGAGGATACCGTCACGATCTTAAAGGGACTTCGCAGTAAGTACGAAGAGCACCACAAGTTGAAGATCACCGACGAGGCGCTCACCGCCGCCGCGGAGCTTTCCGACCGCTATATCTCCGACCGTTATCTTCCCGACAAGGCGATCGACCTCATCGACGAAGCCGCGAGCAGAAAGCGTATGCTGAATTTCACTGCGCCGCAGTCCATCAGTGAGATGGAGGGCAAGATCGCCGAACTGGACAAGCTCGAGACCGACGCCGCGATGAGCGGAGATTACAAGACGGCTTCCGAGTACAGGCAACAAAAGGAGCAGCTGCTCCTCAAGGTCTCGAAGTCCAAGATCGATTGGACGAGCGAAGTGCACGGAACGACCCTCGAGATCAACGAGCAGGACGTCGCGGAGATCGTGTCCAAGTGGACGGGCATCCCCGTCGTCCGCTTGACGGAGGCGGAGGCAGACCGTTTGATGAACCTCGAAAAGGAACTCGAAAAGAGGGTGGTCGGGCAGCGCGAAGCGATCTCGGCGCTTTCTCGTGCGATCCGTAGAGCGCGCGCCGGGCTCGGCGATCCCAAGAGGCCGATCGGATCCTTTATCTTCATGGGCCCGACGGGCGTCGGCAAGACCGAACTGTGCAAGGCGCTCGCCGAGACGATGTTCGGCAACGAGAACAACATCGTCCGTATCGATATGAGCGAGTATATGGACAAGATCGCCGTGTCCAAGCTCACGGGATCCGCGCCCGGTTACGTCGGATACGAAGAGGGCGGACAGCTCACCGAAAAGATCCGTCGCAAACCCTATTCCGTCGTCCTCTTCGACGAGATCGAGAAGGCGCATCCCGACGTCTTCAATATCCTATTGCAGATCCTTGACGACGGGAGACTCACCGACAGCCACGGCAGAACGGTCAGCTTTAAAAACACCATCATCATTATGACGTCCAACATCGGTTCGGGCGCCCAGAAGGGGATGAAAAAGGTCGGTTTCGGCACGGTGGACGAGTACGAGGACGAGCGGGAAAAACAGATCGAGGCGCTGCGTTCCGTGATGCGCCCCGAGTTCATCAACAGGCTGGACGACATCATCGTTTTCCACAGCCTCACGAGCGAGAACTTAGGGGAGATCGCCGAGATCATGCTTGCTTCTCTCGCCAAACGTTTGGAGAGTAAAAATATCAGGATAGTATTGACGGAAGAAGCAAAAAAGTTTATTATAAAGAAGGGGACGAACGTCGAATACGGCGCCCGCCCGCTTCGCCGTACCGTCGAGCGTCTTTTGGAGGATACCTTGTCCGAGAAACTTCTTCTCGGCGAGATCGCGATCGGCGACACCGTCAAGGTGGATTACGACGGCGCTGAGGCGCTCACCTTCACGAAAGAGTAAACTGCGGTATGATCGCCGTTTCGGCGTTTATATAATACAAGTCAAGGAGGCTTTTATGAAAATCGACATTGTAGGCAAGAACTATTCGGTCAGCGATAAATTGGATACCTTGATCCGCAGAAAGGCGGAGAGATTGGATCGTTTCTTCACCGACGACGTCACCGCGAGAGTCGTTTGCAAAGAGGAACACAAGGGCAGATTTACCCTTGAGGTCACGATCTTCGTGAACGGCGCGATGATCCGCAGCGAGGAGACGAGCGACAATATGTATGCCAACATCGACGTGGTCATTCCCAAGATCGACAGGCAAGTACGCAAACACAGGACCAAACTGAACAAGCAGTTCAAGGACAGCGTCTTCAACTTCCAAGCGGCGGAGCAGGAGGCGATCGAACTGAACGACACCAAAGAGGAGGAGATCCCCGCCATCGTGAAGACCAAGAAGTTCGAGATCCTTCCGATGAGCGTCGAAGAAGCGATCGAGCAGATGGACCTCCTCGAGAACAAGTTCTTCGTCTATTTGAATCCCACGACGGGCAAGATCAACATCGTCTACAAGAGATACGACGACACCGTCGGTCTGATCGAACCGCAATATTAAGGAGCATACGACATAATTATGGCAAAATTCAACAAAAACGACTATCAGATCCGCTTTGATTTCAACAATATGATGGCGGATTACATCGGCGCGGAGCAGGGCTTTAAGGAGAGTGACGTCTCCGCTGTCCTTCCGCAGGCTAAGGCGGCGTTTGAGAGCGTGAAACAGCAGGGCGGCGCAGGCTGGCAGGGCTGGCTCGATCTCCCCTTTGATCAAGACGAAATCGTCGAGGATATCCTCGCCACCGCCAAAGGCATTCGCAAGAACTTCAAAACCTTCGTCGTACTCGGTATCGGCGGCAGCGCTTTGGGTCCCATCGCAGTCTTTCAGGCGCTTCGCCACCTGCATTACAACGAACTGTCTCCCAAACTCCGTAAGGGACCGAAGTTCTACGTCGAGGACAACGTCGACCCCGAGCGCATGAGCGCGCTTCTCGACGTGATCGACCTTAAAACGACCTGTTTCAACGTGATCACCAAGAGTGGTGCGACCAGCGAAACGATGAGCCAGTACCTCGTTATCACCGATCAACTCAAAAAGGCGCTCGGCGCGGACTATGCGAGCCACGTGATCGCGACCACGGACAGAGAAAAGGGCAACCTCATCAAACTGGCGAAGAAAGAAGGCTTCAAGACTTTCTACATCAACTCCGGTGTCGGAGGCAGGTTCTCCGAGCTCTCTCCCGTAGGGCTGCTGCCCGCGGCGGTTCTCGGCATCGACGTCAAGAAAATGCTATCCGGTGCGCGTGATATGGTCAAAAAAGGCTTCAAATCGGCGAATCCGTATCACAATATGCCCTTGATGGCGGCAACGCTTCAATTCATCGCGATGCAGAAGGGCAAAAACGTCTCCGTTATGATGCCCTATGCGGATAGTTTGAAGTACGTTGCCGACTGGTACTGCCAGCTCTGGGGCGAGAGCCTCGGCAAGTCCGTGGACAAGTCGGGCAAAGAGGTGTACGCAGGTCAGACTCCCGTCAAGGCGCTCGGCGTGACCGATCAGCACAGTCAGATACAGCTCTACACCGAAGGTCCGTTTGATAAGGTCATCACCTTGATCGCGGTCGACGCGTTCCGCAAGGAAGTCATGATCCCCGAGGGGCTTCCCGAGTTCCCCGACGTGAATTTCCTTTGCGGCAACACGATGGGCACTCTGCTCAACACCGAGCGCAAGGCGACCGAGTACGCTCTCGCGAAGAAACATCGTCTCAATCGCACCATCACCTTGCCCGAAGTCAATGAGTACACCATCGGACAGCTTTTGATGATGTTCATGATGGAGTGCGCATTTACCGGCGCGATGCTCAACATCGACACCTATAATCAACCCGGCGTCGAAGAGGGCAAGAACGCGACCTACGCGATGTTCGGCAGAAAGGGCTACGAAGCGAAAAAGGCGGAATTGGACAGCGCGAAAGCAAAGTCCGCAAAATATATCCTGTAAAGGGTATCATATCGCTTGACAACTCGTTTGTCGCGCGATAAAATCAAAATATAATCGTATTAGGGGTGCCCGCAAGGGCTGAGATCATACCCTTTGAACATGATGAGGTAATTCTCGGCATGGAAACGCGTTCAGTATTTCACCTCCCGAGAATTCGGGAGGTTTTTATATGGTGCCGTATCTGTTTTATCCGCTTTTGGCTTCGCTGATCGCTTTGATCCTTTCCTTTGCTTTCTTCCTGTATGCAAAGCAAAACGGGAAATACGTATCGCTCGCGAAATATATTCTCGGCGGGTTAGCCGTCGCCTCTGTCGTTACGATCCTCGTTTGTTTTTCGGTTTACTACGTTCGGGAGATCAAGACGAGCGATGAGATCACGGGAGTGAACTCGGTCGTACTGGCGATCGGCGCCGCCGTATTCGTTGTGATCTTTGCTCTTTTGTACGCATTTTTCGGGAGAAAATCCAATCCGAAAACCGAGACGAAATCAGTCACTTACGCCGCGGTTTGCATTGCTTTATCCTTTGCGCTTTCTTACATTCGGTTGTTTAAATTGCCGCAGGGCGGCTCTATTACCTTGGTGAGTTTGCTCCCCTTGATGTTGTATTCGCAGATGTTCGGCGTCCGTAAAGGACTCGTCGCGGGGCTGATCTACGGGATTCTGCAGGCGATACAGGACCCCTACATCCTGCATCCGGCGCAATTCTTACTTGATTATCCCATCGCCTTCGCTTCCATCGGTTTGACGGCTATCTTTACGCAAAAGGGGATCAAAGGGGGCAAAGGGATCGCTCTCTTTGGCGCGGGAGCGGTGCTTGCCGTCTCGCTCCGTTACGCCGCGCACGTGATCTCGGGGATCTTCGCATTCTCGATGTATGCAGCGGAAGGGTACAGCGCCGTTGCTTGGGGTTTCCTGTATAACACTTTTGCTTTCGCGGATATGGCGATCGCACTTACGGTCGGCATCGTGATGCTTGGCAATTCCGCCTTCCGAAAAATGGTGAATAAAACGACGTTTGACTCGTTGCCCGTCCTTCGTACCGAGGTCGCAGCGGGGGGAGCGATCGACGAGTAACATAGTCTTCTCGGGAGAGGGCTCGCTTCGGTGAGCCTTTTTCCTTGGCGCAGTTGCGCGCTTTCGTTTGACTAATCGAAACGGAAAAGGATATAATTTACTTATGAGTAAATTAGAATGCAGGGATTTTTCCGTCAAATACTTCGGCTACGACGCCGCGATCTCGGGGGTCACGACGACCTTTTCGGATGGGATCAACGCGATCTATGCCGCGGAGAAAAGCGGGAAAACCACTCTGCTAAAGGCACTCGCGGGGCTCTCGGAATACAAAGGTGAGCTGACTTTGGACGGTGTCGACCTTCGCGATATCTCCCTAAAGGACCGCGATTTTCAGATGCTGTTTG
Organism: Clostridia bacterium; assembly: GCA_017455605.1. GTDB lineage: Bacteria > Bacillota > Clostridia > Christensenellales > CAG-1252 > CAG-1252. The sequence goes on from JAFSZO010000119.1 coordinate 5,226, forward strand.
ACGATTACGCACTCTTTTCCCGTCATTCCGCTCGCTATAATCTGGAGTATCCTTTGAAGCTACGCAAAGTCCCCAAGGAGGAGCGAAAAGCTCGCGTGGAAGAGGCTGCCACGCTCTTCGATCTCGATCTGATGATCGATGCTCCCGTCTACCGACTCAACGAGTGGCACAAGGTCTCTCTCGTCCTTTGCCGTGCCTATTTGCGCAATGCAAAGGTGCTTTTGATTGATAATATCTTTGCAAAACTCGATCCCGCTTCCCGCCGGGAAGCCTTTTTGCGATACTTGCCTCTGTTTGCGGATCGTGGGATCGTCGTTTACGCCACCGATCTTGCGGACGAAGCCGCCGCGTTGTCTCGTAAGATCAAGTTGCTTTCGTACGGCTATCTCCTCCAAGAAGGCTCCGCCTCGGACTTTAACCTTCGCCCCTCCTGTCTCGCGGCATTTACCTCCTTTGAAAAATATCCTTCGGTGCTGCCGTGCGTGATCGGGGAGCAGAGCGTTTCTCTCTGCGGCGTTACTTTCCCCGCAAACGCATTTTGCGGTTTGATCTCCGACGTTTATCTCGGAAAAGAGGCGCTCGCCGCCTTCGCTCCCGGTGATCTCGCGCTATCCGATCACGGATTCGAAGCAAGGGTAACGGGGCGGTTTTTCAGCGACGGAGAGTATGTTTATGCTTTATCCGCCGCCGAACGTCCCCTTTTCGTGATATGCGATGGGGAATTGGCTACGGGAGAGGTCGTGCGGGTCGCCGTTCGCTCGGTTACGAGACTCTTCGACAGAGTTAACGAACGCGCCATCCTGCGCTATGAGGAATGAAAGAATGAAAAAGATATTCACGATTCTATTGATATTTGCGCTGTTATTGACGACCTGTCTCCTCGGTTTTTCCTGCAAGGAGAGCGATCCGATCCTCGGAGAACGGTTCGATCTCACGAATCAGGTGCTCGATTTTATCAAGGAAACCTATTATTCCGACATCGACTACGACCTCGCCGACCTTTACGCCGCCTACGGCTTAGTGTCCAGCCTCGGTCAATATAACTACTTCAATTCCGTCGCAGACCTCCTTTCTTCCGATACGGACGGGAAAGGATTTGGTTTGATCATCCGCAATACACGCTATAACGAGCACTTGATCGACTGTATCCTCGAAGGCTCTCCCTTCCTGACGTCGTGCGACGGTTTCACCCCGCAGCGCGGCGATGAGATCACCTATATCGACGGGACCCGCGTCTACGGCTTGAGCAACGACCTATATTCCGCGCTCCTTTCGACGCTTCCTTCGGATCGTGACGTCACCTTTACCTTGAAGCGTGGGGAAGAATCCTTCGACGTTGCCTACACCAAGGTGGATTTCGCCTTTCCGTATTGCATCTACGTGAACGACCTCAACGGCGTTCCTACGGATTTCGGCTACATTTGGCTCCGATCTTTCACGATGACGAAAGACCATCGAACGGAGGAGGAGTTCCGTAATGCGGTAAAATCTTTCTTAAACGACGGCAATCGCGCGTTGATCCTCGATCTCAGAGGGAACGGCGGCGGTAGCAGCACGGTCCTCGCCACGGTCGCCTCTGCCTTGATCGGCGAGAACGTCGCGGTCGGTACCCCCCTCGTCGAGGTCAAGTATGAGAAGAAGGGCACCTCGTCATACGTTTTCTCCACTGCGGCGCAATATCGCGTGGACACCCCCATCTACGTCCTTTGTGACGGCGGGACGGCGTCAGCCTCCGAGGCGCTCATCGGCACGATGAAGGCGCACGGTACGCTCACCGCTTTGATCGGTCAACCCACAGTCGGGAAGGGCGTCGCGCAAAATGCACCCAACGATTCCATCGAAGATTCCGTCGGATATCTCGTGGATAAGGGACAGGATGCAGAGGGAAATGAAAAGATCGTCGGAGATTACTTTGTACAGCTCATCGTCGGGCGTTACTATATCTACGACGAAGCCTACGAGGGCGGCAAGTATTGTATGCACGGCAATCCTTTCATTCCCGACATCTCCGTGACGGGAGACAACGTGATCGACCCCGACTACGGCAGGGATCTCTATATCCACGCCGCCGTCGAAGACTATAACAGTAAAAAAACTCAATAGGAGGAAAAAATATGAAGAAATTGATGCTCGTTACCTTGATCCTCTGCCTTTGCGTCTCCGCATTTTGCTTTGCGGGATGCTCTAAAAGCGTTGATTCCATCGTGATCGCCGTACCTGACGGCGGTCCCGCGCTCGGAATGTCCTATTTGATGAAGGAGTTCCCCGAGGAGATCGACGGAGTCAAAGTCACCTACAAGATCGTGGACGGCGCCAACGGGATCAAAGCCGCCGTTTTGAACGGAGAGGCGGACGTCGCCTTGATGCCCACCAACATGGCGGCGATCCTCTACAACGGCGGTCTCGACATCAAACTCGTCGGCACCAACAGCTATGGATTGCTCTATTTGCTCTCCGACGTCACGAATGCGGAGGATTTCTCCCTGACCGATCTCCGCGGCAAGGTACTACACACCCTCGGAAAGGGCGGCACCCCCGAGATCGTCTTGAAGAAGGTGCTTGAGAGCGCTTCTATCGAGTACGAAGAGAGCAACGTCGCCGTCGAAGGCAAGGTCGCCTTGAAGTTCCACGACGAAGGCAAGACCATTATCGCGGGATTGAAGCAGGGCAACGTTCATTATGCGATCCTCGGTGAACCCGCTGTCTCCACGGCGATCGCGCAGGTCGGCGGCACCCTCGCCATCGTTTGCGACATGCAGGAAGCCTGGAAGCTCGCAACCGACACGAATGCGAGCTACCCGCAGACCGCTCTCGTTGCGAAGGGCTCTCTGATCGAATCCGACAAGAAACTCGTGAATAAGATCGCGAAGTTGACCTATGAGGGCAGCGTAGCGCTTACCCAGGACGCCGCTCCTTACATCGCGGAGCTCAAAGCCCGCGAGGCGACCGTTCCCCCGACCTTTGGTGCGGCGGGCGTCGCGCGTACGAATATCCTGCCCGAATTCGGTGCGACCGCCAAGGCGGACGTTATCGCGTATTTTACGATCCTGAAGGCGTTCAAAGCGCCCTTGATCGGCGGCGATCTCCCCGACGACAACTTCTACTATATCGACGACGAACTCACGGATAACATCGCGATGATAAAGGCATTTGCGTGAATCAAATAAGGAGGAGCTCGTGAACGGGAAGCGCGTAACGCTGAATATCCTTGCGCCGCTCGCAGGGTTGGCGGTCTTTGTCGCGATCTGGTACGCCGCATCCGCGGCGATCGGGATCGAGATCGTTTTGCCGTCGCCAACCGATACCTTCCGCGGTTTTTTCTCTCTGCTCGGACAAGGAAGTTTCTATCTGGCGATAGGGCACACCCTTGGGCGATCGCTCCTCGCGTTTCTCGTTGCGTTCTCGCTCGCCGTCCTCTTCGCGATCCTCGGCAGGTTGTCTCTCTTCTTCCGCAAGGCGTTTCGTCCCATCGCCGTGATCCTGCGCGTTTTGCCGACGATCTCCGTGATCCTTCTTGTCTTGATCTGGTTTCGGAGCGCCGTTGCTCCCTACGTCATCACGTTCCTCGTCCTTTTCCCGATGCTATACACCACCGTATCCGATGCGACCGACACCGTAGATAAGGGACTCCTCGAGATGACTAAGGCATATCGCTTTTCACGAACCAAAACGATTTTCTCCTTCTATGTCCCGCAGATGATCCCTTCCATCCTGACGGGCGTCGCCATCACCCTCTCCTTTGCGGTAAAACTCACGATCGCTGCGGAAGTGCTCGCGTATACGGGTGAGAGTATGGGGCGGTTTATGCAACAATCCTCCGCCTATATGGAGACCTCGATGCTGCTTGCTTGGACCCTCGCCGCCATCCTTTTGGGCTTTTTGCTCGAGGGGTTGGTCCTCTGTGTCAGACGGATCGTAATGAGGAGATACTATGGTGTACGATGACGTCGCGAATCGAAAGGATGTATCTGTAATCATGGAAAAGCGTGATGAGATACTCATTAAGGATTTGTCCGTAAAATTCGGCGAAAACGTGGTTTTTTCAGATTTTTCGCTTTCTCTTCCCGTCCGCAAGATCACCTGTATCCTCGGACCATCGGGTTCGGGCAAGACTACCTTGCTGAAAGCCCTCGCCGGGCTCATCCCCGCCGACGGTTTTTCAGCCCCTCGCGCCTCGTTCATCTTTCAGGATCATCGTTTGCTCCCGCATCTGACAGCGCTTGATAACCTCGCCGTCGTGCTGGATGGCAAGCGGGAAGATCGCCGCCTTCGCGCGAAACAGATGCTCGACGATATGGAACTCTCGGAGGCTGCCGATCTCTATCCTCACGAATTGTCCGGAGGTATGGCGCAGCGCGTCGCCATCGCCCGCGGGCTGTTGTTCGACGCCGATCTTCTCTTGATGGACGAACCGTTCAAAGGCTTGGATCTCGCGCTGCAGGAACGTTTGATCCGCTACTTTGTCAAGCATTGGGAAGAGTCCCGCCGCACCGCCGTTTTCGTCACGCACAGCATCTTGGAGGCGATCCTCGTCGCAGACAAGATCGTCGTGATGGGGAAGGGCGCTCACGGTGCCGAGATACTTTATGAAAAGGACTTTGACTTGCCGCGCTCGGCTCGCGCCCTCGGCGTCCCCGAGGTGGATGCGCTTCGCAGCGAGATCCACGACCTCTTGGTGTCCCTTTAACCTCCCTTGATCATTCGGATCGCCTTCGCGAGCCGTTCGCGTTGCTCCGCATTCAACATCGGCGCGAGATCACTCGCGAATTTGTCCAGCTTTTCATCGGAAAAGTTCCCGTTCCGCCTCTCCTGCTCAGCTGCTTTCGCGATCTCGCCGAGCATCTCCGAATCACTCTTTCCTTCGTATTTCTTCGCGGCGCTTTTCAGTTCCTCTTGCGTAGTCAATTTCGCGTCGTTTCCCTTTGTTTTTCGCTCCTTTTGATAGCTTTTAAAGTCCATATCGTCCTCCCTTTATCACCGTATTATATTGCCACGCATATACAAATGTGACGGAGGGGAATATGGATGCGGATCTGATTAAAAATCTATTGAAAGGACAGGGCGGCAGTCCGATCGCGGCGCTTCTCCCGATGCTACTCGGCGGTAATGCGCCCGATCACTCGTCTTTGCTCGGAGGTATCGTCGGGACGAAATCCTCTACGGGGGACACCTATCCGCCTCTGTTTGGGGAATCTACGTCGAATCGTCCTCTCGATATGATGGGTCTGTTAAAAGGCTTTTTACCCGCAACGCCACCACCGCAAAAGGAGTCTGCTCCTCAGCCCGAGTATCCTTACGAATTGCAATACAATCACCCGTATATGCACGATATGCATAAAAATTGATCGGATTATGCATCGAAAATCTCAATTTCGTCCGACAAATACTTTTCAAATAAATGATTCTATGATATAATGAACGGGATTTCGGCGGCGAATTCGGGACACAATATGTGGTATCGTATTCACAAAGGCGCCACCAAATATGGCGATTTCGGAGGAATTTGTGAGCAAGGAATACAATGCGAAAGATATAGAAGTCCTCGAAGGGTTAGAAGCGGTCCGCCTCCGTCCCGGTATGTATATCGGTACGACGGGCGCGAAGGGACTGCACCATATCCTTTGGGAGATCGTGGACAACTCTCTCGACGAGATCTGCAACGGGTTCGGTACGCGGGTAGACATCGTTATCTATCCCGACGGTAGCGTCAGCGTCGAGGACGACGGCCGCGGCATCCCGGTGGACAAGCATCCGACCCTCGGCATCAGCGGCGTGGAGGTCGTCTTTACCCAGCTGCACGCCGGCGGCAAGTTCAACAACGACAACTACACCTTTTCGGGCGGTTTGCACGGCGTCGGCGCATCCGTCACCAACGCACTCTCCGAATGGCTGGACGTCACGATCTATAAGAACGGCAAAGTCTACAAGCAGGAATTTCACTCTCCCGAGGTAGACGGTAAGGTCAAAAGCGGCATTCCGCGCACCCCTCTCGTCGAAACCGGTGAGACCACGAAAAAGCACGGGACCTACGTCCGCTTTATGCCGGACAGGCGCGTCTTCGGCAAGGAGCTTTTGAGCTACCAGACCATCGTCACCCACGTCCGCGAGCAGGCGTTTTTAAATCGTGGCATTACGATCTCGGTCGAGGACAAGCGTCAGCTCGACGACGATCTCAACAGTCTGAAATCCGTCTTCTGCTATGAGCGCGGTCTCAGCGACTTCGTGCAGTATCTGAACGATGGCAAAGAGCCTCTCTTCCCGGAGCCCATCGAGTTTGAGGTCAAGCAGGATCGTTTCTTCCTCGGTCTCTCGATGCAACACACGGGCGCCTACACCGAGAGCATTTTCTCCTATGTGAACAGCATTCCCACGACGGAAGGCGGCACGCACGAGGTCGGGTTCAAGAGCGCTTTGACCAAAGTGATGAACGACTACGCCAGGAAGCGCGGTCTCCTCAAGGATAAGGATCCCAACCTGCAGGGCGAGGACTTCCGCGAAGGATTGACCTGCGTCCTCTCCATACGCATGCAGAACGTGCAGTTCGAGGGACAGACCAAGACCAAGCTCGGCAATCCCGAGATCCGTCCGCTCGTCGAGAGCATCGTGATGGAGAAGCTCGACGCCTACTTGTCCGAGAAGAAACACTTCGATGCAGGAGACAAGATCATCGAAAAGGCGCTCGGCGCTGCGAAGGTCAGGGAAGCAGGCAAGAAGGCGAAAGAGCTCGCCCGTCAAAAGAACAACGCGAATACCAATATGCTGATCGGCAAGCTCGCGAATTGTACGGGCAGAAAGCCGGAGCTCAACGAGCTCTTTATCGTTGAGGGTGATTCCGCAGGCGGCTCCGCCAAGCAAGGGCGTGATCGCAGATTCCAGGCGATCCTTCCCCTCAGAGGCAAGCCGATCAACGCGGAAAAGAAACGTATCGATCAGCTCCTTTCCAATGAGGAGATCTGCACGATCATCAGTGCTCTCGGGGCTAATTTCGACACCGAGTTCAACGTCAACGCCTTGAAATTCGGCAAGGTCATCATCCTCGCCGATGCCGACCAAGACGGCGCGCATATCCGCTCCATTCTCTTGACCTTCTTCTTCCGTTATATGAAGGAGCTCATCACGGAAGGGCACCTTTATATCGGTATGCCCCCTCTCTACAAGGTGGAGAAAAAGGACGTCATCCGCTACGGATACGACGACGCCGCCCTCGACAAGATCATTGAGGAAGTCGGCAGGAATTACAAGTTGCAGCGCTACAAAGGTCTCGGCGAGATGAATCCCGAACAGCTGTGGGAGACTACCTTGAATCCCGAAACGCGCTGCCTCACCCGCGTCTCCATCGACGACGCTGCGGCGGCGGACAGGATGATCACCACCTTAATGGGCGACAACGTAGACGCGCGCAAAGCATATATCTATCAGTTTGCGAACTTTAATCGCAAAGACGAGATCGAGAAAAAGGGTTACTTGAATGTCTGAAGAGATTAAGAACGAAAACAATTCGGAAGAAAATCGCATTTACGAGAAAACCGTCGAGCAGGTCCTCCACGACTCGATGATCCCGTATTCGGAATACGTCATTTTGGATAGGGCGCTTCCTCGCGTTGAAGACGGTCTGAAGCCCGTTCAGCGCAGGATCCTTTACAGTATGTACGAGCTCGGTATCACGCACGACAAGCCGCACAAGAAATGCGCGAGGATCGTCGGAGAATGCCTCGGCAAGTACCATCCGCACGGCGACACCTCGGTCTACGACGCCCTCGTGCGTCTTGCTCAGTCCTTCAATATGAGCGAGTGCTTGGTGGACGGACACGGCAACTTCGGTTCCGTAGACGGCGACAGCGCCGCCGCGATGCGTTACACAGAGGCGCGTCTCGCCCCCATCGCGCAGGAAATGCTCCGCGATATCGACAAGGACACCGTCACCTACAGTTTGAACTTTGACGACACCCTCAAGGAGCCTGATATGCTCCCTGGCAGATATCCGAACTTGCTCGTGAACGGCGCCTCCGGTATCGCGGTCGGTCTCGCGACCAATATCCCCACCCACAACATCACCGAGGTGATCGACGGCGCCGTCGCGATGATCGACAATCCGCACATCAAGCTCGAAGACCTGATGACCATCATCAAGGGTCCGGACTTCCCGACGGGCGGCATCATCTACAAGACCGACGAGCTGCGCCAAGCCTACGAAACGGGTAAGGGCAAGGTCACGATCAGCGCGAAAATGCATATTGAGCGCGAAGGCGACAAGAAGAGCATCGTCATCACCGAGCTCCCGTATCAAGTCAACAAATCCAAATTACTCTTAAAGATCAACGAGCTCAGAGAGAGCAAGAAAGATCCCTACGTGCAGATCGCCGACATCCTTGACGAGTCCGACAGGCAGGGACTGCGCGCGACCATCAAGCTGAAGCGCGACGCCGATCCCGACAGGATCGTCAAGCTTCTCCTGAAACACACAGACCTTCAGACCAATTTCGGTATCAATATGGTCGTGATCGCGGACGGCAAGCCGAGGCTGATGGGACTGAAAGATATTTTACGCTACTATCTCGACTATCAGCGCACCTTGATCCAGCGCCGCACCCGCTTTGACCTCAACGCAGCGAAGGAACGTGAGGAGATCCTGCGCGGGTTGCTCGTCGCCATCAAGAACATCGACGAAGTCATCGCCATCATCAAGGCGGCGAAAAACGTCACCGACGCCAAGGATTCTCTCCGCGCTCGTTTCACCTTGTCCGAGAAACAGGCGAACGCCATCGTGGAGATGAAGCTCCGCCGTTTGACCAACCTTGAAACAGACGAGATCATCGCCGAGCTCGACGAACTCCGCAAGAAGATCGAATATCTGACCAAGATCCTCGCTTCCGCGCGCGAACAATTCCGCGTCGTCAAGGAGGAACTACTCGACATCAAGAAACGCTATAAACGCGCTCGCCGCACCGCCATCATCGACGAAAACGGCAAGGAGATGACCGTCGCCGAGATCAGTCCCGACGAAGCGGAGTCCAAGCCCGTCGTCAACGGAGGCATCGTCCTCTTTAAGAACGGAAATCTGAAGTTCTGCAACATGAGGACCCTCGGCTCTGCGGGAAAAGGAACGGCGGGAATGACGGATTCCGATGTGGTGAAAGATATCTTGTATCTCACCTCGGACAAGAATTTCTATGCGTTTACCGACAAGGGTAACGTGGCGCGCATCCTCGCGTCCGATCTCCCCGAACGTTCTTGGAAGGACAAGGGGATCCCCTTTATCAAGCTCGTACCCCAAGCGGACAAGGAAGAGACCGTTGTCTCCGTCCTTATGCTTGACGACGACAAGGCAACGCCCGAATCTTCTTTGATTTTCTTCACCTCAGAAGGTATGGCGAAGCGCACCCTTTCTTCCGAATACGTCGCGCTCTCCAAGTCGTATTTCCAGGCAACCGTCGTGAAGGATGACGAGAAAGTGGTCAACGTTTGCAAATTCGATGACGCCGAGTCTATGATCTTCGTGACTAAGGACGGTATGGTTCTCAATGCGGAGCTGACCGACGTTCCCGTCCAGGGCAGACGTTCCTCGGGCGTCAAGGGGATTATGCTGAATCCCGGTGACAGCGTCATATTCGCCGCCGCGATCGAGGAAGCGGGTGAACTCATCCTGCTGACCGAGCTCGGTTACGGCAAACGGGTCATCATCGGCGAATTCGGTTTATCCAAACGTTATCGAAAAGGTGTCAAAACCATCGACACCGATCTCTCCCGTGGTCCGGTCATCTTCTCCGACGTCGTCTTGATGCCGTACCTCGTCGCTTTCTTCTACGACAACGAGGAATCCGAGTTCGTGCCCAGCGATATGATCCCGATGCAGGAGATCGGCGACATCGGCAGCTATATCCCCGAGAGCCGAAACGCGCGAATCCTATATGCGGGCAAACACAAAATGAATTGATAAAACGGGAAACAGGCGCGAGCGATCGCGCCTTTTTTCTTTCCGGACAAACCGTGCTATTCAATGAACTTGCGGCATATAGTTTGTTATGCCGAAAGATCTGCTTTCTTATCCGTTATTCAGGGATCTGCCGAAAAGGGTGACCGAGATCAGAGTTCGCAAAGGGGGGAGACTATGTTATCTCACTCCTTTATCGCGATTCTCCACCGAACACCTCGTCACCGACGCGGAGTTTGCCGATCTGTTATCCTTCGTCACAGATCGTTCGCTGTATGCGCTTACCGAAAAACTGACCAACGGCTATCTGCCCCTAAAAGGCGGCGTGCGAGTCGGGGTGGCGGGTGAAGGCGTGGCGAACGGCGAGAGTATCAAGACGGTCAAGCACGTTACCTCCCTCGCGATCCGCATTCCGCATCAGATTTTCGGCGTTGCTGACTTTCTCGGAATAGACGGATATTTCAATCAAAACGTTCTCATTATTTCTCCGCCTGCAGGGGGCAAGACCACTCTCCTCAGAGAGATCGCGCACACGCTATCCGATCGCGGCAAAAACGTTGTGGTCTTGGACGAGCGGGGTGAGATCTCGGGCGCGGGAGAAGGGGTATTCGCGATGAACGTCGGAGAGAATACCGACGTCTTATTCGGCTTTCCGAAAAAACAAGCGTACGAAAACGCTTTGCGCGCCATGAACCCCGATTACATCGTCACGGACGAGCTGTCCGGGACGGGAGACGTCGAAGGCGTCTTGCGAGCATATTATGGCGGGGTTAAGGTAGCCGCGACCTTGCACGGTGAGGATATCGACGTATTTCACGGCGTTTTTGCGCCGCTGGACAAGGTATTCGATCGCATCGTTTTGCTCTCAAAATCACCCGTCGTGGGGACGGTAAAACGGGAGGTCCGTCGATGATCGCGCTATCCGTCTTTGCCGCTGCGTGCGGCTTTTTTGCCGCAGCCAGCGTCGGGTTATGGCTCAAGAGAAAACTGATACGAAAAGCCTCCTTTTACGAAGGTTACTACGATTATTTGCTCTTCGCTTACGAAAAGATCTCCTACGAACGTATGCCGATCGGAGAACTGAACGCGCAGTATTTATTGCGCAAAAACGGCGAGTTTTCCTCCTATTTGAAAGGGGAAACAACAAAAGGATTCCTCTCGGATGGTCAGCTTGCCGAGGTGAAAGAATACTTAGACGGGATCGGTACGACGGACGCAGATACGCAGATCGCTTCTTTGGCGTCAAAGTGCTCCGAATTAAAGCGTTTTACCGAAACGGAATGCACGAAATATCGTAAGGACGGCGCTCTCTACTTCAAACTGTCCGTGCTCGTCGGCGTCGCCATATTGATCCTGTTGGCATAGGAGGGGTTATGAATATCGGCGTTTTGTTAAAGATCGCAGGCATCGGGTTACTCGCCGCGATCATCAATACCATCCTCAGGAAGAGTGACAAGGAGGAGATCGCTACGGTGACTACGCTCGCGTCCCTCGTCATCGCGCTCGTGATCGTGCTCGACATGATCGCGTCTCTTTTCGACAACATCAAGTCGATCTTCAGCCTGTATTAGTATGCAGATCGTGAAGGTGATCGGCGTCGGTCTCATTGGCGCGCTCGTCGCGGGATTACTGCGAGAGGAACGTTCGGAACTGTATATATTTGCCGTCATAGCGTGCGGCGCCTTGATCCTCATCATCATTTTGTCCTCGCTCACCGAGGTGATCTCGCAGTTCGGGATGCTCGTCGGGCAAAGCGGGATAGACGAATCCCTCTTTGCGGGTGTGCTGAAGATCATCGGCGTGGGGTACGTCACCGAATACGCTACCGCACTCTGTAACGATTACGGCGTGACGAGCATCGGCAATAAACTGTCCCTCGCGGGTAAGGTCGCGATCTTTTTCATGACTATGCCCATTCTCGCGAGTCTTGTCGACGTGATTTCCTCTATGTTATGAAACGGGTTGTGACGATCCTGTTTTTTTCGGTTCTGCTCTTCTTCGTGTCTACGGATCACGCCATGGCGGAAAACAAGAGCAAGGAGGAGATAGAGGCGGAGCTCGGTGCGGAAGTGGAGCGTTACGTTGATTCGTTGGACCTCTCTGAATTCGAGTCCTATCTATCTTCCTTGGATGCGCCGTCCTCTCTCTCCGAGCAGGGGATCCGCGGCTTGATCAAAGACTTCGTCAAGGGAGAGATCCCCTTAGACGTAGGCGGGATCCTTTCTTATCTCGGGCAGACCGCTCTCGGTGCGCTCCGAGGTACGCTCGCCTCTCTCATCACCGTCATGATCATCGCGGTGATGAGCAGCGTGCTTTCGGGATTGACATCGGGTTTCGTACACAAGCAGACCATCGAGATCGTCCATTACGTCTTTTATGCCTTGATCGTCTCTCTCGTGATGGTAAAGGTCGGCGGCATCGTGAAGGAGTGCAGGGCGTTCTGTGAGGGGGTTGAGAGAACCTCGGAATCCGTCTTCCCGCCGCTCATTACCTTGATGAGCGCCCTCGGCGGCGCCGTTTCCTCTTCCGTATACAAGCCTCAGGTCGCCTTTTTCACGGCGATCCTGTCCAAGGTGTTCGGCAGCGTCATTCTGCCGTTGTTCATTGCGTCTATCGCTTTTTGTTTGATAGGAAATCTCTCCTCGCAGATCAAGATGGACAAGATCCAGTCCGCGATCCGCTACTGTTCGACCCTCATCGTCAGCGCGGTCTTCGGGCTCTTTATGACCTATTTGACCATCGCGGGGATCACGGGTGGAATGGTGGACGGCGTCGGGATCAAAGCGGCTAAGTTCGTGCTCTCCGGCTACGTCCCGATCCTCGGCGGATATCTGTCGCAGGGGTTCGACCTGATCAGCGCAGGATGCGTCCTCATCAAGAATTCCATCGGGATGATCGGTATCCTCTGCGTGATCTTCGTGATCGCGAAGCCCATCTTGCACGTCACGATCTATTCCTTCGCTTTGAAGATCGTAGCTTCCTTCGTGCAACCCATCGGGGACAAGCGGATCTCCGATCTCCTTTATTCGGTATCGAACGCCACCAAGATCCTCGTCACCTCTATTCTCGGAAGCGGCTTCGTGATGATACTGACGCTTCTGCTGATGATCGTCAGTTGCAACGTGGGGGTACTATGAGCGGATGGATCTTATCGATCGTCGGGATGGTGCTCACCATGACCCTCACCGAGATCATGTTGCCCGAGGGGCAAACGGCTAAGTATATCAAGGGCGTCGTCTCTCTGATGGTCGTATACGTCGTCATCGCGCCCGTTCCCGCTCTGTTACAGTCAAAAATCGACATAAACTCCTTTTTTGATTTCTCTTCCGCGAGTTATGAATCGGATGACGCTTTCATACAGTTAATTAACGAGGACAAACAGTCTGCGCTCGGTACGGAATTGACCGAAGTATTCGTCGCTAGCGGGCTGAAAAGCTCTTCTGCGATCGTCCTGACGGACAACGAGGGCGCCGTCTTCCGCGTGATCCTGACCGCGTCGTTGTCGGAGACGGATCAAGCGTTGCGATTGACTCGGGATCGTCTCGGGATAAAGGAGGAACAGATAGTGATCAATGAACTTTTTACGTGATCTTAAAACGAAATTATTAAATTGCAAACCGATCGCGAAGTTGAGACGGGTCAAGAACGTCGAGATCGTGATCGCCGTGATCCTCGCGCTCATCGCCGCTGTCGCATACTTCGTCGTTACGGCTGGGTCGGCAAAAGAGGACGTCGCCTCGACCGTCGTATCGGCACAGATGACAGAAACGGAAGCGCGTCTCGCCGAGATGATCTCGGAGATCTCGGGCGTAGGGAAGTCCCGCGTGCTCATCACGACTGGGGAAGGATCCGACGTGATCGGTGTCATCGTGGTCGCGGAAGGCGCGGAAAATATGGCAAATCGGATCAACGTGATCCGTTGCGTGGAAAAAGCCACCGGTGCTACGGTGGACGAAATAGCGGTATTCGAAATGCAAAAAGGAGGTTAAATCTATGTCAAATAAAAAGAAAATCATTATCATTTGCTCTATGGTCGTTTTGCTCGTGGCGGCGGCGTATCTGAACGTGTTGATCTCTAAAAAGACCACCGAGACCGTCTCCTCGACGGTCGGAGACGAAACTTCGACGACGGTATCTTTCTTCACGAGTTATCGCTCTGCAAGGGATGCGTCAAGGCAAGAATCCTTCATGTACTACGATTCTATCATCGGCTCCGAAACGGCTTCGGCGGCGGCGATCAGTTCGGCGGAAGGGAAGAGGGAGGAGCTCGCAAAATACGCCGAGACCGAACTCGTCCTTGAGGGGCTTATCAAAGCAAAAGGTTTTGAGGACGCGGTCGTCACCATCTCTACGGCTAACGTCAACGCGATCGTGAAAAAGAGCGGGTCCGCCATCGACGCGACCGACGCGGCACAGATCCTGTCCGTCATTACCGCAGAGACGGGCGTCAGCCCGAGCAAAGTCATTATCACCCCTTACTCCGTTTGATACGTTTTCTCACGATCAATAGGCACACGGCGCGGTCGATCCGCGCCGTTTTTGTCATTGCACAGAAAAGAATTAGATAATTCTTTTAATGTGGCTTGTAATTCCCCCGCCGATCTGCTATAATACAAGCGGAGGAAATATGATAGACGATACGAGATACGAAGACATTATAGCATCCATCGCAGGCGTCGCCGCTTTTAAGGTGAACGGTGTCGCGTCTCTTTCGAGCGTGGCGGGTATGCGTGGCAAGTCACGCCGTCGCCAGCCGAAAAGCATCACCGTGACACTCACCGAGTCCAACGAAGCGACCATCGACGTGTACGTGAACGCCTTTTCCGGCGTATCCGTTCCCGACCTCGCGTACGACATTCAGCAGACTGTCGTCAAGGAGGTCGAGAGCGCGACGAAGTTCGTCGTCAAAGCGGTCAACGTCAACGTCGCGGGTATCGTGTTCAATCAATGATATGAGCAGGAAGAACGCAAGAGAAACGTTATATAAATTGGTATTCGAGTACCTTTTCTCAAAGGCGCCGAACGAGCATACTGAGGAGTTGCTCCTTTTGGATGCGTCTTTGACGGCAGACGATCGCGAGTACGTCAAATCGTCCTATGCGGGCATTGCGGAACGTTACGACGAACTCTGTACGATCATATCCAAGTA
>JAFSZO010000120.1 GCA_017455605.1 Clostridia bacterium
ACGTTGACGTGCTGATCGCCAACGAGGAGGACAGTGCGGACGTCTTCGGCATCAAGGCGGACGACACCGACATCTCCAAGGGCGCTCTCAACAAGGAGGGTTACAAGTCCGTCGCAAAGAAGCTCGTGGACGCCTTTGGGTTCAAGTACGTGGCGATCACCCTCCGCGGCAGCATCTCCGCGAACGACAACAAGTGGAGCGCGATGCTCTACGACGGCAAGGACTACTTCTTCAGCAAGGAATATATGATCCACATCGTGGACCGCGTGGGCGGCGGCGACAGCTTCGGCGGCGGCCTTATCTACGGTATGCTGAACTTCCCGACCGATCACCAAAAGGTCATCGAATTCGCGGTCGGCGCGAGCTGCCTGAAGCACTCGGTCGAAGGCGACTACAACATGGTCACGGTGGACGAAGTATTGAAACTCATCGAAGGCGACGGCAGCGGCCGCGTACAAAGATAACAAGGAGGACGAAACGATGGACGTCAGATATGCGGTTTCCAAAAAAGAGTATAGCAGAATGAACACCGAGGAGCTTCGCGAGAATTTCCTCATCCAAAACATTTTCGAGGCGGATCAGATCAACCTGACCTATTCGCACATCGACAGGATCATCGCGGGCGGCGCTTGCCCCGTGAAGAAGGCGCTACCGCTCCTTGCGGGCGAAGAGCTCGGCGCGGAATATTTCTGCGAGAGGCGTGAGCTCGGCGTGATCAACATCGGCGGCGCCGGCACGATCACCGTGGACGGCACGGTCTACAAGATGGACCACTTCGACGGCATTTATATCGGCAGAGGCACCACGGAGATCGTCTTCAAATCGGACGACCCCAAAGCGCCCGCGCATTTCTATCTCAACAGCACCCCCGCGCATAAGGAGTATCCGACCAAGCATATCCCGCTCGTGAACGCGGTGCATCGTGCTTGCGGCGACTTTAAGGACTGCAATAAGCGCACGATCAACCAGTTTATCGTGCCCGGCAACTGCGACAGCTGTCAGCTCACGATGGGGCTCACCCAGCTCGAAGAAGGCAGCAACTGGAATACCATGCCCGTGCACACCCACGAGCGCCGTATGGAGGTCTACATCTATTTCGACATTCCGCAGGATAATGTCGTCTTCCATATGATGGGCAATCCGACCGAGACCCGTCACATCGTCGTGCAGAACGAAGAGGCGGTCATTTCTCCGAGCTGGTCGATCCACAGCGGCGTCGGCACGAAGAACTACACCTTCATTTGGGGTATGTGCGGCGAGAATCAAGTCTTCGACGACATGCAGGGCGTCAAGACCACGGATATCAGATAACCGAACGGGAAAGGAGCGATTATGAAAATCGGGTTGCAGCTATTCACCTGTCGTAAACAGGCGCAAAAGGACCTGTTCGGCACCTTGAAAAACATCGCGGGTCTCGGCATCAAGTACGTCGAGGCGGCGCGTATCAATTTCGACGATCAGGACATCGCCGATTTTAAGAAGGCGAAAGAGCAGTTCGGCATCGAGGTGGTCTCGGCGCAGATCAAGCCGCATATTCTCGCGGATGAGTTCGACAAGTGCCTGAAGTTCCTGAATGAGACCGAATGCAAAATCGCGATCATTTCGGTGCTTCCGACCGAATGCATCATCGGCAACGACGAGAAGCTCGCAGCGTTCTGCAAATGGGCGAGCGAGCTCGCGAAAAAGTACAAGGAGCACGGCATTCAACTGTGCTACCATCACCACGACTTCGAGTTCATTCGCAGCGGCGCGGGCACTCGTTTCGACGTGGTCCTCGACAACATGAGCGAGGATATGCACTTCGTGATCGACACCTACTGGACCACCAAGGCGGGCATCAACGTGGAGCGTCTTTTGGAGCGCTTGAACGGCAGGGTGCGCGGCGTGCATCTGCGCGACTACGCTCTCTATCGCAAGTTTATCGGCAGGAACCCCTCCAACTACGCCCTCGGCGACGGCGTCTTGGACTTCAATCGCATCATCGACACGGCGAAGGCGTGCGGCGTTGATTACGGTGCGATCGAGCAAAACACCAAGCATCCCTACAGCGAGATCGCGCGGAGTGTCGCGCACGTTGAAAAGATCGGGTACGGCGAGGATCTCAAATGATCGATCTCGCCGAGAAACTCGCCGACTACATCGTCTCGCATAAAGACCCCGAAATGCGTTGGACCTGGGGACAGGGGATTATGGGCGCAGCCCTGAACGACCTGGACCTCTATCTCGGTACCGAGAAGTATTTGCCCTTCCTTCGGGCTTTTTGCGATCACTACGTGGCGCACGAGCCGACGGTGGATTCCGCCGACACCGCCGCGCCGGGGTTCATCTCCTACGCGGTATGGAAGAGGACGGGACAGGCGGAGTATAAGGCGCTCACCGACAAGGTGCTCGACTACATCAAGCACGAGCCGCGCGTCTACAAGGACGCCGTCAATCATCTCGGCAGCAATCCCGTCGGCAAGATCTATCCGAAGTCCATTTGGGTGGATAGCCTGATGATGTTCAGCGTTTTTCCCGCCGTGTACGCTTCGGCGGAGGGCGATCCCGAACTTTTGGAGATCGCGGCGCGTCAGCCCGCTCTCTACGCGAACTGCATGATGGACCCGGACGACCATCTGTTTTATCACAGCTACTGGGTGAAACGCGGCTCGCATTATCCCAAACGCAAGTATTATTGGGCGAGGGGCAACGGCTGGGTCGTCTCCTCTCTTCCGAAGATCCTCGACTGTATCGGGGATCATCCCGACAGGGAGCGCATCCTCGAAGTGCTTTCCCTCACGGTGGACGCCGTCGTGAAGCGCCAACACCCGTCGGGCGGGTTTAATACCTTGCTCGGCAGGCATACCTATCGCGAATCTTCTGCCTCCGCTTTGATCGCGGACGGCATCTACCACGGCGTGCGTATGGGGTACCTCGACGCGAAGTATCTGCCATACGCGGAGAAGGCGTTTGCCTTCGCTTCTTCTTGCATCAAGGTCAAAGGGGAAAAGGTCACGATGACCAAGGTCAGCGGTCCGACCATTCCCGTACCCGTCATTCCGTACGTCGGCTACGCTTGGGTGCCGAAAGCGCCCAACCTTACCTACGGCATCGCCTCCTACCTGTGGGCGGCGATCGAACGAGACAAACTCGTGAAGGAGGGCGTTATTCAATGAAGATCGCACGCTTGCGTTTGCCGGAGGGCGTGTTTTACGCCTCGCTAAGAGAGGACGGGTACCATCTGATCCTCGGCGATATCTTCGCGGACTGGGGCGAATTGTCCGAGCCTTACGACGGGGAATATACCCTTCTTCCGCCCGTTTCGCCCTCAAAAGTGGTCTGCCTCGGCGCGAACTACCGCAAGCACGCGGAGGAGCTGTCCCTCGACGTTCTTCCCGAGCCTACGATCTTTTTAAAACCCGCTTCCTCCGTCATCGCGAGCGGAGAGGCGATCCGCTATCCCTTGACGGCGACCAAGGTGGATTATGAGGCGGAGCTCGCCGTCGTGATCGGCAAGCGGGCGCGCAACGTTGCGGAAAAGGACGCGCTTTCCTTCGTCCTCGGTTACACCGCGGCGAACGACGTGACCGAGCGTGATATGCAGAAACGCGACGGGCAATGGACTCGCGCCAAGAGTTTCGACACCTTTTGTCCGCTCGGCGCCTTTCTCGTGACCGATCTCGATCCCGAGGATGCGGAAGTAGTGGGCAAGCGGAACGGCGTCGTCGTCCAACGCGGGCGCACGCGCGACCTTATAAACTCTGTAAAGCGATCGATCTCATTCATCAGCGGTGTGATGACGCTTGAACCGGGAGACGTTATTTTGACAGGCACGCCCGAAGGGATCGGTGCTCTGAACGTGGGTGACACCTTCGAGGTGGAGATTGACGGCGTTTCGATGCTCTCGAACGTCGTGGAAAAGGAGAAATGATGAAGAAAACCATCCGTTTGCTGTTGATAGTGGTTTTGATCGGGACGATCGCATTGTCGTCCGTACTTTTTGCTTCCTGTAATAGGGGCGGTGGCTCTGTAAGCGACTACGTTTCGGACGGCGAGACCGATATTTCCATCGGCGTGCTCGCGGATATCCATGTGATGAGCGAGCGTCAAGCGGTGGATATGACCTGCAACGATTTCAAGGCGTGGGAAGCGCACGGGCAAAAGATGCTCGGGCTGTCCGAATCTATCTTGAAGACGGCTGTGGATCGCATCATCAACGAGTCTGACTTTGACGTCGTGCTGGTTTCAGGCGACAATGCGGACGACGGCGGCGAGGTGACTCATCGCGCCGTAGCTGCCGAGCTTGCCCGTCTCGAGGCGGCGGGGATCAAGGTCTTCACGATCCCCGGTAATCACGATATCAACAACAATTCGTACACCTACGTGAATCACAAGCAGGAGCTGACGAATCCGACGACGGAGAAGGAGTTCGCCGAGATCTACGCGGCGTTCGGCTACAATGCGACGGACAGCTTGGAATTCTATAAAGGGGCGGGTCGTTCCGACGAAGACAGGGCGAACGCGACCTTTGCGCTCGGGGACAACCTCTCCTACATTGCCGACCTTTCGGACAAGTATCGATTGATCGCGATCGATATGTGCAACATCACTTCCACCTACTATTTGCGCGGCGCAGAGGGCTATCCCGTCGATGAGGAAGGCTATTCTCTCGTGGACGGCGAGCGCTATCCGCTCGTTGCCAGCAGGCACGACGGCGCGATGACTGCCGATCTGCTCGCTTGGGCGAAGTCAAAGATCCGAGAAACCATAGAGGCGGGCAAGATCCCCCTCGGGATGATGCATTTCCCGCTGTTACAGCACTTCGGCGCCTTGGTGCAGGCGGAGAACGGCGCGGTCAACGAGCCGAATAAGAACGGCAGCGTTGCCGCCGTCCTTGCGGATGCGGGAATGCGGTTTATCTTTACCGGACACATCCACATTCAGGACGACAATATGTACACCTCCGCGGCGGGGAACAAGATCCTCGACGTGAACAGCGCCTCTCTGTGTAATTATCCCACACCGATCCGCATCTTCCGCGCGAAGGGCGACGAGGCGATCATTCGTACTTGGCATATGAACTACGTGAAAGAGGAGTACTTGCCGTCCTATCTCAGCGCCGAGGATCGGTCTCGAGTCACGAGCGATCTTTGCGCCTATTCGGTGGACTACCTCGACGGCAGTATGCTCGCGAAGGTCAAGAATAAGGTCGATATGGATCTGATCTACAAATTGCTCTCGAAGCTCGGCGTCAAAAAGGACGGCTCGAACGACGCGGCGGTGACCGCTCTCGCGACCGACCTGTATAACGACGTTTTCCTGAGGTTCTTATCCCTCCCGCTCTACAAAAAGGATGCGGCGAGCGGAGCTCTCTCGGTCGAGGCGGCGGCAGAAGCGTACGGCAAGTCATTGCCCGCTTCGGAATACACGACGGTCTTTAACCTCGCGATGAGCTTTGCGGCGGGGCTCTACGGCGGCGACGAGACCTGCGCTGAGGACGACTTGCGCGTGACGCTCCTGAAATACTCGATCTACACCGCGTTCAAGGTGATCGACGACTTTGATTTCTTCGCCGAGGTCAAAGCCATCGTGCCTACCTTCGCAGATATCGATCTCACCGACTCGTTGCCCGAACTGTTCAAGTACGGCAGGCTCGAAATATGCAAGAACAACTTGCTCGTCGGGTTACTTTCTTCTCTCGATATCAAAGCTCTGAAGAAGTATTTGAACATAACCGTGAATACGAACGGGGTCTCGCTCCTCAATAGTATTCTCTCGCTGATTCCCGCACTGGGAGTGCAAGATATGCTCTTCGGATTGGATCTTGTCGATTATATCAGCACGAGCGAATCGCAGGGGATAGGCTACGTGTGGCTCGGCACCTTGATCGACGACTGTTTCGTCTCCGCCTTGACCGTCGGACTAACGAACGACAACTATACGGATGGGAATACGTACTCGTATCGAGGCGGCGTCACGGACGGCGCCGTGCCGGATAACGACGTATCCGTCAATATGAAAACAATGGCGTATCAATCGCTGAAATAGGAGGACTCTATGAAGAAATTTTTGATTATCCTTTTCACGTTCATCTTCGTGGTGAGCGCGGGATTGCTGGTTTACGGAGCCATTCAGGGACCGCAGGAGCTACGGGGCGATTCGACCAAAGGGATGCTCGGCGTTCCCGCCGAAGGTCTATTCTCCGACGCGGAGCATCCGCAGCAGAGCATAAAGTCGATCGTGTCGGATTCCGCAATGAACGGCGCCGAGAAAGCGGCGACGATGCTCGTGAATGCTTCTTACAATATGAATTCGATCGATCGGTTTTACGGGCACTGCCGTGTCGATACCGAGATCCCTTCTGCTGATAAACATTTCTTCTCGGACTATTACAGAGGCAAGAGCGGCGTGAGTATGTACTATCATACGCTCGTCCATACCGGATTCAAATTGTCCGACGTCTTCAGCTTCAAGATCGACTACGCGGATCCCGAGACTCCTGAAAACGGTCAAAGATTGAAGAAGACCGGACAATGTTCCTATGATTTTGACGAGGAAAAGTACAGCTATGCGGTGGGAAAGCCCTCGGTCGAAAGCAATTCGCTTTCCCGTGGAGCCGATACGCCGTATCTTATCTACAGTTGGTTCGACTTCCCGCTCGATCTCGGTGGTAAAAAGAGCGCGAACGGATATGCCAGACCCGACACGGATGCGATCGATTCTTCTCTGATCGACGCGAGCACCGTGAAGATCGAGGAAAAGGGCTCGAAAAACGAGAAGTATTACGAGTTGACCTTCAAGGCGATCGTCGCGAAAGCGCAAGCCTCCAACGAGACAGTCTATCGTTTCTACGATACGAACAAATTGGATAGCGACGTCGAATTCCACGAGATCGCCGTCACGGCGCAGATCTGGAAGGAGTCCGGCGTTTTCCGTGAGCTCAAATACGAAGTGAGCGCGGTCATCGAAAAATCGGGCAATCGCGGCGAAGGCGAGATCACCAAAACGTGGCAGTTCAGCTACGATGAGGCGGATTGCAGCGTGGCGAAGCGCATCAACGATCTCGGTGAAGATTGGGTGAAAAAACTCAGCGCCGAGAACCAAGCCGCTGTCGCGAAAGAAGTCGCCGCTCTCCCGAAATCGGATGAGAGCGGAGACGCGGAATGATCTTTCGGCAGGATAAGAGGAAGTAACGAATGAAGGTCGCTATCGTCATCATTTTGTCCTTGGTCCTCGCCTTCAGCGGCGGACTGTTGATCTACGGCGCCACCCTTGGAGACCCCCTATCTTTCGGATCGGATCTCGGAGACTTGACGCCGCCCGACCACCCCGACGCTTTCGCGCACGGCATCGCCGAATGGATCGCCACGCAGGCGGATCCGAACGACGAGGACGGCTACGGCGCCACTTTCCTGATCGCGACCAATCCGAGCAAAGATCCCGCGATCTTCGCCGCAGAGGTGGACGGTTGGTATGACGTTTTCGGCGAGAACGATCCCTCGACGAGCGTTTTGACGCGTTACACAGGCGGGGATCTCGTCGCGAATCTGATCGTGCCCATCACGTACAATCAGAATCGGTCTACGCAGTTTTGCATGACCTCGCATTACGAGATCACGGCAGGGGACTACAAGGTTTATTCGGATAATATGCGCGTTCGTACGCAGGTCGCACCGTTTGCCGTGGATGCCTTTTATCTGTCCCGTGCTTGGGCAGGTTCTTCGACGTCCTCCTCTGCCGCGTTGCGTGTGTATTACGACACGCAAAAGCTGGAGTACGTTATGATCTTCGGTGCGGTCAACGATTACGATGAGATTACGGGAGAATATGATCTTAAAATCGGCAAGCCGAAGGAGTATTCACGTAACCGCGATCTCGACAGGGAGGTCCCTTACAAAACCTATGACCTCTTGAATCTGCCGATCTATTTGGGTGGCAAGGACAAGTACGACACGTCGCCCGTGGACGGCTCCGTCGTGGACGACCGTTCCGTTAAGGTCGAAGCGCCTACGGCTGCAAAGCCTTATTACACCTTGACCTTCTCCGAGAATATGGAAACGGCGCAGATCTCGGAAAACGTCAACGGTCGCCTCAATGCGGCGTTGGGTGAGAAAATGAAGAATATCACGATGAAGAAGGCAGATTTCGTCGTGGAGATATGGGAGTGCGGGTTGCTTCGCCAAGTGACTGCCGAGATCGACGTCAATGCGAAGATCGAGCAACAGGGCGACGCGCATATCACGATGAGCTACAAGTTCTATTACGACGATGACTCCTGTAACATTCTTTCCTTAATCGACAGCGTCGGTTGGACGCAGTATTTGCACGAAATGCCTGCGCTCGATAGAAGTAAAAACAAGAAATAATCATTTAGTGAGGAGAAAAATGAACAAGATTTTATTAACGAACAAAACCGCGAAAAAACTCTACAAGTACGCGCGCAGTTTCCCGATCTTCGACTATCATTGTCACCTGTCGGTCAAGGAGATGTACGAGAACACACCCTACAAGAACCTGACCGAGATCTGGCTGAAGGGCGACCACTACAAGTGGAGACAGATGCGCACATTCGGCATTTCCGAGGAGTTCATCACCGGAGACGCGTCCGATTACGACAAGTTCTACGCCTACATCTCGATGCTCGAGACGGCGGTCGGCAATCCGCTCTATCTGTGGTCGGCGCTCGAGCTGGAGTTTTATTTCGGCATCAAATGCGCTCTGACTCGCGCCAACGCTCAAAAGATCTGGGACAAGGCGAACGCCGTGATCGAGAAGACTGCCTTCTCCCCCTTGACCGCGATCGGGATGTCCAATGTGGACACCGTCTGCACGACCGAGGAGATCTATTGCGACCTGATGTATCATCGCCTCCTCCGCGAAAAGAAAGCGATCAAGACCAAGATCCTGCCGGCTTTCCGCGGTGACAGGGCGATCAACATCGACAGCCCCGAGTTCGCCAAGAACATCGAGAAGCTCGGCAACGTCGCCTCTTTCGTGATCCGCAACCTGGAGGATATGGAGGACGCTCTGCGTCAGCGCCTCGACGCCTTCAAAGAGCAGGGCGCCGTGACGACCGACTTCGCGATCGAAGGACTGAACTATTTCCGTGCTTCGCGTGAGGACGCCGACGCCGCTTTCCGCGCCGCGCTCAAGGGAGAAGTTAGGGACGTGGACACCTACAAGAACTATATGATCCGTTTCCTTTTGACCGAGTGCTACAAGCGCGGTTTCAGCGTACAGCTCCACATCGGCGCGATGCGTAACAACAACACGTTGATGAATCATACCCTCGGCGCCGACACCGGATTCGACAGCATCTCCACCGTGGACTATCAGACCGGACTCAAGAAGCTGCTCGACGACCTCGCCACCGCGGGGACGCTCGGCAAGACCATCATCTTCAACCTCAATCCTGCCGACAACGAGTACGTCGGCACTCTGATCGGTTGCTTCCAAGGCAACGCCGATGGTGTGAAGGGCAAGATCCAAATGGGCGCGGCTTGGTGGTTCAACGACACGAAGAACGGCATTTTGAATCATTTCAAGGCGCTTTCCGAACTCTCTCATTTCGGCTCTTTCCTCGGTATGCTCACCGACAGCCGTAGTTTTATTTCCTACACTCGCCACGACTATTTCCGTCGTTTGATGTGCTCTTACGTCGGTGAACTGGCGGAAAAGGGAGAATTTACCAAGGACCCGTTGATCCTGCAAAAGGTAGTCGCGGACGTCTCTTACGGCAACGCGAAACGCTACTTCACGATCCTCGAATAGTCTGTTTTCCCCAAGGAAACGAGAGGAAGAGCGGGCGAGTTTGCTCGCTCTTTTTATCGTTTCATGTTATCTCATACGAGTTCGTATCGTTGTTGCGTGTAATACGCGAAATTTACCTCTTTACAACCCGTAAGAACTATGTTATAATTATTTTATATTATTACTTTCGCTCGCGCCCGAGGCGCGTCCGCCGCTACGAGAGCCGTCGGTCGGCTCACCCGATAAGAAAAAAGAGGACCCCCCTCACAAAAGGAGAAACCTATGGATAATAACGCTACTACCGACGGTATCGCGATCCCCGCTCCCAAGAAGAAAGGCTTGTTCAAGCCCCGTTCTCCCGAACAGGCTACGATCTCCTCGATCGTCAGCTTTTGCGGATCCACCTTCTTCTCGAGGAGCATCGGCGAACTGATCGCCTCCTACTTCACGCTGTTCCTGACCGACTTTATGTTGATCCCGACGGCGCAGATCACCGTCTTGATGCTCGTGACGAGGATCATCGACGCCTTCACCGATCCCATCGCGGGCGCCATCGTCGACGTCACGCATTCGCGGTGGGGCAAATCGAGACCGTACGTCCTCTTCGGATCCTTCCCGCTCGCGATCTTCACGGTGTTGTTGTTCACCGTGCCGAATATCAGCATCATGGGTAGGCTCGTCTACACCTACGCCATCTACATCGGTTACGGACTGGCTCAGACTATTTTCTCGGTTCCTCTCGCTACCTTGAGTATGTCCATCAGCGCCGACCCCAAGGAGAGGAAAAATATCTACACCGTTTCCGGCTTTATGGGTACCCTCGGCACCGCGATCCCGGGCGCCGTCCCCATCATTTTCCAATACATTGCCACGACGCATTCGGCGCAGGAGACCGCCTATTTCCTCATTGCGATGGTCATCGGCGTCGGCACGCTCGCTTTCGGCATCTATTCCTTCTTTGCGATGAAAGAAAAGGTCGTTTCGATCAGCCAGGTGAAGAAGGAGAAGGTCAAACTCGGAAAGAATATCAAGGCGCTCATCAAGAACCGTCCTTTGGTCTGTATCTTCCTGTCCAGCGTGGCGATCTCGCTCCGCTCGATGGGATACGGCGCGATGATCTACTTCTTTAAAGAAACGATGGGCAACTACGCGCTCGCTACCTTCATCGGTATCGGCAGTTCGATCCCGTCCTATATCTTTATGGCTCTCGTTCCTTTCCTCGCCAAGAAGTTCGCGCCGAGAGATCTGTGTATCGCGGGTTACGCATACAACGCGATCATGTATCTCCTCTTCTTCTTCGCGGGGTATTCCAGTGTCTTCTGGGTCGCGTTCTTCTTCATCGTTTCGGGTCTGCCGAACGGTATGATCGGCACCTGTACGACCATCATCGTCGCCGACTCGGTCGACTATATGGAATGGAGAACGGGCATTCGTTCGGAAGGTCTCGTTTGGAGTATCAACGGGTTGAAGACCAAGGCGTCGAGTACTCTGTCCGGTATGTGGCTCCCGATCGGTCTCGGCATCATCGGCTATCACGTGGCGCAGTCTTCCGCCGAGCTCATCATCCAGTCCGACGCGACCAAACAGGGACTGTTCTATCTGGTCTCTCTCGCGCCTCTCGCCGGATCTACGCTCGCGATCCTGCCCCTCTTGTTCGACAACTTCCACGGCAAGCGTCGTGAGCAGATCTTCAAGGAGCTTGAGGAGCGTCGCAACGCCGCTATCGCGGAGGAGAAAGCGATCGAAGAAGCCAAGGCGGAAGCCCTCACTGATGAGAACGCAGAGGCGACCGTGAACGAAGGAGCCGCTGTTGAGGCGTCCGCCGTAAGCAGCGACGTGAAGACAGAGACCTCCGACGCGGAGACCAACGCTCCCATCGAGGGAGAAGAAGGCGCCGCTGACGGCGACGCGGAATAATCGTTTCCTTGCCGCGGGCATCCTCGCGGCAGGTTCGGAGGTAACGAGTGAAACGGATAATCAGTAAACACGAAAAGAAAGGGCTTATCCTGATGATCGTTAAGCTGGCGCTCTTGATCACGGCGCTTGCTCTCTTGATTTGGGTCAATCCTTATTTTGCTTTCCTCTTTCTCGCGATCTTCATTTGGATCGGGATCGACGTGGCGATCGGGCTCTCGCAAAAGGCGCTCCCTGCTTCCCCTCCGAAAGATCAAAAGAAGCACAAGCATAAGCATCATCTCAACGACGTGTTGTGGCTCCTCGAGAACCGCGACTTGACCAATCCCGAGATCTTCTTTACCCTCTCGGATCTGACCGAAGAGGATTATCTCGACGTTCTCGAGCCGTACGTGAAATACATCCGCGAGCGCTACGATTGCTTGGATTTTCGCGCGACGACGCTGTATCGCTTCTACGTGGCGGGCAACGATGTTTTCGATCAGGTCTCCCCGTCGGGCAGAGTGCGCGCCTTACTGGAGGACGCTTTTCTCGGAATGAAGTTTTGGATCACCGAGAAAGGGCACGACAGCGTTTGTTATTTCTCCGAGAATCACGAGATCACCTTTTTTGCTCTCGCTTATTTGATCGGCAGGCTTTTCCCCGATCGCACCTTCGTCGTGGACGGCAGAACGGGCGCGGAAAAGGCGGCGGAAGCACGCGAGCGTGCGATCGTTTGGCTGGAGCTTCGCGGTAAATACGGGTTCTCCGAGTTCTATTCGCACAACTACCTGCCCATTGATTTCGCATCGCTCTCTCTCTTCTTGGTCTTTTGCGACCACGCCGATACGGAGCTCGTGACCAAGATCAAGGCGGTCCTCGACATCTTGTGCTTGGACTACGCGCATTCCTATCATTTCGGCACGATCATCGGCGCGCAGGGCAGAGCTTACGCCCGTAACAACATCAATTGCGCCTTTCAGGAGAATACGACCGACCTCGTCACGGACGCGATCTGGAACGGGACCTCTCGTTTCGGAGGTCTGTATTACCATAAACCCAGTCAGCTCGGAATGTTCCAACGTATGATGAATATGAAGGACGAGAACGGTGACCCTATCTACGAGGTCCCCGCCGCGATCAAAGCGATAGGGCTCGACGACTCGACTTCTCTCATTCGCACTTCCTTCGGATTGAACCTTTCCGATCTGGACAAGGAGGGATTACTCGGCACCGAGGATAGGCAGATCATGTTCCAGCTCGGTATGGTCGCTCTGTCCAATCCGGAGGTCATCAACAACAGTTTTGACTTCGTGAACGAGCATTCGCTGATCCGCAATACTTTCTTTTCACCATTCAAGTATTTCAATATCTCGCTCTTGCGTTTCCTCGGCGTGTTTCCGTTGATCTCGCGTGGGCTCAAGATCTATCCGAACGGCGTCGCCATCGAGCGCTCTAACGTCTACGTCTACAAGACGCCGCACTACAAGCTCTCCACCCTCGTGGATTACAAGCCGGGCAGCGCCGGTGCGCAACAGACCACGATGGCGCTTGTCCTGCCCGATGGAGTCACGGTCTTCACTCACCATCCGCTGAAGGACAAGGAGTATCGTTCCGCCCCCGGTTTTTGGGGTGGTTACGGATGCGCTCCGCACGCGGTCCAACACGAGAACGTTTGTATGATCGTGCACAGGATCCCGAAGAGGATCGTCTTCTCTCCCGCGCCGATGCTCCCCTATACGCACACCTATCTGCCCGAGGAATTGCTCGACGAAGTGCGCGTGGAAGGGCGTTATACTTTCGCTCGCAAAGGCGAGACCTTCCTGGCTTTGATCGGTGCGTCCGACTTTGAGTATTTACCCTACGACGAGGAGAAAGCGGCGGTGATGGAGGGACTTCTGCGCGACGAATCCAAACGATTCGAGCTCGTCCAGCGTGGCAGAAACCAATTCACGATCTACGAACTGTCCTCCTCGGATAAAGAGAGTTTCGACGCCTTTATCGCGCGCGTCAAGGCGAACGCCGTTTCTTTTGATGGCAAGAACTTGTCTTACCGTTCCGCGGAGAAGGACTACGCCCTCGTTTACGACGGAGCCTTTACCGTGAACGGGGAAGCGCAGGAGACGCAGTTCAAGAGATACGATACCCCTTACGTACAGACCGATTATCTTTCCGAAGATATCTTGATCACCGCAGGCGGGCATACCCATCGTATCAACGTTCGTGAAGGCGTTCGCGAATCGCATTAAAGCGCAACGCTCGAAAAAAAGAAGGTTGTATCAAGGAGAACCCTATGAACGGAGACAGTAAACAATCAACGAAGATGAAGATCGTCATATCGGTGATCTTCGTGGTCGTGGCGGTCCTCGCGATCGTTTTGGTCAATATGTTCGGACCCGATCCGATGCCTGTGGATTGGAGCAAAGTGCAGTACATCCCTTCGAACGTCGTGTTGCTGGAGGCGGGCGCGGAGCATAACCCCTCGACGGAGAACGTGGCTCTCGTTCGTTACAACGAGGACGAGAAGATCGACAATTCGGATTGGAAGGTCCTGCAGTTCTCCGATATGCATTTGACGCAGGCAGACGACAGGAATGAGATAACCTTGACCCATTTCATCGACGCGATCCGGCGCGAAAAACCGGATTTCGTCGTCTTGACGGGCGACATCATCACTCGTCCGCTCGGTAGGGCGCGCGCCGTGCAACTCGCCGAGATATTCGAAAAGATGAACGTCTATTGGTGCTTTTGCCTCGGTAATCACGAGGGAGATTCCGCCCCCTTTACTTTGACGCGCGAAGAGAACATTCGCATCTGGTCGAAGTATCCGCATTGCTTGGTCGAGAACGACGTCAAGAAGACGCAGGACGGCACCGAAGTGTGGGGGCTCGGGAATACCGTCGTGAATCTGCTCGGTGCCGACTACAAGGTGGATCAATCGATGATCTTTATGGACAGCGGCGGCAAGGTCCGCGACGCAGAGGACGACGAAGCTCTCGCGATCGCCAAAGAGATGGGGGCAGACGGTTCGGATTACGACTTTTTGAAGTCGTCCCAGCTGAAATGGTACGAGGAGCAGGTCAATGCCGTGACGGAGAACCTCACGAACGGCGTGAAGACGATGCTGTTCATTCATATTCCGCTCGTCGAGCAGTCCTACGTGACCTACCTGAAGCCGACCGATCCGCTTCCTTTAGGATGGCACTACGACACGGTCGGGTCGGGAGAGGAGACGGTTTACAACAAACTGATGGTCAACGGCGAAGTCAACGTCTATGCGGCAGTCAAAGACGGCTGGACGCTCGTGGGCGATACCGCCAGTTATGAGAAGTGTTATTGCTCGTTCTACAATAACGGGATGTACGATCTGATGAAATCGCTTCGCAAAGGTGTGAACGGGCTCTTCTGCGGTCACGATCATCTCAGCAACAGCGTGATATTTGAGACCGCGCTTGAAGGCGACGATCCCGTCTACCTTTGCTACGGCATTTGCAGCGGGTTGCAGAGCTACAATTTGTACGATTACGGTATGTCCGAAGAGGACGACTATCATCTCAGAGGGTATAACGTGATCACGATCAAAGGGGACTCTACCTTTGATCTGCATAACGTCAGATATAACGACGTCGATCACCCGATCACTCGCGTAACGGCGGGCGTGGCTATCGATTGACCGTCGCCTTTTGACCGAAATGAGGAGGTTGCTTTATGAGTTTAAAGAAAAAGGTCATCATCGGTTGTTCGCTCGGTTTTGCTTTGGTCGTGGCGATCGTTGCGATCGTGCTGTTTGCACCTTTACCTATGCCGGTTGATTGGGACAGCATTTACGATATCGAGTCCAACGTGACCCTGCTTGCCGCAGGGGAGACGGGGAACCCGTCCGACAGCGCCGTCGCGCTCGTGAAGAAGAATAAGGACGGCTCGATCGACACCTCGGATTGGAAGATTTTGCAGTTCACCGATATGCACCTCTCCGAACAGAACAAAGGAGAATGGAGCAACGAAAGGACGATAAGGGAGTTCATCGCGGCGATCGAGCGGGAGAAGCCCGATTTCGTCGCCCTTACGGGCGATATCATCACGAGCTTCCGCGGTAGGGCGCGCGCGGTGCAGCTGTGTGAAATAATGGAGAAACTCGGCGTTTACTGGGGCTATTGCCTCGGTAACCACGAAGGGGACGCCTTCTATAAGCTCCCTCGCAAAGAGCTGATGGAGATCATTGAAAAGTATCCGCATTGTCTGTCCGATTCGACGGTCAAAAAGACAGGCGAAGGGGAAGCGGTGTGGGGTTACGGCAACTTCGTCGTAAACCTGCTCGGCAACGGCAAGATCGTTCAGTCCTTGATCTTTATGGATTCCGGTGACGGGATCTCCAAGGAGGATGCGTCTCGTTTGAACGTGAGGCGCGGTTCTTACGACTTTCTGAAAGACAGCCAAAAGGCATGGTATGCGGAGCAGGTCAACGCGGCGATCGCGGCAAACGCCAAGTCGATGCTTTTTATCCATATCCCCCTCGTCGAGCAGCGCAATATGTCGTATGTTGCATTGAATAACGAGAGCGTAACGGCAGAGGGGTGGACCGTCGACACGCCGCTTGATGGATGGCGTTACGTGGAGGGTGCCGTAGCGAAGGATCACGACGGCAACCTCGTCGGCAAAACGGCGATCAAGGACGGTTGGCTGTGCGCCAACAGCAGCAAGAACTTCGAAGGCGTCT
>JAFSZO010000121.1 GCA_017455605.1 Clostridia bacterium
CACCCTTGGGCGGAGCCTTTTTGATATCTTCCAAGCGGTCGGCATCGGTCGCAACGAACTTGAAGTTCTGGCCGTGCCACTCATCGGCGAGCGACCCGGTCTGCCCGTTACGGAACTTCGCAATGATCATCTCGACGAGAGTATCCTCGGGATCCTGCCCTTTCTCTTTATAGAGGAAGCTGACGATATCGGCGTCCTGTTCGATCGAGCCGCTGTCCCTGAGGTGTTGGAGCTGCGGCTTTTCGTTGTTCATCTCCGCGGTTCTCGACAACTGAGACAAGACGATGACGGGCGTATCGATCTCCTTTGCGAGGAGCTTCATATTACGGCTGATCTCGGCGACCTCTTGCTGGCGGCTCTCCTTCCCCGGGAAGGTCATGAGCTGCATGTAGTCGATGATGATGAGATCGATCTGCGCCTTCTTCTCGATCATAAATCGACGACATTTCGCAAGGATATCGCCCGGAGTCTGCAGGGTCGTCTCATCCACGTAGATATGGCTCTTCCACAGGGCTTGACGCGCGTTGTTGAGCTTGACGAATTCCTGCATCTCGAGATTACTCTTGGTGATCTGTCCGTTGTCGATGCCAGTCAACGTACATAAGATACGCCGCGCAAGCTGCGCTTTGGACATTTCCAGCGAGAAGATCAATATGTTTCTGTTTGCTTCGCGTTGGGCGATGTTGGTCGCAATATTGAGCGCGAATGCCGTCTTGCCGACACCGGGACGCGCCGCGAGAATGATGAGGTCGGACTTTTGGAGTCCGTTCATAATGAAATCGAGGTTTCTGAATCCCGTCAAGAGACCGGTCGACGCCTCGGGATTTGCGTGCTGCTCCTCGATCTTACGGAGCACGTCGTCCGCGATCTCACCGATCGGCGTCAGAGAACTGGTCCCCGTCGACTGCGTGACGCTCAAGATCTTTTGCTGCGCGAAGGCAAGACTCGCCGCACCGTCCTCGGACGTATAGACGTCCTCCGCGATTTCCTTGCTCGCCTCCAGCAATCTGCGGAGCAAGCCGTCCCTCTTTAAAATATCGACGTAGTACTTACACCCCGCAGCGCTTGGGATCGCAGATGCGATCGCGGTGATATACGGGACGTCGCCCGATTCCGCGAGCGTGCCCTTGAGTCGCATCTTGTCCGCGACCGAAACGATGTCGATCGGATGACTCTCCAAAAACAGTTCGCGCATCGCCTCAAAGATCGCCTTATTCGCATCGGAGGAGAAGTCCTCCGACGAAAGGCGCGAGATATAATCGTTGACCGCGCCCGGATCGATCATGAACGCGCCGAGAACACTCTTCTCCGCCTCCAAACTGGCGGGATAAGTGCGAACCTTTTTCTTTTTTTCGTTGCCTTGTGCCATTGTTTACTCCTCATCGTCCGAGCCGTTTGCGCCGTTGTCGGTCGTAACGTCCCCGCCGGAGCTCGGATCCGCATCGCCCGTTACGACGATGCCGTCGGACGCGCTCTCCGTCGATATGCTCGACTCGTCGACCTCATTCTCATTCAAAAGCGCCGCATCCGATTCACCTTCGCTCTCGGCCGTCTCATCGGCTCCTACCGAATCCGCATTCCCAAAGGAAGGAAGGGGGTCGGAAAGGCGAGGACTGTCATGCGGAAGCGCCGCGCGGATCTTATCTTTTCTCTTCTTACAATATATTATAACAAATATTATCGCCAAGGACAAGACGAAAACCGAAATCGCGATCAAATAGATCGCCGTCACGTTGAGACCGTACACTCGGATCATCATTTCCTTCTGATTCTCCCCGTCCAAACGCCATGTATGGTAATACACGCCGTCCTTCTCCGTACGTTCGCCGTTGGAGATCGTACTGCGATTCGTCGTGCCGTAGGTGTAATAACACGCGGCAGTCAACGGATAGTCGCGATACGTCTCGTCCATCAACGCGCGAATGCCTTCCACGTTAGATTCGGTCAGGTAGCTGTCTATCGTACGATCGTAAGCGTCCACGACCCCCTTTTTTACGGGGACTTCCGCTTCGTTCTCCTCTCGTCCGGTCTGCCCGAGCCACAGATAGTATTCGGCAAGCGAGGGGAAAAGGATGTCGAGAGAGACCTCTCCCTCTTTCGGTTCGGTGACGACGGCGTATCCTTCGAGATCGTGTAAAACGATATAGCGATCCATCACCCTCCCGATCTCCGACTTCAGTTCGCCCGCGTCGGGAGCGGTCGCATCGTAGCCGACGAGGATCGTCCTATGAAAAAACCCGCCCGCATCAACGTACTGCGTCACCGAGATCGTATCCACGCATCCGACGCACAGGAGCGTCAAAAGCACGCAGAGCAGCAGGATAACGAGCGCCTTCGCCTTTCTCATAAGCGTGACAACTCCTCCACCGCCTCGGAAAAGAGCGCCATCGCCCTCTCGAACGGCTCCGTCGTACGGAGATCCACCCCCGCCTCGGATAGGATATCGAGAGGAGGCTTGCTCCCACCGAGAGAGAGGAAGCGCATATAGCCTTCGAGCGCGCCCTTCTCTCCTTTGAAGATCGCGTCGGAGATCGCCGCGGCGGAAACGATGCCCGTCGCGTACTTGTAAACGTAAAAGGAAGTGTAGAAATGCGGGATGCGCGCCCATTCGTAAGCGATGAGCTCGTCGGTCGCCTCGGCGCCGTAGTACTTTTCGTTGAGTCCCTTATAGATCTCGCAGAGAGTCTCCGGCGTGACGGTGCCCTCTTTTTCCACGCGCTCGTGGGCGTAAAGCTCAAACTCCGCAAACATCGTCTGACGGAAAAAGGTGGTGCGGAACATATCCGCAAGATACGAGAGCAAATAGCGGCGATCCGCTTTGCCTTCCTTCAACAAATAGCGGTACAGAAGCATTTCGTTGACGGTAGACGCGATCTCCGCCACAAAGATCTCATAGCCCGCCTTGGGATAGGGCTGGGAGGCGTCGGATTTATAGGAATGCATCGCGTGTCCGAGCTCATGCGCGATGGTGAAAACGTCGTGGGTGGTGGGCTTGTAATTCAGGAGAACGTAGGGATGCGAAGTATACGTACCCCAAGAATAGGCGCCGCTCCGCTTGTTCTCCGTCTCATACACGTCGATCCAGCCCTCCGTCCTCGCCTTCTTCAGCAACGAAACGTACTCCTCTCCGAGACAGGACAACGCCTCGATCACGAGGTCGTACGCTTCCTCGTAAGGCAATTTGAGATCCGCGCCCGAAACGATCGGAACGTGCAGATCGTACATCGCCAAACGCGGGAGACCGAGCATCTTTTTGCGAACGGAAAGGTATTTGTGCAACGCGGGAATGCCGTCGTTGACGCTCGTCACGAGGTTCTCGTACGCCTTGACGTCGACGTTTTCTCCATCCATACTGCGCTCGAGCGCGCTGGAATAACCGCGCACGGTCGAGAAGAATTCATCCTTTTCGATATTACCGAGGTAGATCGCGCCGATGGTATTGATCATATCCTTGTAGGCGCGGAACATACTGCGATACGCATCGCGACGGACCCGCCGATCCCCGCTCATCATCAACTCGCCGTAGACGCCGTGCGTCAAGGCGATCCGCTTGCCTTTTTCATCTCTGACCTTCTCGAAACGGACGTCGGCGTTATCGAACATCGTGAAAGCATTTTGATACCCTTCCGCCAGCTTGGAGACACGAGCGAGCAAGGCTTCCTCTCCGCTCGAAAGGTAACGCTTGCGGTTGCGGGCAAGCTCGGTCAAGGAGTAAGAATAATCGGCAAAGAGAGGATCGCGAGACAACGCAAGCAATTCCTCCTCCGTATAGGACGAGATGATCTCGGGGCTGATAAAACTCGAAGCAGCGGAGATCTCCGAGGCAAGGGAACGGACTCGCCCCACCATGCTCTGCGACGAGGCGAGCGCCGTATCCTCATCCTGTTTCATCTTCGCATAAACGTAGAGGTTTTCGAGACGGATCGAGAGGTCGGTCTCCTCCCGCATACAGGCAAGGAGCGCGCCCTTTTCCCCGAGTTTTCCGCGGTACTTCGCGACGGCATCCTTTTCGGAGAAGAGCGCGGTGAAAGCCGACTCCCATTCCGAGCCTTTTATGATACTATCCAGATTCCATTTATACTTTGAATCAATCTCAGAACGTTTCATAATAATACACTCCTATGCATCGAGTTTTTGGTCTCCGAACGCGATGATGTTCTTTTTACGCAGCAGCTCGGAGAGGCAGAACGATACTGCGGCGGGGATCACGAAGAGACAAAGGATCACGCCGAGGGCGATCCGCCATCCCGCGAGCCCTGCCGTCTGCGACGCCTCTATCGTCCCGAACACACCGACGAGTCCGCTCGTTCCCATGCCGCCGCCCGCGGCGTTACACCGCAGATCGAGAAGGACGGCGACCAATCCCGACACCGCGCTTGCGGCGATCTCGGGGAGCAGGATGGCGGGTTTTCTCATGATGTTAGGGATCTGCAACATACTCGTCCCGATCCCCTGCGAGATCAAACCACTGACGCCGTTCTCACGGAAAGACGCGACGGCAAACCCGATCATATGCGCCGCACAACCTGCGACCGCCGCGCCGCCCGCGATGGAGAGCGCGTCCGCATATTCCGAAGAGACAGCCGCCGTAATCGCGATCCAGATCGCCGCGGAAGAGGTGGGCATCGTGAGCAATACGCCCATCACGATCGCGACGAAGACGCCGACGATGATCTTGACCGCCGCCCCTGCTTCGATCGCGAGAGCAATGCCCTTGCCGAGCAATTCAATGAGTTTGATAAAAGGATACGCAAGGAAGATCCCGCCGAGCACGAGTATCATCATGCCGAGCGGGACGAGTACGATGTCGAGTTTGGTCTTGCCCGCATAAAGGAGCGCGATCTCCACCGTGAAGAGAGCGAGCACGTAGGCGCCGATCGGATTCCCGGGAGCACCCAGCGTGAAGACGAACGCCGTACCCTGCGTCAATAAATTCACGAGATTGGCGGCAAAGGCACCGAGCATCCCCGTGACCGCCGCCGTGAAGACGACGAGGGGGCTCCCCTTCAGCTTGGAAGCGATCCCCACGCCGATGCCCGCGCCCATCAGAGACTTGGCGACGTTCGCGATCGCTTTCAAGGCAGAAGCGAAGGCATTGTCGCCGCACCAAGAGGCGATCTGCGCGAGGATCGTACCGGCGATCAAGGTGCAGAACAGACCTTGCGCCATACCCGAAAAGGCGTCGATGAACCACCGTTTCGAGAAAAACTTAACTTTCTCGATCACGAGTTCTTTCTTGCTCTTCCGCACGGGTTCCTCGTTCGAGGAAATACCCTCTTCAACGGGAAGAGAGGCCGCCTCATCCTCGATCCCTTGCGCTTTTATCGACTTTTCTTCGTCCATAATCAATTCTCCTTAAAGAGGGTGCGAGCGACGCGCAAAACCTCGCGCACGCCTTCCTCTCGTTTGTCATCCTGCTCCTCTGCGGGTATTCCGCCTGCGAAGGAGAGCAATTCCTCCACGTCGTAAACGCGCCAACGATCCGCACCGCTCTCCTTGGCGAGGAATTCGGCAAAGGCGGTCCACACGTCCGTCGCCTCGCCTTTTACGCCGAGATATCCCGACAGCAGATAGGTCAGAAGCGCCATACGCTTGCGCATAGTGCGCCCGAAACGCGCCCCCTTGCCTTCCAAGACTTCGCAAAGCCGATCCTTTCTCTCTTTTAAAATGCCGCGGATCCGCCGCATCGTGAAGGGTCTTACGTAGTATTTTTTACCGAGCAATCCGTCCAGTTTACGCAAGGTATCGTAATACCCGAGTTGCAGACTGCGTGAGATGGCGACGTTGGAAAAATTGATCGTATGTCCCGCGCTTTCGGACGGATCGAAGTACTCCACGTCCAACGGTTTCGAAGTCGCGTATCGAATGTCCCCGCCGAGACGGATCGCCGTAATACGTCGATATCCTGCCGTGGCGAGCATCTCGATGGGCAGGTTGTCCATCATGCCGCCGTCCAAATAACGAACGCCGTCGATCTCCACCCTCTTGAAAAAGGGGAGCGCGGCACTCGCCATCATATAGTCGATGAGTCTCCCTTTCGGAATATCCTCGATGAAGTACTTGCACAGCGTATGCACCTTCCCCTCCTCCTTGACCGTGACCAATCCGAAGCGAACGTCGGAGGCGCGAATGGCGTCTTCGTCCACGTATCTCTCGAGGATGGAACGGATGCGCGAAGTGTCGACTCCCGCAGAACGGATGGCGCCGAGCGCGGCGGAAGCAATGGAACGGAGGGAAAGTCCGCCGTCGGTTTTGCGGTCGATCGGCAACACGTCCGAGAAATCAAGCTCCTCCCAAACGCGATAGAGCTCGTCCACCTTGCCGAGACAGACCATCGCGGCGTTGAGTGAACCGACAGACGCACCGACGGCGCAATCGAAGCGATACCCTCGCTCAAAGAGCGCCTTGAGCGCGCCCGCCTGAAAAGCGCCCTTTGCTCCGCCACCCTGCAGACACAACGCGCGCGGTTTCACGGGCGACCTCCGAGTTTATTCTTGACGCATGCCTCGTACAATAGTACGGTCCCGGCGACGCCGACGTTTAAGGAATCACATTTCCCGAGCATCGGGATCGCGACGAGATCCACCTCTTTGTCGTACCAAACACGGCTGATGCCGTAGCGCTCGCTCCCCATCACGAAAGCGACGCGATTGCCGAAAGGCAACTCGTAATACATTTTCTCCGCGCGGCTGTCCGCGAGGTAGACGGTGAAACGCTTGCTCTTCAGGTAGTCGAAACAAGAGTCGACGCTCTCAAACTCCACGATCGGGACGTGGAACGCCGCACCCATTGTGCTGTGGATGAATTTCGGATGGGTCAAACGCGCCTTGCGATTGACGATAAAGACGGCATCCGCACCCGCACCGTCCGCGACGCGCACGAGCGTGCCCATATTGCCGGGGATCTCCACTCCGTCCAAGATCAGCACGACCGCCTTATCGTCGAACGAGAGGTCCTTCAGAGCCCACTCCTTCATTCGACAGATCGCGATGACGCCGTCCGGTTTGTCCTTCTCCGCGATCTTGCGAAACACCTTTTCGCTGACCGTGTAGACCTCTTTTGCGACGGGGAGCGCCCTCTCGACGAGAGAGACGCACTCGTTCGTATAGACGCATTCGGGCGCGACGAGGAGAGTCTCGAACTCGAGCCCGTCGTTCAACGCGAGCGTTGCGAGCCAAAAGCCCTCCGCCACGAAGAGCTTTAACGGATTGGGCTTCGCGTTGGTCTGAACGTTCTTAACGGTACGCACGGCGGCGTGCCCCTCTCCGACGTTCAAGGGTCGGAAAGGGGCGAGGATCGCGTCCAACTTGTCGCGAAGCTCCGCCATTATTTTACGATAAAGTTGATGATCTTGCCGGGAACGTAAATGACCTTCACGATGGTCTTCCCCGCAAAATACGATTCGAGATCACCGCCGTGAACGAGGCTCTCCACCTCTGCCTGCGTGGCGGTGCGAGGCGCCTTAACGACGCCTTTGAGCTTGCCGAGGATCTGCACGGGGATCGATACTTCGTCCTCGAGCAACATCTTCTCGTCGTAGGTCGGCCAAGAACTCTCGGCGATCAAGGTCTCGTTCCCGATCGCTTCGTTGATCTCCTCCGTCACGTGAGGAGCGACGGGATAAAGCAATTTCAGCAGGGTCTCAAGCTCCGCCTTGGTGATGTAGCCGTCACCGTAGACTTCGTTGGTGAAGCTCATCATCGCGGCGATCGCGGTATTGAAGCCCGTGGACTCGTAGTCCGAGGAGACCTTCTTGATCATTTTGTGGACGCTGGCGGTGTGCTTTTTGCTGTAACCTGCCTCGTCGTTCATGATCTCGGGCAAACGCCACACCCTCTCGATAAACCTCTTGCAACCGACGATGCTGTTGTCCGACCAAGGAGCGGGACGCTCGTAGTCGCCGATGAACATCACGTAGGTACGCAAGACGTCGCTGCCGTATTTCTCGATGCAGTCGTTGGGGTTCACGACGTTGCCGAGGCTCTTGCTCATCTTGTTGCCGTCACTGCCGAGCAGCAGACCCTGCGCCGTGCGTCTCTTATACGGCTCGGCAAACGGCACCGCGCCGATATCGTACAGGAAACGATTCCAAAACCTCGAATAGATCAAGTGACGGGTGACGTGCTCCATTCCGCCGTTATACCAATCCACGGGGCCCCAATATTTGAGCTTGTCGGGATCGGCGAGAGCGTTCTCGTTGTGCGGGTCGATATAGCGCAGGAAGTACCAAGAGGATCCTGCCCATTGAGGCATCGTATCCGTCTCGCGACGCGCCGCTCCGCCACACTGCGGGCACTTGCAATTCACCCAATCCGTGACCTTGGACAAGGGCGATTCGCCCGTATCGGTGGGTTTGTACTCCTCGAGATCGGGCAAGCGCAGGGGGAGCTCCTCCTCGGGAACGGGCACCATACCGCACTTGTCGCAATACACGATGGGGATAGGTTCTCCCCAATATCTTTGACGGTTGAAAGCCCAGTCTTTCATGTTATAGTTGACCTTGCGGACGCCGACGCCCTTCTCCTCGATGTAGTCGATCATCTTTGCGATCGCCTCCTTGACGGGCAGCCCGTTCAGGAAGTCGCTGTTGATCATCGTACCGCTGTAGATGTCGGTATAGGCGCTCTTGTCGAGATCGACCTCTCCGTCAATGACCTGAATGATCGGAAGCCCGTACTTCTTCGCGAAATCGTAGTCGCGCGTATCGTGCGCGGGAACCGCCATGATCGCGCCGGTACCGTAGCCCATCATCACATAGTCCGCGACGAAGATCGGCACTTCCTTGCCCGTCAACGGATTGATCGCCTTGACGCCGTCCAGCATCACGCCGGTCTTGTCCTTTTGGAGTTGGACGCGCTCAAACTCGTTCTTGCGGCGCGCCGCTTCGCGATACGCCTCCACCTCGTCCATATTCTTGATCGACGAAAGATTCTCCTCGATCAAAGGATGCTCGGGCGCGATGCACATAAAGGTCACGCCGAAGATCGTATCGGCGCGGGTCGTGAATACGCGCAGTTTGCCACCCGTCGTCACGGGGAAATCGATCTCGGCACCGTAGCTCCTGCCGATCCAATTCTCCTGCTCGGTCTTGACGCGAGGAAGGAAATCCAAGCCTTCGAGCCCGTCAAGCAGCTTGTCGGCATAGTCGCGGATCTTCAGGAACCAAACGTCCTTCTGCTTCTGGATAACGGGCGAACCGCAACGATCGCACACGCCGCCCTGCGACTCTTCATTGGACAAAACGACCTTACAATTCTCGCAAAAGTTGACGTAAGTATTGCTGCGATAGGCAAGCCCTCTTTTGAAAAGTTGCAGGAAGATCCATTGCGTCCACTTGTAGTAAGAGGGATCGGTCGTATCCACCGTCCTGTCCCAATCGAAAGAATATCCGACACGCTTGAGCTGAGAAACGAAGGTCTTGATGTTGTCGTCCGTGACCTTGCGCGGGTGCTTGTTCGTCTTCATCGCATAGTTCTCGGTCGGGAGCCCGAATGCGTCCCAGCCGATCGGAAAGAGGACGTTGTATCCTTCCAGCCTCTTCTTGCGAGAGATGACCTCCATCGAGGTAAAGGCGCGGATATGCCCGACGTGCAGTCCGGCGCCCGAAGGATAAGGAAACTCGATCAAACCGTAAAACTTCGGCTTGTCACTGAAATCCTTTGCCTTGAACAGACCTTTTTCTTCCCAAATTTTTTGCCACTTTGCCTCGATCTCTTTCGGTGAATAGTCCTTCATAAACCGTCCTTTCCCGCGCGCAGTAGGGCGCGCGTTATATAACTATTATTTTTAATAATATAGCGGTTGCGGAGAAAAGTCAAAGATTTTCGCACGCAAACTCCTCCCGATCGGGGAAAAGGCGAGATCAGACTCGTTTAATCCCACCTCGATACGGGTATACTCCGAGCGGAGGTAACAGAATGAACATAAACCCTTTTGAAATGAAACCCATATCACTCGACCGTTGCTTTACCGAACGCAAGGATCTCTACGGATACAGCTACGACAAGCAAACAGTCGATCCGTACACGAAACTGCGCGTCATCTTGATGAACGGAGCGGAATTCGAGCAGGTCGGATTCGGTCACAACGCAATGCGCAACGAGGCGCGCGGCGACCTCAGACGCGACCTTGCCGTACTGCGTCGGAGCGAACAGATGCAACAAAAGCGCATCGCCTGTTTGAAGCCCATCTCCGAGAGCGTGCTCGAGAATACCATCGCCTACGAACAGCTCGCCGTCGATCTGACCGCAACGATGGCGAAAAGGGAAAAGAACGCCTACGTCAAGCATTGTCTGGACTTCGCCCTGCTCGAGGATTTCGACCATCTGTATCGCTATGCCGACCTGATGAATATGGAATCGGGCGAAAAAGCGGAGGATCTCGTGGGGAAATACGCGGAAATCATGCCCGGGCGTCCGACCATCAGCGAACACCGTCATCCTTTCGACGACGTCAAGAGGCCGATCGGCGCCAAAGACGACCTGCTCACGAAACTGCAGGTCAACATCATCACCGCCGCAGAGCAACAGACCATGAACTACTATATGAACCAATGCGGATTTTATAAATCCGATCTCGGCCGCAGGCTGTATCAGGAGATCGGCATGATCGAGGAACAACACGTCAGCCAATACGGCAGTTTGATCGATCCGACCTGCACCCCTCTCGAAAAACTGCTGATGCACGAATACACCGAGTGCTATCTGTACTACAGTTGCGCCGAGAGCGAAAGCGACCCGAAGATCAAGGCAGTATGGGAGGAACTCTTTGAACAGGAAGTCGCCCATCTGCATTACGCGGCGGGACTCCTCGAAAAATACGACGGGACCGACCGCCGAGAGGTCATCCCGAATGGGGCGTTCCCCGAACTGCTCGTTCTCGGTCCGCAAAAGGAATACGTGCGCGACGTGCTCAAAAACACGGTGACCGAAACGGGGATGCGCGAAGACTTCGCAAAGATCGACGCCCTACCGGACACCTTCGACTTCTTCGAGTACCAAAAGAGAGTCAACGGCAGCGCAACGGGCGTCGCCAGCCACGAAGTCATCGAAAAACACGTAAAAGAGCTCGGAGAGGACTACCGTTATCAAGAGAAGGACCACCCCGTCATCGCCCTGCGAAAACGCGACGAGGACAACTACGTCTTGGGACGTGTCAAGGGGAAGATCGGGATCTGAATAGTCCCTAAAAGTCCCTACGAATGATATAAGAAAAAGTGCGGGCGTCACCGCCCGCACCGTTCCACAAAAAGGTCATTGGGGATCCACAGGGACCGAATGATCGACGTAAGGCGTGACCTCATAGTCGCAGTCGTAGCTCACGCCGCTGTAGTCGAACGTACAATCTCCGTGCACCTTAATGACGGAGTAGCCCTTTAACAGGCGGTTCGGATCGTCGGTCTTATTAGACTTGTAGAGGTTATAAGTCGCATAGCCGCTGCAGACGCCGTAGGCGAGGTAGATCGGCGTTTCGCCCTCTCCCGCCGCTTCGAACAGGACGGAATCATTGACGTGATCGTGTCCGCAGAAAAGTGCATTTACGCCGACGCGAAGCGACTTCATCAATTCGTACATACCGTTATTGTAGTCCGAAGAACAGAC
>JAFSZO010000122.1 GCA_017455605.1 Clostridia bacterium
GGGGACGAAAACCGTCGCATAAGAAATGCTTTATAGAGCGTTTCGGCGACAATGAGTCCCAACTCGCGCGCAGGTAGCGGAGATGGGCTGCGGAAAAGCATTTGCAAACGTAGCGCGCAAGTGCAACGCGAACGAGCCTATGAACGCTACGATCAAGCGCGAAC
The DNA here is from genome assembly GCA_017455605.1 of Clostridia bacterium. GTDB lineage: Bacteria > Bacillota > Clostridia > Christensenellales > CAG-1252 > CAG-1252. The sequence goes on from JAFSZO010000122.1 coordinate 165, forward strand.
GAAACGATTAGTTTCGGAGCGAGGCAAGGCAGTCCCGATGGTCGTTGCATTAGCGACTCATAAGAGCCGCGGCAACAGCGAGGGACAATGCCGCGCAGGCGGCGATGAGTCGGTTTTTTATGATACATTTGCGAGGGCGGAGAGTGGTGCAGAGACGAGTGCTCCGTGAGAGTGGAGTGTGGAGAGTGAAAAGTTGAGTTGCGGGTCGCGGTGCTCCGAGAGATATGCTCTATCCTAGTACAAAAATTCGGCTGCGTAGAAGGGTTGCAGATGCGAGGCTCGACGAGCGGGAGCGAATGAGCGTACTCCTTGTACGTGATTTCGCTAACGCGAAGGCAGAAACAAAGCAGATGCGCCCTTAAGCGCCGCCGAACTTAAAGGCTGAGGCGCTTTCGCCACGCGTTTAGTGATATGATCTCGGGTAGCGCCGCACGATACGCTCGCGCCACTTTGCGATACTTGAAAAGCATCTTGAAGAAATACCCGACGAGGCGGAATCCCGCGCGGAATAGGTAGCCGCGCTTTTGGGTCGTCACGAACCCTTTCTCGGTGAGGGGATTATATTGTAGCACGTGACGCGCGCGATAGTAGAAATAGACCTTCTCTTTGGTGATGTCCGCGAGACGGTAATCCTCGCACTTTGCGGGGAGCAGGTAGCCGTTCAGGGTGAGCACTTTTCTGAGTTTGCAGGCGTTGGTCTGCGGCAGGGGGGCGGGACGGTCACAGTCGTAGCCCTGCGCGGTGAGTTCCTCGCGCGTCAGGTACTTCTCGCCGAGAGAGCGGAGCTCTGCGTGTAACTTTTCCTGATCGACGCGGGCGAATGCTTCGGGCCCCGCGAGGAAGTCGTCGAACGCTTTGTAGACGAGGTCGAGCACGAAATAGCGTTGGAAGACCAGCGCCTTCGCCACGGCGCGGCAGAGGATCAGCATCGAGGAGAGGAGCCCGCCCTTTTCGGGATAGAGCGCGTTGAAGATGAGCTCGTTACGCTTTGCGTAGTACTCCAGCACGGCGCTGTACTTGTTGCCGAAGGCTTCGTGCAGCACGCCGACGCCGTTCATCAGTACGAAGCGAACGCCCGCGGCGCGGTAGCAGTACTCCACGTCGTCGATCTTGATGAAGAAGGGGAAAGGCAGCCCGATCCGCTCGGGCAGAGAGACCGAGAAACAGTTGAACCACCAAGCGGTGTACTCGGCGGGGCGGTCGGGGTCGGCGTTTCGGAGCAGGGAGAGTTTGATCCTCTCGTCCTCCCCTCCGTTGCGTGGGACCACGAATCTGCCGTTCCAATGCGAGCCGAATTCGTATTGCAGATAGGGTTTGTCGAGGACGAGCATCGACGCGCCGACGACGACGTTGTCGGGATCGGTCGCGTAGGAGAGGAGAGCCGCCGTCCGACGGAATACCTCGCTCTCGAAAGTGATGTCGTCGTCCGTCAGTAGGATGTGGGTGTAGCCTTCGCTCGCGCTCACTTCCATAATACCTCGCGTGAAGCCTCCCGAGCCGCCGAGATTCTTGTTGGGGATCAGGCGCGCCCCGGGGATGTCCGCGGGGGAGAGGGTGTTGCCGTTGTCCGTCACGAAGACGCCGAAGCGCTCCGCAGGCAGGTCTCGCACGAGGACGGAAACGTTGCGCTTTACGAAAGGTTCCCGCTTAAAGGTGGTGATCGCGATGCCGATCTTTATCCTTTGGCGAGGGTCGGTCGCAGCCTCTATGTATCCGCCGAGAAAGGAGGCGTCGGAGAGCGCCGTGATCACGGGATAGACGACCCCTCTCCCTTCGAGCGAAGAGAGGGAAAGCGGAATGCGTACCTCGGTCGCCTCGACGGCGCGGATCGTCGTCTCGGAAAGGAGGACGTCCTCATAGGTTTCTTCTCGATCGGTAAAGCGGGATAAAAACAGAGAGACCGTCACGTTGCCCCGCACCGAGAGATGATACTCCACGAGGTCGAGGTCACAGGTCTCGCGATAAGTCGCGTAGTCCAAGACGTTGTAATAGCAGTCGAAGGAGAGCGTGCTTCCCGCAGGGAAAAGGAGCGCCTGCCCGTCCGAACGAGTCGTTCCTTTCCTGATCCTATAATACATGGTCTTCTCTTGGGGCAGATCATCCGAAGGGAGGATCAGGGAGAAGAGGCGGCGATCTTGTTCCATCAAAGGGTTTTCGCGAGGTCTTTGAGATACTCTTTGACTTTGTCGCCGAAGGGGGAGCGCAGAGCGTACTCGACGTTCGCTTGCAGGAAGCCGAACTTGTCGCCGATGTCGTAGCGCGTGCCCTTGAATTCGTAGGCGTAAGCGCCTTCCTTCTTGCCCAAAGTGCGGATCGCATTCGCGAGGATGATCTCGCCGCGGTCGTAGGGGGTGTTATGCAACTCTTCGAACATGGAGAAGGGGATCACGAACCTGCCCAGCGAGCAAAGGTCGGAGGGCAGCTCGTCGATCGGAGGTTTCTCCACGATGGTCTCGATCTTTGCGAGTCCGTCGTCCATCGTCTTGTAGTCGATCACGCCGTATTTGATCGCCTCGATGGGTTCGCGGCGTTGACATCCCACGATGGTCTTGCCGCCCGTCCGCTCAAAGGCGCGGATCAGCTGTGCGGTCACGGGGTCCCCGGGGTTGTAGATGATGTCGTCGCCGAAGAGGACGCTGACGGGCTCTCCCGCCGCGAATTCCTCCGCCAGCAGGATGGCGCTGCCGTTGCCGTCCAGCTTCTTTTGCTCGACGTAGTGGACTTTGACCTTCTTGAGGAGGTCGTTCAGCTCGTCGAGCGCGGGCTTTTTCAGCTTGTCGTAGCGGGGACTGGGCGAGAAGTAGGCGGGGATCGCCTCTTTGCCTTCGCTGACGATGATCATGATCTCTTTTGCGCCGGACAGCACCGCTTCCTCCACGATGTAGTGCAGGGTGGGCTTGTCCACGATGGTCATCATCTCTTTGGGGATCGCTTTGGTGGAGGGCAGGAAGCGAGTGCCGTATCCTGCCGCGGGAATAACCGCTTTTGTCACTTTCATGGTTTCGTCCTCCTTTTAAGGGTTATTTTTGCAATCGTTCGCGTAGGCGGTGCTCACCTTATCCGCGTCGTCGTACATGACGAGGTTTCCCTCTTTGATCCACAGCGCGCTCTTACACAGTTGTTGCACCTGCGAGGCGGAGTGGGAGACGAGGAGCAGGGTGGTGCCGGAGGCTTGCAGCTCCTCGATCTTTTTCGCGCATTTGTCGCGGAAGGCGGCGTCGCCGACGCCGAGCACTTCGTCCACGATCAAGAGGTCGGGCTTGACGTCCACCGCGATCGAGAACCCGAGGCGGGCGATCATACCCGCGGAATAGTTCTTGAGCGGCATCTCCATAAAGTCCTCCAGCTCGGCGAACTTCACGATGCTGTCGTATTTCGCTTGCATCTCTTTCTTACTGAAGCCGAGCATCGCTCCGTTCAAAAAGACGTTTTCTCTGCCCGTGGCGTTGCCGTCGAAGCCTGCGCCGAGTTTCAGGAGCGGGACGATGCTGCCGCGCACGTGGATGCTGCCTTCGGTCGGGTCGATGATGCCCGAGATCAGCTTCAGAAGGGTGCTCTTGCCCGCGCCGTTCCTGCCGAGGATGCCGACGCTTTCGCCGCGGTTGACGTGGAAGGAGATATGTTTCAGCACCCAAAAGTCCTTGTATTTGAGTTGCCTCTTTACGAGCTTGATGAAGAATTCCTTCACGTTGTCGATCTTTTGGGTCGGCATGCGGAAGCGCATGGAGACGTCGTTGACTTCCACGAGGGTGTCGACGTTGCGTTCGGTTGTCGGAGTTTCGTTCTTGACTTCGTCCATAACGCCCTCCTTAAATATACAGCAGGAACTTCTTTTTCGAGAAGTGGAAAAACAAAAAGCCGATGAGACAAGTCCCCGCGCCCCAAGCGAGCAAGATGCCGTGCTCTGCGAGGGAGGGAACGGAGCCCATCAGTATGGTGCGGAAGTAGATGACGTAGTGATACATCGGGTTGAGTTTCAGGATGGTGGTCGCGGTCTTGTGCCCCTGTATCATCTCGAGCGAGTAGAAGAGAGGGGTCAGATACATCCACAGGGTCAGGACGACGGAGTAGATGTGCTGAATGTCGCGGAATCGGATGTAGATCGTTGCGAGGATAAAGGCGATGCCGGCAGAGAAGAGCATCAGCATCGGCAGGAAGGGCACGACGGTCAGCAGCAACGTGAAGTGGAATCCGACGCCCGGTTTGTTCAGGAAAAAGAGCATCACGACGAAGAGCGCGAGCATCGAGAAAAAGAAATTCACGACCGCGGACAGTACGTTGGAGATCGGGAAGATCTCGTGCACGAGACGGGTCTTGGACAAGAGGTCGTAGTTGTTGACCATACAGGGGAGAGCGTTGGAGGTCGCGTTCCTCATCAGTCCGAAGACGATGTTACCCGAGAGGATATAGACGGGATAAAACAGCCCGTCCATCTGATTGCGATTGAAGATCATGGAGAAGACCAGCGCGATCACGATCATATTCAGCAGCGGATTCAGGACGGTCCAAACGATGCCCAGCACCGAATTGCGATACTGGTTGCGGACGTTCCTGTTCACGATCGAGATCAAGGTGTTTATCGAACGGCGAAACTTTTCCTTGCCGCTCGTTTCCTCGTAATACTTTTTTTGCATTATTACCTCTTATGTATCTCCGCCTGTCACGGTTCTCGTCGGCGGATCACAGAGAGTATAGCATAGCGCGCTCGCGTTGTCAAGCGGGTGCGCGGCGGCGTGCGCGACGTATATAGTATGGACGGAAGAGGGAGAAGCTATCGGGATCGCGGAACGCGAGACGCATAGTAAATGCGGAATTAGGAATGCGGAATGCGGAATTGCGGACGACGTAGGCGGGAGCAATGTCGAGCGAAGCGAGATACATCATGTTTGCGAAGCAAATACATCATGTCGCCGAAGGCGATACAAAAAAGTGAAGTTGCTTCGCAGTGAAGTACGGCTACCGCCGTGTGAAGTTACTGCGTAGTGAAGTTTGTGCCATGAGGCACAAGTTGCGGATGGAGAGATGAAGGTGAAGTTGCTTCGCAGTGAAGTACGGCTACC
>JAFSZO010000123.1 GCA_017455605.1 Clostridia bacterium
CTAATCGTTTCGTTCGCGTTTTATCGTAGCGTTCATAGGCTCGTTCGCGATGCACTTGCGCGCTACGTTTGCAAGTGCTTTTCGCTCCGCAGCCCATTTCCGCTCCCTGCGCGGCATTGTCCCTCGCTGTTGCCGCGACTCTTATGAGTCGCTGATGCAACGTTCCTCGGGACTGCCTTGCCTCGCTCTGAAACTATCGTTTCATTCGCGTTTTATCGTAGCGTTCATAGGCTCGTTCGCGATGCACTTGCGCGCTACGTTTGCAAGTGCTTTTCGCTCCGCAGCCCATTTCCGCTACGATAATTTGGATGGGATAGAGGATGATTCGGAACGGAGTGACCCTTTATTCCGCATTCCGCATTCCGCATTCCGCATTAAATATGCGGCGATCCCTCCGCTACGGTCGGGATGACAAATTATATTGTCATGTTGAGCCGTGAGTGAAACGAGCGTGCCGAAACATCGCCGAATATTTCGTATCACTTTCGCCATCCGCAATTCCTAATTCATAATTCCTAATTGATGAAACGTTGGACATTCGCGGCGGGGCGTGATACAATAAGAATATAAACGCCCTCGTCGAGGGCGATAGAGATGTTCCTTGCTTAACCATCTCGAATAAAAAACAAGGAGGTCACGAACGTGACGAAGATCAAAACCCTTTTTACCGAGATCAAACTGCTGCTCCGAAGCGTTCCTTCCGTCATCACCGCCCTCTTCGCGGTGTCCGTGGTCGCGATGAACCTACTGGCGAATAAGAGCATAGACACGGGGACCGACTGGCTCGCGCTGGACTGCGGCATCCTCTTCTCTTGGCTCGTCTTCCTGCTGATGGACGTGACGACCAAGCGCTTCGGCGTGCGCGCGGCGAACATCCTGTCCGTCTTCGCGCTCGTCGTGAACCTCTTCTTCTCCGCATTCTTCATCGCGGCGTCCTATATCCCCGGACTGTGGTCGCAGAGCTTCGTGGAGGGGTCGGAGGCTGTCATCAACGTCGCCCTCGACGGCACGATCCGCTCCTCTTGGTTCGTGATCCTCGGGAGCTCCGTCGCCTTCCTCGCATCCGCCTTGCTGAACAATTTCCTGAATATGACCTTCGGCAAACTGCTGAAAGACAAGGGCTTTCTCGCCTTTTCGGTCAGCTGTTACGCCTCGACGATCATCGCGCAGTTTCTCGATAACATCCTCTTCGCCTTCATCGTCAGCTATCATTTCTTCGGTTGGACCCCGCTCCAATGCGTGACCTGCGCGGCGACGGGCGCGGTGGCGGAACTGCTCTTCGAGATCGTGCTCTCCCCCGTCGGCTATCGCGCGGTGAAGCGAATGGAAAAGGAAGAGGTGGGCAAGGGGTATCTCGACTACTTAGCAGAGAGAAAGGAGGGAACGGTATGAAAGCACTCGTGACGGGCGCATCGGGCGGCATCGGTGAGGCGATCGCGCGGAGGTTCCTCGCGGCAGGATGTGACGTGGTCGGCATCGACCTCGCGGCGGCGCGGATCGCGGACCCGCATTACACGCATCAGCAAACGAGCGTCCTCGACGACCTCCCCGAGATCGCGGACGTCGCCTACCTCGTGACGGCGGCAGGCGTGCAGTCGGCGGGCGAAGACGCGATAGAAGTCAACCTCAAAGGGGTGGTGCGCGTGGTGGAGAAGTACGCCTTCAACCCCGCGATCCGCGCCGTCGTAAACATCGCCTCGGCGAGCGCGCGGAACGGCTCGGAATTCGCCCTCTACGCGGCGAGCAAGGGAGGGGTGGTGACCTACACCAAGAACGTCGCCCTGCGCCTCGCCCCCTACGGCGCGACGGCAAACAGCCTCTCGCCCGGCGGCGTGCTGACAGCATCCAACGACCCCGTCCTCCGCGACCCCGTCCTCAGGAAAGAGGCGATCGGCGAGAGCCTGCTCGGGAAGTGGGCGACCCCCGAAGAGATCGCGGAATGGACGTACTTCCTCGCCGCGGTCAACAAGAGCATGACGGGAGAGGACGTCCTCGTGGATAACGGGGAAATGATGAAGTCGCATTTCGTCTGGCCGAAATAGGCGCCCTCTTTGCCCCCGGCGATAAGGCATTGCATCAAAACCAAGGAGGCTCAACTTTTCTTGAGAGAAAAGTTGCAACGATACACCCCAAGAAATCTTCGATTTATCGGGGACCCCGTGAAGGCGGGGGTTGCGATCGCTCGGAGCAGGCTCCTCACGCGCTTTGGTCTCTTTCCTACTTTTCTTTTGAAGAAAAGTAGCAAAAGAAGGTGGGGGTTGCGATTCCCCCAAACCCCTAAACGCTTTTAATCGGATTTTTTTCGAGCAAAGCTCGCATTTTAAACCAAATGGATGTAAAAACATACACTATTTTTGAAAGAATAAATCGCTCGCAAGCGGATGGGATCCCTCGGCAAGCTCGGGATGACAGATAATAAGATTGTCATTCTGAGCCGCGGAAAGTGGTACAATGTTTTTGTAACAATCGCAAATGACAAAAATTGATACGGAGGGATTGAACGTGCCAAAGAATCGCCGAATATTTCATATCACTCCTGCATCCACAACTTGTGCCTCCCGGCACAAACTTCACTACGCAGTAACTTCACACGGCGTTAGCCGTACTTCACTGCGGAGCAACTTCACTTTTTTCGTATCGTCTGCGGCGACATGATGTATTTGCTACGTGGGACATGATGTATCTCGCCCTGCGCGGCATTGCCCCTCGCTGTTGCCGCGACTCTGTCGAGTCGCTGAGCGGGCGATCCTCGGGACTGCCTTGCCTCGCTCTGAAACTATCGTTTCATTCGCGCTTGATCGTAGCGTTCATAGGCTCGTTCGCGTTGCACTTGCGCTACGCTTGCAAG
>JAFSZO010000124.1 GCA_017455605.1 Clostridia bacterium
GAAACATCGCCGAATATTTCGTCTAACTTCGCCATCCGCAACTTGTGCCTTATGGCACAAACTTCACTACGCAGTAACTTCACTTTTTTGTATCGCCTTCGGCGACATGATGTATTTGCTCCGCAAACATGATGTATCTCTCCCTGCGCGGCATTGTCCCTCGCTGTTGCCGCGACTCCGTCGAGTCGCTGATGCAACGATTCTCGGGACTGCCTTGCCTCGCTCGAAAACTGATGTTTTCTTCGCGCTTGATCGTAGCGTTCATAGGCTCGTTCGCGATGCCCTTGCGCGCTACGTTTGCAAGTGCTTTTCGCTCCGCAACCTATTTCCGCAACGATAATTGGATAGAGAAGAATAAAATAAAGACTTTTCGGAACGGAGTGACCCTAAACTCCACTCTTCACTCTCCACACTCCACTCTCACGGAGCGCAGCGACCCGCAATTCCTAATTCCTCATTCCTAATTCCTAATTGAAAAGACGCCTTCGGCATTCAGCATTAGAAGGACGCCTATCGGCGTATGATAATTCGCTGTCGCTCAAATGATAACTCACTTCGTTCGCATTGCTCCCGCCTTTGGCGTCTGCAATTCCGCATTAGAGCGTGTTTCGCATTTGCTATTACATTTTTCATGCAAAAAAGCGCTCGGAGACGGTGAGAGCTCAATAGGTCGCAGACGGGTCCCTACGACGATTTTTCTCGCGATAATAACGATCCTTGAGTCTGACGTAGATCTTGGAGAGTTCCAAAACGTAACGGCTGCGCTCGGCGCCCTCCATCTTGTCGAATCGATCCCAATCGATCAATCTGCCGATCGGATCGAGCACGCATTCGTCAGCGGAGAGGGTGTCGCGAACGATGGCGTACAGTTCCTCTTCCGCGGCGTAGCCGATGCCGCCCTCTGCGCGAGTGGGGGCGATCTCCGCGGCGGAAGCACCCTCCCAGTATCCCATCTTCAGTCTGTTTTTCGCCGATTGGGCGAGCTTCTTCAGTTCGGAGTTTTCCTTGCTCATAGGCACCTCGAAAAAGAGTGGTTTTCCATCATTATAGTCCCTAAAACTCCCTTGCGCAAATAAAAAGAAAGTCGAAAAAGGACGAAGAATGAGAGGAAAATGCAAGCCTTGCTCGCGCAAGGACAAGACCCACCATTCCCGCGTCGTCGCCAAAGGCGTCTTTGGCGGCAATCAAGCCTCCCTTCCGGTCGCGCCTTGCGCTCTCTCAAAGGATGCAAACGCTCCCTTCGCTCGCAAGCTGATCAGATCCCTCCGCTTCGGTCGGGATGACAACCAGATACGGAACGAAGTGACACCGCAACTCCACTCTTCACTCTCCACTCTCAACTCTCGCGGAGCAACGCGATGCCGCAATTCCGAATTCCGAATTAAAGAATTAAAAAAATGTTGCTAATTATTCCTGAGCCCTTTGGGATAACGGTTCTTGACCCTGCCGTCCACGCATTTGCCGCCGCCGAGGGGATAGCCCTCCACCGTGACGCAGACGAAGCCGTTCCTCAAGCCGTCCGCCGCGATCTCTTCGCCGTGCAAATACTCGGCGAGGCGGGGATCGGTCAGGGAGAGGTCGACGCGGGAACGGAACGCGCTCCCGAATGCGGTAAAGAGGTTGTGATGGGGCAAAAAGTTGTCCCCCGAAAACTCGCCGATGCGGACCCCTTCGGACAAATAACGCAACGGAAGGGTGCGCTCGAGAGGATGGACGGCGTAATAGGCGTCGCCCTGCCGCGTGACGAGACCGAGGTCGACGTCCAGATACCGCTCCGCGAAGGCGCGGATCCGACGTTCCTCCCCCACCGAGATCTTGGGCGGGACGGAGCGCGCCGTGGAACGGGTCGGCTCGCCGCCCTTGCGAAGGATCGCGAAGAACTGCCCTTCGCCCGCCGAGAGGAAGGGATAAAAGCGCCGTGCGTTCGATAGGTCGAGACCGCTGAGAGAGATCCCGGGGGCGGTGACGGCGCGAACCGCTTCGGTCGGAGGCAGCAGGGTCATCCCCTCCCGCTCGATCAGATAGCGGACGATCTCCTCGTCCTCTTCGAGAGAATAGGTACAGGTGGAATACAGCAGAATTCCCCCGTCGGAGAGCGCGGGCAGGACCCCGCGCAGGATCTCCCGTTGGCGCGCTGCGTTCATCGCGCAGATGTTGTCGTTCCACGCCGCGAGGGCAGCGGGTTCCTTGCGGAACATTCCCTCCCCGCTGCACGGCAGGTCGGCGATCACGAGGTCAAAGGCGCCCGCGGCGTATTTGCCGAGGTCGGAAGGGGTCAGAGAGGTCACCGCCACGTTGCGGAGTCCGAGACGCTCCACGTTCTGCATCAGCACCTTCGCGCGGGAGAAATTCACCTCGTTCGCGACGATAAAGGCGTCCGGTGCGCGAAGAGCGGCGGCGACGGTCTTGCCACCCGGCGCGGCGGCGACGTCCAGCACCCTGCCCCGTATCTCGGGGAGCGCGGCGACCGAGGACATCGCGCCCGGGTCCTGCATATAATAGAGCCCCGCCGCGTGCAAGGGATCGGCGCCGACCTTGGCGTCAGACAAGAGGAGCCTCCCCGCCTCCTCGTAGGAGAGGGGCGACGTGGGCAAAGGAAAGATCGCGTCGAAACGATCCGCCGTAATCTTAGCGGTGTTGATCCGTAAAGCGCGGGCGGGAGGATCGGAAAAAGTGCGCTCGTAACGAGCGTAGTCCTCGCCGAGCAAACGGCGCATCCTGCCTGCGTATCCATCAGGTAAAACTGTCATACGAGAAGTGTATCACAGATAGAGGAGATTTTCAAGCGAAGCGCGAGGAGCTTGCACCGAGTACCGACCCGAGTGACGGAGAATGTTCGATAATGCTTTTAGAAAAACCCTCTCTCCGCATCGCTACGCTCCGCGCAGACGATCTCCCTTTCCCCCTCTCTGCGTTCGGAAGGGCGTCACCGTTCGCTTCGCTCACGAAAGGATATTATCACCGCTCGCTATGCTTGCGAAGATGTCGCGGTATACCCCGCATCCGTCCCGGCGGCGATCAGCGCGTCGGCGCTCGCGGTGCCGCGAACGGTGGCGGTCTTCGCCGCGAGGTCCACGGTGACCTTTCGCACGCCCGAAACGGCGGAGAGCGCTTTCTCCACGCGCGCCTTACAATGCTCGCACATCATACCCTCAACGGTGAGGACGATAACGGGATCCTTATGAAAACACATATCCTGCTCCTTCTCTTCCCCGCAACCTGCGGCGGGAAGATCGTTTGTTTTCTCATTTTGAACGGAGAGGGCGTCCTGCTCCGCGGCGTTAGGGATCGGACAGACTGCCGCACAGTCCGAGGCAACGGACACGCGCCGATAGCGGTTGATTCTGAGCGCGTTCGTGACCACGAACAGCGAGCTGAGACTCATCGCCGCCGCCGAGATCGTGGGGGTCAACGAGACGCCGAACGAAGCGAAAGCGCCCGCCGCAATGGGGATCGCGACGACGTTGTAGAAGAACGCCCAAAAGAGGTTGCCCTTGATCACGCGAAACGCTTTCCTCGCGAGGAGGAGCGCGTCGGCGAGCGCGGTGATCTCGCCCGAGCGGAGCACGACGTCCGCGGCGTCGATCGCCACGTCGGTGCCCTGCCCCATCGCGATACCGACGTCGGCGCATTTCAGCGCGGGGGAATCGTTGATGCCGTCGCCCGTCATCACCGTGACGAAGCCCTGATCCTTGTACTCTTTCGCGACGGTCGCCTTGTCCTCGGGCAGGGTCTCGGCGCGGACCTCGTCAATGCCGAGATCGGCGGCGACGGAAGCCGCCACGCGAGCGTTGTCCCCCGTCAACATCACCTCACGATAGCCCGAAGCGGCGAGGAGAGCCATTGTCTCCCGCGCGCCGCGCTTGGGACGATCGGCGAGGACGAAGAGGGCGAGGACGCGCGCCTCGTCCGCGAAATAGACGGTGGTGCCGCCCTTCTCCCGCTCCTCGACGGAGCGATCGGGCTCGAAAGGCAAGAGCGAAGCGTTGCCGACGTAGTAGCGGGTGCCCTCGATCACGGCGACGCCGCCCCGACCCGTCAAGTACTCGTAGGAATCGGGCGAGAGATCGCCCTCCCCGCAATAGGAGACGATGGTGGTCGCGAGAGGATGCGAGGAGCGGATCTCCGCAGCGCGAGCAAGCGCCAAAACCCGCTCGTCGGGCAATTCGGAAAGGTTATAAAAGGCGCGGACCTCGGGCTTGCCCTCGGTCAGCGTGGCGGTCTTGTCGAGGAGGAGGACCTGCGCCTTGCTCAGTACCTCGATGCTCTCCGCGTTCTTGTACAGCACGCCGAGAGAGGCACCCTTGCCCGCCGCCGCCATCACCGCGACGGGGGTCGCGAGCCCGAGGGCGCAGGGGCAGGAGATCACCAGCACGCCGATGCCGTAACGGAAGGCGGCGTCGAGGTCGTGGGAAAGAAGGAGCCACAGCAGGAAAGTCAAGAGGGAGATCCCCGTGACGACGGGTACGAAAACTCCCGCGATCCTGTCCGCGACGCGCTGCACGGGCGCCTTGGAAGAGGAAGCGTCACGCACCATCTCCAGCACACGCGAGAAGGTGGTCTCCGCGCCGACCTTCTCCGCGCGGATCGTCAAATAACCGGCAGACAGCACGCCGCCCGAGATCACCGTATCACCCGCTCTCACCTCGACGGGCATGGATTCGCCGCTGATCGCCGAAGTATCGACGAAGGCGGTCCCCTCGGTCACAACGCCGTCCACGGGGACGCGGTCGCCCTGACGGAGGAGGACGAGATCGCCGACCCGCACCTCCTCGGCGGGAAGGACGACCTCCCTGCCGTCACGCAGGACGGAGACGTCGGTGGGAAGCATCTTGATGAGGCGCTCGATCTCGCGCCCGGTGCGGTGCTTTCCCTTCTCCTCGAGGAATTTGCCGAGGGTCACGAGGGTCGGCACCATCGCCGCCGACTCGAAAAAGACGTGATGCGGCGCCGCGCCGCCCGCAAAATAGAGGACGGAGAGCACGACGCTGTAGAGGAAGGAGGCAGCGGAGGCGAGCGAAACCAGAGTGTCCATATTCGGCACCCGATGCACGAGAGCGCGCACCCCACTCGTAAAGAAACGCCTTCCCACGACGAGGATCGCCGCGGACAGCACGAATTGCAAAGAAAGCGAAAGGGCGAGAGGCGGCTGTGGGAGCCCGATCATCCCGCCCATGGAAAACCACATCAGCGGAAGCAAGAAGCCGAGAGAGAAGAGGAAGCGCCTTAGGAGCCGCGCCGACTCAGGCGTCACATCGTGCGTCTCGCCGTAGGGATAGACCGAGTAGCCGAGAGAGGTCACGGCGGCGAAGATCGCCTGCTCCGTGGCGGGCGGAACGAAAGAAACGGTCATGCTGCTGCCCGCAAGGGACACGGAGACGCTCTCCACGCCCTCAATGCGCGAGACGCTCCGCTCGATGCCGAGGGCGCACGCCGCGCAACTCATTCCTCCAACGCCGTATTTCCGTTTCATACCTCTATTATATCACCTTTCCGCGCAAGAACAAACGATTATTTCGAAAAATGTGAAACTTAATTCATATTTTAAAATGATCAGTATACGCCCCGCAGGCAGCGGCAAGAGATAAGGCGCGAATCTCTTGAGCAAGAAGGATCCGGAGCAATCCCTCCGTTGGGGTGTGGGCGGGACGCAAGCCGCTCCATTCTTCTAGCTTTCTCATATGCGAATATGTGCATTTATGCGTGTCTGCTCACTTTTTTCGCGATTTTGGGCATACTTTATAATTGCGCGCGTGCGCACTTGACAGACGCGAAGGCGGTGCGATATGATTTTGACAGGACCCCCTACGGGGGACGAGAGGAGGAACCGAGGGGAAACGCCCTTCGGAAAACGATGCAACTAACTCAAAACGGAGGGAACGACGTGGGACGATTGATCGGAAAACTCGGTAAAAAGGAACTCTTCCTTTTCCTACTCGGCGCGCTGACCGTCGCGCTGCAAGTGTGGGCGGAGCTGGAACTCATCGACAGGATGCAGGAGATCACGCTGCTCGTCACGACGGCGGGCGGCACGAATAAAACCGTCTTGGTCGCGGGAGCGAAGATGCTCGCACTCGCGGCGAGCACGGTGATATGCTCTCTCGGGATCGGGTACGCCGCCGCCACCATCGGCGCAAACCTATCTTACAAACTGCGCGGCGAACTCTTCAGTCAGGTGCAACGCTTCTCGATGGCGGAGATCAATAGGTTCTCGACCGCCAGCCTCATCACTCGCTCCACCAACGACATCACGCAGGTGCAGATGCTGGTCTCGACGGGACTGCACGTCGCCCTGCGAGCCCCCATTATGGCGGTGTGGGCGCTCAGCAAGATCGCGACCAAGAACGGCGGCTGGACGGCGACGGTGGTCGTGGCGGTGGCGCTGCTGTTCTGCCTGCTCGCCGCGGTCTTCTTCATCGCGGTGCCGAGATTCAAAAAGATACAGACTCTGACCGACCGCATCAACGAAAGGATGCGGGAACATCTGACTGGACTCAGGGTGGTGCGTGCCTTCAACGCGGAAGAGTTTCAGCAAAAAAAGTTTGAGGACGCGAACGTCGCCCTCGCGAAAAACAACCTCGTCGCCCATCGCGTGATGGCGGCGATCCATCCCGTGATGACCGCGATCATGAGCGGGCTGACCCTCGCGATCTATTGGGTCGGCGTCTACCTGATCGACGCCGCGGCGGCGCCGGATAAACTGACCTTATACAGCGAGATGGTGACCTTCTCCGCCTATGCGATGCAGATCGTGATGTCCTTTATGATGATGAGTTTCGTCTTCATCATGTTCCCGCGCGCAATGGTGGCGGCACGCCGCATCAAGGAAGTGCTGGACACCGAGCCCTCCGTGAAGAGCGGGCAGCGCACCGAGGGGCTCCCCGGCGTCAAGGGCGAAGTGACCTTTGAGAACGTGACCTTCTCCTATCCCGATGCGGAAAACGCGATCCTCGAACACATTTCCTTCACGGCGAAGGAAGGGGAGACCGTCGCCTTCATCGGCTCGACGGGCAGCGGCAAGACCTCCGTCGTGAACCTGATCCCCCGCTTCTACGACGTGACGGCGGGCGCGGTGTACGTGGACGGGGTGAACGTCAAAGAATACGACAGCCGCGCGCTGACACAAAAGATCGGCTACGTCTCACAGAAAGCCGTCCTCTTCGCGGGAGACGTGACGAGCAACGTGACCTACGGCTCCGAGGGACTGCCGGACGAGAAGGAAGGGGTCGCGCGCGCCCTGTCGGTCGCCGCGGCGTACGACTTCGTGGCGGACAAAGAGGGGCAGGAACGGGCGTTCGTCGCGCGCGGCGGCGCGAACTACAGCGGCGGACAACGCCAAAGGCTGTCCATCGCGCGCGCCCTCTACAAGAGACCCGAAATACTGATCTTTGACGACAGCTTCTCCGCCCTCGACTACAAGACGGACAAGGAGGTGCGCGCCGCCCTGAAACGGGAGGCGAAGGGCACCACTCTGCTGATCGTCGCACAGCGCGTGGGCACCATCATGGACGCGGACAAGATCGTCGTGCTGGACGAGGGCAAAGTCGCCGCGATCGGCACGCACCGCGAGCTCCTCGAGAGCTCGCCCCTCTACCGTGAGATCGCCGAGTCGCAACTGTCCGAGGAGGAACTGAAATGAGCGAGAAAGAAAACTACAAGCGTCCCCCGCGCGGACCGATGAGCAATATGATGGTGGATAAACCGAAGAGTATGAGAGGGGCGATCGTCTCCCTGCTCCGCTATGCGCGGCGCTACCTGCCCGCTTTCGTGATCGTGCTGCTCCTCGCGATAGCGGGTTCGGTACTGGCGATCCTCAGCCCAACCTACGTCAAAACCCTCTCCAATATGATACTGGAAGGCATCTACAGCGCGGCGGGCATCGACGTCTCGGGCGTGGTCGACATCTGCGTGACCCTCGTGATCTTTTACGGTGCGTCGATGCTCTTTACTTACGCGCAGGGCTTCATCATGGCGACGGTCACCCAAAAGATCACCAAGGGAATGCGCACCGATATGACGAAAAAGATCAACCGTATGCCGCTCCGCTACTTCGACACCACGATGCTGGGGGACACCCTCTCCCGCGCGACCAACGACGTGGACCTGATCGAGGTCACGATGAACAAGAGCGTCGGCACCTTGATCGGCGCGGCGGTGCAATTCGTGGGAGCGATCGTGATGATGTTCGTGACCAACTACGTGATGGCGTTCGCCGCGATCGGCGCGTCCCTCGTCGGCTTTTTCGGCACGAGCCTCATCATCAAACGGTCGCAAAAATACTTCATCCGTCAGCAGCAGCAACTGGGCGAGCTGAACGGCAAGATCGAGGAGATCTACACCGCGCACAACGTCGTGAAGGCGTACGGCGCGGAGGAGAAGGAGCAAGCCGCCTTCGACAAGATGAACGCGCGTCTCCGCCGGTCGGCGCGCAACGCGCAGTTTATGTCCGGTATGATGATGCCGCTGATGGGATTCGTGGGCGACCTCGGGTTCGTGGCGGTGGCGATCGTGGGCGGCATGATGGCGATCTCGGGCAAGATCAGCTTCGGCGTGGTGGTGGCGTTCATCATCTACGTGAACCTCTTTAATAGCCCGCTGACCAACTTTGCAAACTCCCTCTCTTCGCTCCAGTCCGCCGCGGCGGCGAGCGAGCGCGTCTTTGAGTTCCTCGGCGCGGACGAGATGGCGGACGAGCGCACCAAGACGATGCGCCTGCCCTCGGCGAAGGGGGACGTGATCTTTGACGACGTGCACTTCGGCTACGACCCGAACCGCGAGATCATGCACGGATTCTCCGCGCACGCCTACCCCGGGCAAAAGATCGCCATCGTCGGTCCCACCGGCGCAGGCAAGACCACCATCGTGAACCTCTTGATGCGGTTCTACGAGGTGGACAGCGGCAAGATCTACGTAGACGGCGTGGACCTCAGCACCCTCACGCGCGAGAACGTGCACGACCTATTCGGTATGGTACTGCAGGACACCTGGCTCTTCCACGGCACCATCAAGGAAAACATCCGTTACAGCAAGACGGGCGTCCCCGATGAGAAGATCGTCGAGGCGGCAAAAGCCGTCGGACTGCACCACTTCATCACCACCCTGCCCAAGGGCTACGACACCGTGCTCGACGACACCGTGAACCTCTCGGTCGGACAAAAACAGCTGATGACCATCGCGCGCGCCATCGTGGAAGACGCGCCGCTCCTCATCCTCGACGAGGCGACGAGCAGCGTGGACACCCGCACCGAGGTGCTGATCCAGCAGGCGATGGACCGCCTCACCGAGGGGCGCACCTCCTTCGTCATCGCGCACCGCCTGTCCACCATCAAAAACGCAGACCTCATCCTCGTCCTCGAGGACGGCGACATCGTCGAGCAAGGGACGCACGAGGAACTGCTGGCGAAGGGCGGCGCGTATGCTACCCTATACAACTCCCAATTCCAATAACGAGATCGTATAACGGCGCATCTACTTTGTCACAAACGGCAAGGCGGCGAAATCACGTACGGCAAGTACGCTCATTCGCCGCCTTTTGTTGTTCCTCGTATCTGCAACCCTTCTCCGATCTCGTTTTGAATAAGAATAGCACTCATTTGTTGTAACGGTAGAATATGACCGTAGGGAATTATCATTTGAGCGAAGCGAATTATCATTCGCCCAAAGGGCGTTATCATATCACGGAGTGATTATCATTCGACGCAGTCGACTTTCACGCGCCTGCTCCCACTCTCGTTGAGCGCTCGTCTCTACCACCTTCTCTGCCGTCGCGGGGTTGGGTCTCTTTTACAAAGCAAAAGTTTCACATCGATTGAGAATAAGCACAAAAAAGAAGCATTGAATCAGCGCATCTACTTTGTCACAAACTGCAAGGCGGCGAAATCACGTACGGCAAGTACGCTCATTCGCCGCCTTTTGTTGTTCCTCGTATCTGCAACCCCTCTCCGATCTCGTTTTGCATTTATACAGCTACGACAAAGATTATCATCGGCGATCCTTCGGCTGCGCGCAGGATGACAAATATAGACAAAAACCCCCATTCCCGCGTCGTCGCCTAACGGCGCCTTTGGCGGCAATCGAACCCCCTTTCTTCGGACGCCTTGCGTCCTAAGGGTGACAAAACTCGTTTCGCTCGTAAGCGGATGATTCGGAGCGCGGCGACGATCCTTCTCTGCCGTCGCGGGCTTGGGGCACGATCTCGTTCAGAATAGGGGGAACGTTCTTAAGGGTATTGCGTCCCCTCCTCACACACCCTAAATGTCGGTGATGCCGAGGATGTAGTTGGCGGAAAGGTCGAGGGCTTTGCAAAGGCGGGCAAAGGTGTCGAGCTTGGGGAGCTTCTTGGTCGTGGCGTACTGGGTGATCATCTCGGGAGAGACGCCGACCCGCCGCGCGATCTCATAAGTGGAGAGCTTGCAGTTGCGCAACTCTTCCCTCAACCGCTCCTTGATCAGAGCGTCCAAGTTTTCTTCCATTTCGACTCCCTCCCAATCATTTTTGAAATTATATAACCGACAGTTAGTATTTTCTCTTGACTGCTAACCTTTGGTTAGCTATACTATAAAATAGAGTCCTAATATAAAAGGAGAGTTACCATGAAGAAAACCTATGCTCTACTGCTCATTTCAATCCTCGTCTGCGCGATCTTCGCGCTCGCTTTGACCGCCTGCGGCGGCATAACTGTCAAGACGGACGAGGAGACCGGCGAAGTCACGATCACCCCAACCGAGCCTTCGGGCAACGGGAACGATCAGTCCTTGCAACTCGACTTGGCAACGGCTTTTCAATCACTTTCGGTGACAAATCTTGTCGTCGACGAGGAAAAAGCAACAATTAGCTTTACTGCCGCCGGCGGCTCGACCTCGATCGACCTATCCAACCTGCCGATTGACGGAGCGCAGATCACCGTATATGGCGCAAACGATCTCTCCGCCTTGCGCCTCGTCGAAGGTGAAAACAACTTTGAGATCACCTTCTCGGACGGCAAAGAGACCTTAAGCTACACCCTTACGGTCACGTTGCCGCACACACATGATTACGGCAACCTTGTGCAGACGCGCGACGCCACATGCACCGCGACGGGCGTGCTTTCCCACTATTATTGCGCAGGATGCGGCAAGTATTTCGACGAAGAAAAGAACGAGATTAGCCGAGAGGCTACGATCATTCCGACGAAGCCGCACACCTTCGGATCCTTGATCCCCGAGGTTGCGGCAAGTTGTGAACATACCGGCTTTGCTGCGCATTATCGCTGCTCGGTCTGCAATGGGTATTTCGATGGAGAAAAGAATCCCGTCGAGGCAAGGGCTCTCACGATCCCCGAAAGCCATCAATACGGAGAACTGATCCCGGCTGTGCCCGAGACCTGCGAGACGGACGGAACGGCGGCATTCTATCGTTGCGCTCTGTGCGATGCGCTCTTCGATGAACAGAAAAACAGAACGACAGCGGAAAATTTGGTGCTCCCCGCGAAGCACATTGAAGTGATCGACGCCGCGGTGCCCGCCACCTGCACCGAAAGCGGCTTGACCGAAGGAAAGCATTGTTCTCGCTGTGAAACCGTGATCACGGAGCAACAAGTGCTCGAGTCTCTCGGGCACGACTATGCCGCAAAGGTCACCCCCGTGACCTGCACCGAGGACGGATACACTTTGCACACCTGCTCCCGTTGCGGCGACGAGTATCGCGATAACGAGCAAGCCGCCGTCGGGCATCAATTCGACAACAACGATGTTTGCGCCGTCTGCGGAGCGGCAATGCCGCAAACCGCAGGATTGGTTTTCACCGAGCTGGACGACGGCAGTTATCAAGTCAGCGGATACAACGGCACGGATAAGGAGCTGTACATCCCCACGACCTACAACGACTGCCCCGTGACCAAGATCAAGCCCTTCGCCTTTGCGGGCGCGGAGATCACTTCTATCACAATCCCGAACAGCGTGACCACGATCGGCAACGGCGCCTTAATGGAATGCGCACATTTGGAAAGGATCACGATCCCCTTTATCGGAGCGAAAGCACGCATCGCCGAGGACGCCGCGCAATATCCTTTCGGCTATATCTTCGGTAGCAACAACTACGAAGGCAGCGACGAAGTGAAGCAGAAGTATGACGGAGATTGGATTTATTATTACATACCCTCCACTCTTCGCGCCGTGACCGTCACCGGTGGAGAAATCCGCGAAAACGCCTTCCTAAATTGCACGAAATTGACATCCGTCACGATAGGAGATACTGTCTCAAAAATTGGTGCAAATGCTTTTAACAATTGCGCAGGATTAACATCGATCACCCTCTCAAAAGACATCCAAGCAAGCGCAACAAACGCATTCAACGGGTGTTCCGCTCTGCGTGCGGTTTATTATAATGGGGATATTGCTTCTTGGGTAAGCATATCCTTTGATTCGGCAAATGCAAACCCGCTTGCCCTTGCACATAATCTTTATATCAACAGAGAACTTGTTATTTTTGCTGACATTCCCGAAGGGACGACAACAGTCGGGAAATACGCTTTTTACGGTTGTTCCTATCTTACGTCAGTAACCCTTCCGGAAAGTTTAACAAACATTGAGGCATTCGCATTTTATAATTGTTACAGATTAATAAAAGTTATCAACAAATCTGCTTTGACGATTACACGAGGAAGCGAAGATAACGGCTATGTCGGCTATAGAGTAATAACTACAAATAATGACAGTATCTTTGTAGACCAAAATGATTTTTTGATTTTTAAAGATAAGTGGAATAGTTATTTGCTAGGCTATCTTGGGTCGAAGCAGTCAATTACACTTCCCAAAAACATCGATCGCATACTGTCCTATGCTTTCTATAACTGCAAATCAATTACATCCATAACCGTCCCCGAGGGAATAACATACTTTGAGTCTTATTGTTTTGCCGGTTGCAGCGGGCTGAGTGAAATGACTCTCCCGCAAAGCTTGAGGGCAATCAGCAATCATACTTTTTATAATTGTACCGGGTTAACTTCGATTATTATTCCGCCAAATGTCTCAAATATTGGCGAAGAGGCTTTTTCCGGTTGTACCAATATAACTTCGATTGATATACAGAGCAAGGATCTTTTTAGTATCAATAAAGGTGCTTTCTCCGGGTGTATCGGACTAACTTCGATAGAAATACCTTATAACACTAGTAATATCTATGAGGGAATTCTCTCCGGATGCTCATCATTGAAAAACATTACCATTCCTTATCTTGGCGGAGGCGGATTGGATTCTTACGGTGTCCAAAAACCTTTAGGATATCTTTTCGGCACACAAAACTACTCCGGAAGCGTTGCTGTAAAACAAGTTTTCACAGGCAATGTATGGACAGACAGCAACGGAACCACTTATTGGGATAAATCCACAGTTACCTATTATATTCCTGAATGCCTCTCAAACGTAACCGTACTTTCCGGAAACATTGGTTGCAATTATGGAGGAGCCTTTTTAAATTGTGGAATGTTGAAAAACATCATTTTGGGTGAAAAAACAGAAGATATTTATAAGTATTCGTTTTCCGGAACCAAGAGCTTATATTCCGTAAGTGGATCAGCAAAAACACTTGCTGAGGTTTCTAAACAAGTAGAGGTCCCGCATTTAAAGATTATTTACGGAACCACCATTCCGAGTTCCGCTTTCAGAAACAAACAAATCAATACCGTTACTATTGGTGCACAAGTGCAAACGATTGGAGCGAACGCATTTAGTGGGACAGGAGTGCAAACTCTAATTATTGCCGAGAATAGTCAATTGACGAGCATCGGGGATTTTGCGTTCGAATATTGCGGCTTAACCGAAATACGCTACGGAGGCGATATCGCAGGATGGTTTGGCATCTCCGGACTGATGGCTTACGGGGCCTCCTCAAAATCGCTCTATATCGGGGGCACGAAAATCGAGGGAACTCTCACAGTCCCCGAGGGCGTAACGAGCATTGGGTCTTATGCGTTCTGCGATTGCAGCGGCTTGACCTCGATCACGATCCCCGAGAGCGTGACGAGCATCGGGGAGTATGCGTTCCGCGATTGCTCCGGATTGACTTCGATCACCTTTGCCGAAAGAAGTCAATTAACGAGCATCGCGGAATATGCATTCTCCGGTTGCCCTGCTATGACTTCGATCACCATCCCGTCTTCCGTGACGAGCATCGGGTCTTATGCGTTCTATGATTGCACCGGTTTGACCTCGATTTACTATACGGGAGACGTAGCGGGATGGTGCGGAATTGCCGGCTTAAATAATTTGATGGCTTACGGGGCCTCCTCAAAATCGCTCTATATTGGGGGCACGAAAATCGAGGGAACTCTCACAGTCCCCGAGGGCGTGACGAGCATCGGGTCTTCTGCGTTCTATAAATGCAGCGGCTTGACCTCTGTGACGATCCCGGACAGCGTGACGAGCATCGGGTCTTATGCGTTCCGCGGTTGCAGCGGCTTGACCTCGATCACGATCCCGAATAGTGTGACGAGCATCGGGGCGGGTGTGTTCTCGGGTTGTTCCTCTTTGGTCTCGATGACCATCCCCTTCGTGGGCGGCACGGCGGGGAAGACCGCGAGCGACACCTATCAGTACCCCTTTGGTTATATATTCGGCACTGCGTATACGGGCATGGCCGTAACGCAGTATTATTACGAGGCATCTACGAGAACGACTAAAACGACCTATTGCATTCCTTCCTCTCTTAGGAGCGTAACGGTGACGGGCGGAAATATCCTTTACGGTGCGTTCTATAATTGTTCTATGTTGACATCTATTACGATTCCCGCAGGCGTGACGAGCATCGGGTCTTCTGCGTTCTATAAATGCAGCGGCTTGACCTCTGTGACGATCCCGGACAGCGTGACGAGCATCGGGTCTTATGCGTTCCGCGGTTGCAGCGGCTTGACCTCGATCACGATCC
>JAFSZO010000012.1 GCA_017455605.1 Clostridia bacterium
AGGATCAATATAACTGCCGGCATAGACGGCAATATCACTCCTTTTCCCGTCTCGTCTGACGTTCGCACCTGCCATTAGCATTCTGATCGTCAACGAATATGCAGTTTGCCTTCCTCCGCTCTAAGCTCACTATTCCGTCGCTCCGCTCCTCGCGAATCCCTGAGGGCGCACCGGGAAAGAAACCTGATTTGTTTTTCGAATCAGGTTTCTTTCAGTTATATTCGCCTTTGGCGAGTTATATTGTGCTTTGCCCAATTATATTCGCTTCGCGAGTGTTATTGCGCTCGCGTAGTTAAAAGGCGAATATAATATCACTGCCACGCGCAGGCAATATAACTGATCCGTCAGGATCAATATAACTGCCGGCATAGACGGCAATATCACTCCTTTTCCCGTCTCGTCTGACGTTCGCACCTGCCATTCGGCATCCCCATTGAATTCAAATCGCTTTCGTGATACTATATAAGGAGATTCCCAAAGGAGTGACCTATGAGACCCGATCCAAACGCAATACATCCGATTCGCGGATATGACAAAGAAATACTCGTCAAACCGACCGTAACGAACCCAAATATCATCGTCGGGGACTTCACCTACATTGCCGACTCCGACTTTGAGCGCCACGTCACACATCTCTACGACTCGCTCGGTGACAGGCTCGTGATCGGCAAGTTCTGCCAAATCGCTGCGGGCGTTGAATTCGTGATGAACGGCGCCAATCATCAAATGAACGGCGCCACCACCTATCCTTTCTTCACGATGGAGGGATGGGATGCGTCCGCTCCCGACAAAAGCGATCTCCCCTTTAAAGGCGATACCGTGATCGGCAACGACGTTTGGATCGGTCAAAATGTCGTCATTCTCCCCGGCGTTCATGTCGGAGACGGCGCGATCATCGGCGCGAACTGCGTGGTCAGCAAGGACGTCGACCCCTACACCATCGTAGTCGGCAACCCCGTGAAAACCGTGCGAAAACGCTTTGACGACGAGCTGATTGACCTACTTCTCCGCTTCAGCTGGTGGGACAAGAGTATAGACGAGATAAAGGCGCTGATCCCGCTCTTGACCGGCAGCGACATCGAAGCGCTCCGTCGCGAACTGAAAGCAAGAGTATAAACAAAATGAACGAGCAAAAGAAACGCTTTGACGAAGAATTTAAACGTCTATGGCGTCCCGAGAAAGACCGGCTCGGATACCTGACGAAGAGCGGACAGAGGTACGACGACCTCTACTATTCTCGCGAAGCCTTCGCTGCATTTGTCGAAGAAATGCGAGAAAACTATCCCGAGCATTACGCGAGATACGCGACCTGTTCCGGTGACGAGCTCGAAGAGCATTACGATCGCAGATCCGAAAGGTATTACCCGCCTAAGATGGCTTCGGTCGCATCCTCCTCGAGGTGGGTCTACCTCGCTCTGCGCGCCCACGCCGAAGAAAAGCTACGCGCCCTGATCCCCGATCTGCCGACGGACGGCATTTTTCGTTTTGAAGAAAAGTTACAGATCAAGGGCGTCCGTCGCGGCATAGCGAACCTCGACTCCGCCTATCTAAGCGACGAGAGCTGCGTCTTCATCGAGGCGAAATGTCACGAGATATTTGACCGTCACGAACTGAAATGGAGCAAACAATACATTAAAAGCGGCAGGTTTGCCGATGAGGGAGAGGTAGCCCTCGCCGTCCCACCACAAGCCGTAAGCATCGTGACGACAAAAACCGACGACGTCATAAAAGAGGTGGTCCGTGTTGCTCCCGCCGCGTTCGGGCTCGAGGATGAAAACCCTCGTTTCGACGCCAAACAGGCGATCTGTCACCTGCTCGGGATCGCCTCACGAGAAGGGACTGCGCCCGCCGATCTCCTTTATCTGCTCTTTCGGCCGTCGGGTCTCGTCGGATCGAGTGAGGTCTACGAGCAGTTCGAAAAGGAGTATCGCGGTTTCTGCGAGTCCGACTGCATTCGCGCCTTTTGCGAGCGGCACAGGATCTCGCTCCGCCTCGTGTACGTGACGGAACAGCCGACGGACGACGCCTTGGTCACGGAGACCCGCTACCGCTCCGCGCCTTGACCCGCGGGATGCAACCGCTCGTTGCGTGCAAAAACCGTAAAACCATGATACAATACAACTACCGAAGCAAAACGGAGGCAAGCTATGGAAACGAAAGAGGTCATCCATTCACTCAGAACGCAGAAAGGGCTGTCGCAGGACGAACTCGCCGCGAAGGTCTTCGTGACCCGTCAAGCGGTGTCGCGATGGGAGACGGGAGAGACCGTGCCGAACACCGAGACGTTAAAGCTCCTGTCCGTCCTCTTCGACGTGTCGATCAACACATTGCTCGGATCGCCTCGGCGGCTCGTCTGTCAGTGTTGCGGTATGCCGCTCACGGACGACCTGCTTTCACGCGAAACGGGCGACTCTCTCAACGAAAACTATTGCAAATGGTGCTATGCGGATGGCAAATACACCTACGACGATATGGACGATCTCCTCGAAGTCTGCGTAAAACATATGACGAGCGAGACATTCCCCGAACCCGCCGCGCGCGCCTATATGCAACAGCTCCTGCCCACCTTGGAATACTGGAAAAACAAGAGCGGAACGGAAAACAACTACGAATCCTTAAAAAGCGAGCTGATCGAAGAGATCAACGCCTTAGGCGTCAAAGGACTGCCAAAGATCAAGAAACTGAACGCGCTCATCGGCAGCTTCGTCAACCTCGAGTATCCCCTGCCTAACGGCGAAACCGCCCGTTTTCTCAAAGAAGATGCGACCTACTTCGGCACGCAGGTGCCCTCTCGCAACGAAGAGGGGCGTTGTTTCGGCGTGGTCGGGAACGAGGCGTTCTTGCTCGTCGCCTCCTACGGCGAAGGGGGCAAGGATCCCACCCTCGTACTATACAAGAAAAGGTAATTCATTTCTTTATGTTTTCCTTGAAAACTCCGCGCAAAACGGAGTTTTTTATTCTCTCGCGCGTCGACGACGGGTCAGCGCCGTTTTGAGGATCGCGCACAGTAAAAAGGCGAGCGCGAGACAAAGGAACGCCTCGAATATTATGTTTGCCCGATCCCCCGCAAGCATCGCGACGGCGAAAACGACGCCCCCTGCGGAGAAGTTGCCCGCAGACAAAGCGAAAAAGGCGTTTTTCGGCTTCAGTCCGAGCAGGGCGGAGAGCAGCGCTCCCGCCCATACGCCGGTCAAAGGGAGGGGGATCGCCACGAAGGCGAAGACGCCGAAGGTCCGCGCGTCCTCTCTGCGCCTGCCCGTCTTTTCGGCGTTCGAGGAGATCCTGTCCGCACGTGTGCCGAGCCGATCGGTCAAAAAGGACGTCATTTTTCCGCCCAAAGCGGACCGGCGAGCGACGGCAAGGGTGCGAGGCACCGTAAAGGCGAGGACAGCCGCGAGCAGAACGGAGGAAAGATAGGCGACAAACACGGAGAAAAGCACCTCCCCTCCCCGCGCCGCCGAATAGAGGATCGCCCCCTTGAGCTCGGTCACGGGGATCACGGCGAGCACGGCGGCGACCGCCGCTCCGTCCCAGCCGAGCCCGGTGAAAAAGGTGATGATCGCTTCCGCCATATTCTCCCTAACCCCTCCCTACGAAAACGCTTGCCATTCCACGGCGAGCGCATTATACTCATAGTATGAAAAAAATATTGAGCGCGATGCGTCGCGCGGTGCAGGATTTCAAGATGATCGAGGACGGGGACAAGGTCGCCGTCGGCGTTTCGGGCGGCAAGGACAGCCTGATCCTCTTCGAATCCCTATACCGCTATTCCAAGTTTTCACCCGAGAAGTTTACCCTCCTCGCCGTCAACGTGAATATGGGGTTCAAAGAGACTTCGGAGGAGGAGCTTGAACGCCTGCGCGCCTATTTTCGCGAGAAGGAAGTCCCCTTCATCGAGGAAAAGACCGACATCGCCGAGATCATTTTCGACGTCCGCAAGGAGTCCAATCCCTGCTCTCTGTGCAGCAAGCTCCGACGCGGCGCGCTGTGCTCCGTCGCGCAGAGGGAGGGTGCGAACAAGGTCGCCCTCGGGCATCACGCCGACGACGTCCTCGAGACCTTCCTGCTCTCGTTGATGCACGAAGGTCGTCTCTCCACCCTCGCACCGACGAGCTACCTCTCCAAGACCGAGACCACCGTAATCCGCCCCCTGCTGTACGTGGACGAAAAGGACATTCGCGGCGCCGCGCGCAGATACGAGCTCCCCGTCGTCTTCAACCCCTGCCCCGCGGACAAGCACACCCGCCGCGAGTTCATGAAACAGCTCGTGGAAGACCTCCGCGCGGAGATCCCCGACGTCAGGAAGAGCATGATCAGCGCGATCTGCCACCCCGAACGCTACAACCTCTGGAAGAAGTAACCTTTCAACGCAATTCCTTGTACTTTCGTTTCGTACTCTCTCCGCCGCGCAGGTGGCGTTCCTCGAGATTTATCCCGAGGATCCTCTTTACCTCTTTA
>JAFSZO010000125.1 GCA_017455605.1 Clostridia bacterium
CCGCGGCAACAGCGAGGGACAATGCCGCGCAGGGCGAGATACATCATGTCCCCCGTAGCAAATACATCATGTCGCCAAAGGCGATACAAAAAGTGAAGTTGCTATCGCAGTGAAGTTTGTGCCAGACGGCACAAGTTGCGGGTCGCTGACGCGCCGCGAGAGTGGAGTGTGGAGAGTGAAGAGTGAAGAGTGGAGCGAAGGGTCGCGCCCCGCCAACCCCCCAACGGCGGGATTCTTCCGAATAATCCTCTTGCGAGCGAAAGCAAGGGATCACATTCTTTGAGTGAGCGCGAAGCGCAAACGGGAGGGGGG
The DNA here is from genome assembly GCA_017455605.1 of Clostridia bacterium. Classification (GTDB taxonomy): domain Bacteria; phylum Bacillota; class Clostridia; order Christensenellales; family CAG-1252; genus CAG-1252. The sequence goes on from JAFSZO010000125.1 coordinate 313, forward strand.
CAACCAAAGATTTCCTGTAAAAAAGTCCTCTGCCCCGTTGACAACGGTGCGGGGATGCGATATAATCAATGTGAACATTTGTTCGTATATGGGACAGAGGCGAGGAGATGGAAAAGCAAAGGACCTATTTCTGCATCGATATGAAGTGCTTTTACGCATCGGTGGAATGTGCGGAGCGCGGTCTCAACCCCTTCGAGACCCCATTGGTCGTGGCGGACAAGACGCGGGGCAAGAATGCGCTCTGCCTCGCGATCTCGCCCAAGATGAAGTCTCTCGGCATCCGCAACCGCTGTCGCCTGTCCGAGATCCCCAAGGGGGTCCGTTACCTCGTCGCGCCGCCGCGAATGAGCCTGTACGTGGACTACGCCGCGCGCATCTACGCGATCTACCTACGGTATATGGACAAGTCGGACATCCACGTCTATTCGGTGGACGAGTGCTTCCTCGACGTGACGGACTACCTGAAGATATACGGCAAAACGCCCGTCGAATACGCGAAGTTTCTGATGGACGAGATCGGGCGGGAGCTGAAGATCCCCGCCACGGCGGGCGTGGGCACCAACCTCTACCTCGCGAAGATCGCCCTCGACCTGACCGCCAAGCACAGCCCGACGCACGTCGGCGTGCTGAGCGAGGAGAGCTACCGCGAGACGCTGTGGGACCACCACCCCATCACCGACTTTTGGGGCATCGCCGCGGGGACGGCGAGGAGGCTCGCCGCGCACGGGCTGTACGATATGCGCGGGATCGCCGCAGCGCCGCAAGAGCTGCTGTACAAGGTCTTCGGCGTAAACGCGGAGCTCCTGATCGACCACGCTTGGGGGCGCGAGACCTGCACGATGGCGGACATCAAGGCGTACAAAGGGAAATCGAGGTCGATCTCCTCCTCGCAGATCCTGCCCGAGAACTACCCGTTCGATCGGGCGCGGCTGGTGATGACCGAAATGATCCTCGAAGGGTGCAGACGTCTCCTGAAAGAAAAGGTGATCGCGGGCGAAGTGTCCGTCTTCGTCGGGTACGCCTTCGGGTCGATCCCGCCGACGGGAGGCAGCCTAAGAATGTCGGAGCGGACCGCCGTCTTCTCGATCGTACGCGACTACGCCCTGCGCATCTTCGACGAGACCACGATGCGGGATCAGCCGATCCGCAGGCTCGGGATCGCCTTCTCCGGAGTGGCGGACGAAGGGTGCGAAGGGTACGACCTATTCACCGATACGGACAGGGTCGAGCGGGAGAAACGCGCCGAGAAAGCGGTCATCGAGATCAAAGAAAAGATGGGCAAAAACGCGATCCTGCGCGCAATGGACCTCGAGAAAGGCGCCACGACGGTCGAACGAAACGGGATGATCGGCGGGCACAAGGCGTAACGAGGGAGAGCCACCTTTTGCGCAGCAGAGAAGGCAGAAACGTAGGGAGTCATAGGGACAATGAGGAGAGAGGACAGAGCGAAACAATTCCTACCCTTCGAC
>JAFSZO010000013.1 GCA_017455605.1 Clostridia bacterium
GGAACACGCCGCATCGCTCCGATGAGCCTATATTCGCTATTCTTGCAAGTGCTTTGTCGAGGGAGCTGCGCTATGGCGTACCAACTGCGCTACACCCCGTTATGGCTATTTATTAGGTTTCGTTCTTTCTTTGCTACCGCACTTCTCCTTGGTTGGAAGCGCGCATGGCGCGCATATGACCGAAGGGAACACGCCGCATCGCTCCGATGAGCCTATATTCGCTATTCTTGCAAGTGCTTTGTCGAGGGAGCTGCGCTATGGCGTACCAACTGCGCTACACCCCGATGGCATTCCCGCTTGGCGGAGAAGGAGGGATTCGGTCTCGTGGCTCTCGATGCAGGGCTTTTCTTCCCATAATTGCATCTCGATCCACTTCGGTCATCGCTGAAAACGACAAATCATTGTCGTTTTCCGGGCGCTCTCGTTCGAATCCCACCGTCCGAAAATTGGGCATTCCCGCTTGGCGGAGAAGGAGGGATTCGAACCCTCGCTACGCTTCACACGTACTACTCCCTTAGCAGGGGAGCCCCTTGAGCCTCTTGGGTACTTCTCCATGCCAACGGCGGAAATGCTCTATCATAGTATCACAGAAAGAAGAGGTTGTCAAAGTTTTTTTAAAAAAGATCGCAGATATTTATAAAAAGGCAGGACAACCTTATTTATTCTTGTACGGCACGCGGGCGGCGGGGACCGCTTTGGACGCGGGATCGGTGTGGACGGTTTGATCGTCAAAGAAGATGTGCGCGCCGAAGGAGCGCAGAATCTCGCTCTTGGGGATGCCGCCGAGGAAGAAGGACTCGTCGATGCGGACGTTCCAGGCGCGAAGGGTGCGAATGACGCGCTCGTGCGCGGGAGCATTGCGCGCGGTGACCAGCGCGGTGCGAATGGGCATCTCGCTCTCGGGGAACTGGCGTTGGACGAAGGAGATGGTCTTCAGAAGTTTCGCAAAGGGGCCCTCGGGCAGAGGATTGCGGACGTTCTTGCGTTCGTGCTCGGTGAAGCCCGCGAGACCTTGCTCCTGATAGATGCGCTCCGCTTCGTCCGAGAAGAGGACGGCGTCACCGTCAAAGGCGATGCGGATCTGCCCGATCTCCTGCGAGGGATCGATGGGGAGCTCGTCGTGCGAGCAGATGATGCCAGCGGCGATGTTCGCGTTGATCGCCTCCTGCACGTCCGCTTCGTCAGCGGAGAGGAAGAGATCGGTCTTGAAGTCGACGAGATAGGGAGCGAGCGAGGCGCCTCCGACCAAGGCGGCGCGGCAGATGTCCAAGCCGTAGTGCTCGATGGCGTTGAAGATGCGCAGGCTGGTATTCGCGCTGTTTTTGGACATAATGATGATCTCGGTCAAGCGTTTGTCGCCGCAATTCAGGTTATGGAGCGCCTTGACGAGGGGAAAAGCAGTGCCGGGACGCAATAGATCATTCTCGTGCTCGATCTGATACTCCTCGTAGGCGTCGAGCCCCTGCTCCTCAAAGATCTTGTTCTCCTCCTCGAGGTCAAACAGAGCCCGAGAGGAAATGCCGACGACCAGTTTATCGTTCAAATCAAGTGCCATATCCTTCCTTTCTCCTTACTTTATTCTCTTGCGCGGGTAGGCGGTGGGGGTGGTGAAGATCTTGTCGATCAGGATGATGGAGCGACCGAGTCCCGCAAAGTCCACGCGGTCCACGCGCGAGACCATCCCGCCGAGCGTCTTGATCGCGCCCTGAGCCTCCTCCAGCTCTGCGGCGACCTCCGCACCCTTGTAGAGGACCGCCCTGCCGCCGACCTTCACGAGCGGGAGCAAATACTGCACGAGTTGCTTGGTGTTCGTGACCGCGCGAGCGGTCGCGACGTCAAAGCTCTCGCGCATCGGACCGTACGCCGCCTCTTCGGCGCGGAGGTGGAGCGCCCTGCCCTTTAGGTCGAGCGCGGCGAGCGTGTCAGACAGAAAGTTCACCCGTTTGTTCAACGCCTCGAGCATCGTGATCTCGAGGTCGGGACGAACGATCTTGAGGGGGATCGCGGGGAACCCCGCGCCGCTGCCGACGTCCACGACCGACGCCCCTTCGGGGAAATACCGCTCCGCCGAGACGCTGTCCGCGAAATGCTTGATAGCGACTTCCTTGCGATCGGTGATCGCCGTCAGGTTGAACCTTTCGTTCCAAACGATAAGGTTATTATAATAAGTCTCAAAGAGACTTACTTCCCTGTCTCCGATCGCGATATTCAGTTCGGCGAGGATCTCTCGAATCATATATTGCTCCATTTGTAGAATATTCTATTTGTTGCCTTTTAGCAGGTAGGTAATCAGCACGCCGACGTCGGCGGGACTGACGCCGCTGATCCTCGAAGCCTGCCCGAGCGTCAGAGGACGCACTTTGGCGAGCTTTTGCCTCGCCTCGATGCGGAGGTTCTCCATTGCGGCGTAGTCGAGGTCTGCGGGGAGGCGCTTTTCTTCCATCTTTCGCGCGTCTTCCGCCGCACGCTTCTCCTTGCCGAGGTAGCCGCCGTATTTGACCTCGACCGCGACCTCGCCGACGAGGTCCGAGTCGCGCAGCTCTTCGGGGAGGAACGTAAGCACGTCCGCCGCCGTGACGGAGGCTCTTTTCAGCATTTCCTCGACGGTCATTCCGCAGGACGCGCTCTCACCCTTACTCTCGAAAAGATCGCGCACCTCGGCGAGCGGCACGGAGCGCTTCAGCGCGGCGCGGATCGCCTCCTTTTTGCCGTTTCGCGCAAGATACTTTTCCCAGCGGTAGTCGTCCACCAGTCCGATCTCCCTGCCGAGAGGGGTCAGACGGGCGTCGGCATTGTCTTGACGGAGAGAGAGCCGATACTCGGCGCGCGCCGTCATCATACGGTAGGGTTCGTTGGTGCCCTTGGTCACGAGGTCGTCGATCAGCACGCCGATATACGCCTCGTCGCGACGGAGCACGATCGGGGGGAGCTTACGGACATAGCGGGCGGCATTGACGCCCGCCATCAAACCCTGCGCCGCCGCCTCCTCGTAGCCGCTGCTGCCGTTGAACTGTCCGGCGGAGAAGAGCCCGCGGATCGCCTTTACCTCCAGCGAGGGGGAAAGCGCAAGCGGATCGATGCAATCGTATTCTATCGCGTACGCATAGCGCGCGAAGCGGACCTTTTCGAGTCCCTTCACGCTGCGATACATCCGCTCCTGCACATCCTTCGGCATACTGCTGCTCATGCCCTGCACGTACATCAGCTCGCCGCCTCTGACCTCGGGCTCGATGAAGATCTGGTGGCGCTCCTTGTCCGCGAAGCGCATGATCTTGTCCTCGATCGAGGGGCAGTAGCGCGGACCGACGCCATGGATCGTGCCGTTGTAGAGCGGCGCGCGGTCGATGTTCTCGCGAATGATGCGATGGGTCTCGGCATTGGTGTAGGTCAAATAACAAGGCTCCTGCTCGAGCAGTTTGCCTTCGGTCAGGAAGGAGAAGCAGGGGATGTCATAGTCCCCCTCTTCCCGCTCCATCACGGAATAATCTATACTGTCCGCATACACGCGCGCGGGCGTACCCGTCTTGAATCGACGAAGCGGCAATCCCTTCGCGACGAGCGCGGCGGACAGGTTCTTGCTGTTTTCAAAGCCGTAGGGTCCGGCGTCACGGATCTCCTCGCCCGTGATCGTGCGTGCGGAGAGGTAAACGCCCGTGCAGAGCACCACGACCTCCGACTCGTAGGTCGCGCCCGAGACGACGGCGCCCTTCACCGCGCCCTCCCTTACGACGAGGTCCTCGCATTCCCCTTCGAGCAGAGTCAGCCGAGGCGTGGCGCGCAGGGTGGCGAGCATATTCTCGTGGTAGACCTCCTTGTCGGTCTGCCCGCGCAGGCTCTGCACCGCCGCCCCTTTATTCTTGTTCAGCATCTTGATCTGGAGCAAAGAGGCGTCGGCATTCAGCCCCATTTGACCGCCGAGGGCGTCCACCTCGCGCACGAGATGTCCCTTGCCGGTGCCGCCGATATTCGGGTTGCACGCCATGTGCGAGACCGACTTTACGTCGAGGGTCACGAGGAGGGTCTCACACCCCAGTCTCGCCAGAGCGAGCGCCGCTTCCGCGCCCGCGTGTCCCGCACCGACCACGATCGCGTCGTATCTCATTTGCCCACGCAGAAACGACTGAAAACGTCGTTCACGACCCGCTCGGTCGCTCCTTCGCCGCCGATCTCCGCGAGAGCGCGCACGCTTTCCCTGAGGTCGAGGGCGACGCATTCGACGTTCGCCTGCCCGAAGGCGGCGAGAGCGTCGTCCAAATGGCGGAGCGCGCGACGCACACAATCGGCGTGCCGCTCCTCCGTGAGGGTCTCCGCGGCGCGGGCGTCCACCGAAGTGACGCGCAGGATCTCGTCCAAGAGGACGCCGACCCCTTCGCCCGTTTTCGCGCTGATATTCAAGCCTTCGGCAGAGGCACCGAAAACGTCCGTTTTGTTATTGACGAGGAGCACCCGCTTGGAAAAGGCGCGGATGTTCGCGAGGTCGGTCTCGTCCGGGTGACTGCCCGCCTCCACGACGTAAAGCACAACGTCCGCCCCCTTCGCCGCGGCGAGGGAACGCTCGATGCCGATGCTCTCCACCGCGTCGCCCGTCTCACGCAGCCCCGCGGTGTCTTGCAGGTTGATCTTGACTCCTTTGTGCAGGATGCTCTCGCCCACCACGTCGCGGGTCGTGCCGTGCACGTCCGAAACGATGGCGCGGGAATAGCCGACCAAGCGGTTGAGGAGCGAGGACTTGCCGACGTTGGTCTTGCCGACGATCGCGACGGTCACGCCGCCCTTGATGAGCCTGCCCGCCTTGTAGGAGTCCAGCAGAGCCGCCATCTCCTCTCGCACCGCTTTCGCCTTCTCGATGGAGTCGTCCGCTTCGTCCGCCATCTCCTCGGGATAGTCGAGAGACGCCTCGATCACGCCGAGCGACTCGACGAGCGTATCCGTCAACCCCTTGATGCGGGCGTCGAACCTGCCGCTCATCAGGCAGTACGCCTCACGCAGTTCCGCCTCGCTCTCGGCGTTGATCATCGCCGCGACACCCTCCGCCTCGTCCAAGGTGAGCTTCCCCGCGAGGTAGGCGCGACGAGTGAACTCCCCGGGGGCGGCGAGCTTTGCCCCCGCGCCGAGAAGGGTCTCGAGCACCCGCTCCGCGAGATAGGCGCCGCCGTGCAATTGGAGCTCCACGATATCTTCACCCGTATAGGACTTGGGCGCGCGGAAAAACGCCATCATACATTTCTCTCGAATGCTTCCGTCCGAAAAGGTGCCGAGGACGAGACGATTCGGCTCGACGTCGATAGCGGATCCGATGCGCGAGGACGTAAAAAACCGGAGCGCAATGGCAAGCGCCTGCTCTCCGGACATTCTGACGATACCGATAGCGCCCGCGCCCTTGGGGGTGGAGATCGCCGCGATGGTATCCATATTGACTTAGAAACCTCTTTTCTTGCCGAAACTTCTGGTCTTGATGCCGTGCTTGCGGAAGGCGGTCTGCGTGCCGTACACCTTCTCGGGCAGTTTCGGCTCGATCGTGACGTAGCGGTTGGGCTCGGTGCCCGTGCTGAAAGTGGTGACGCGCTCGTCCTCCGAGAGGACCTCGTGCACGATCTTTCTGTCGTGGGGGTTCATCGGCTCGAGCTCGACGTTCACACGGTCGCGCACCGCCTTGTCCGCGAACTTCTTCGCGATGTCGCGGAGCATCTTTTCGCGACGGGAGCGGTAATTCTCCGCGTCGACGGTGACCTTGACGTAATTCTCCTTGTCACGGTTCAGCACGATCTGCGCGAGATACTGGATCGCGTCCAGCACTTCGCCGCGATGCCCGATCGCATAGTTGCTCTCCTCGCCGTTGATCGTGACGAGGTACCCGGCGTCGTCGCTCTCGATGTTGAGCGAGCAGTCGAGGTCCATCCTATCGATCAGACCGCAAACGAAATCCAGCACGTCGTCCTCTTCGCTCCAGCGAGTGGAGATCCTGACCACCGCGGGTTCGCCCTCTCCGCCCTCGGTCACGACCTCGATGTCGACCTCGGACTCTGCCATGCCGAGCTGCAGGAGTCCCTGTTGCTTGGCTTCTTCCACGCTGTCGGCGCGTTTTTCTATGACTATCATATTCCCTCCGATGCCCCACGTGCGGGGCGGTAATAAATTATCAGTTTTTCTTGAACGTGGCGGCGAGGCGCTGATCCTCTTCCTGCGCTTCGCGCTTCTTCGCGATCGCGTTGAAGGTGACGTTGAAGATCACGGTGATCAGCGAGTTCATCACCATATAGATACAGAATGCGGACGAATAGAAGAGCGCGAAAACGCCCATCATGATCGGCATCAACCAGTTCATCGCTTTCATCATGCCCTGACCGTTTTTCGGCTTGCCGTTTTCATCGGTCTGCGTGGGCATCTCGGGCTGATTGCTCTTGGTGACCTTCACCGAGAACACGGACAGCGTGATCGAGATCAAGGGCAGAATGAAGTAACCGTTCCAGTGCTTCATATCGAAGAACTTGGTCCTGTTGTAGTACTCCATCGCGGGACGCAAGACGGCGTCGTACCCGTTCTCGAAGCGGGTCATTCGTACGTTCAGCAGCTTCGTCTCCGCGGGAAGCGTGGCGCCGAGCTGACCGAGACCTCTCCCCACGAATTTGTCGAGGGTGGGCACGGGATTGGTGTAGGTGTCGGACATAAAGACGTTCTTGATCCACAGCCAGCCCTGCTTTTCCTCGTCGTAGGTGGAGATCATCAGGTTATCGAGCTGTTCCTCGGTGACGCCTTCCGTCTGCGCCGCCTCCTGATAGGTCAAGGTCATATCGTAGACCATCCGCTCGTTCTCGTAACGCACCGCGGCGTTAAAGCCGGAGAAGACGATGAAGAAGATCACGATCGTGATGAGCGCGGGCAAACAGCCGCCGGTCATCTTGTAACCGTGCTTCTTGTAGAGTTCCATTTGCTTCTGTTGCAGAACGTCGGGAGAACCAGCATAGGTCTTCTTGAGCTTCTCCAGCTCGGGATTGATGACCTTCATCGCGCGATTGTTCTTCAGCATCGTACGCTTCTGCCAGATGTCGAGCGGAGAGAGCAGGAGCTTCAGGAAGATTGTGAAGACCACGACCGTCCAGCCGAAGTTGCCTATCCATTCGTACATTTTATAAATGAGCTTGCCGATCCAGTTCGTCAGGACCGGCGCGCTCGCGAGAATTTGACTCAGATCAACCATTTGGCTCTCCCTCTGTAATTTTCCTTAACGGGATCGAAACCGCCTTTCGCAAAAGGATTGCACCGCAAGATACGGCAAAACCCCTTGAAACTGCCCCACAGGAGTCCGTACTTGTCTATCGCCTGATAGGTATAGGACGAACAAGTGGGCGTGTAGATGCACCGATTGGGCAAGACGGACGAGATGTTCTTCTTGTAGAAACCGAGAAGCACGCGCGCCGCTTTGTCCATTTCAATCCTCCGCGGAATAGGCGTTCGCCTGCCTAAGCAGAGCGATCAGCGCCTCTCTCAGTTCGTCGTAGCTGCGTTCGGCAGAGCCGGTGCGCGCGACCACGACGTAGCTGCGAGCCTTCGCCACCTTGCCGAGTTCCAGACGGAACGCCTCTCTCAAGCGACGCTTCGTCCTGTTCCTTTGGACGGCGCCGCCCACTTTTTTGCCGACCGAAAAACCCACTTTGGGGATCGTGAGCTTGCTCTTCGCGACGTAAAGGACCAAAAGTGCGTTCTTGTACACCGCGCCGTGGCGGTAAAGGTAGTCGAAACTACGAGAGGCGGTAAGGCGGTACTTTTTCTGCATTCGTTACGCGCAGAGTTGCTTTCTGCCCTTAGCGCGGCGTCTCGCGAGGACGTTCCTGCCGCCCTTGGTCGCCATTCTCGCACGGAAACCGTGCACCTTGCTTCTGTGTCTCTTCTTGGGTTGATACGTTCTTTTCATGATCTATGACCTCACTTTTATATAGTCTATAAGAATAATACCTATTTTGCGTAGGCTGTTTTATTATAACGATGATAATTATGACCTGTCAAGCGTTTTACGAAACGGAATTGGGAATGAAAAGCTCTTTCCAATGCGCAATTCGGAATGCGGAATTGCGGGTCGCGCCGTCGCACCCCAAAAAATCTGTTCGATTTTTCGTGGAACCCCAATGCGACGCTGACGCTCCGCGAGAGTGGAGTGTGGAGAGTGGAGAGTGGAATTGCGGACAGCGTTCCGCAATGTTGAGCGAAGCGAGATACATCATGTTTGCGAAGCAAATACATCATGTCGCCAAAGGCGATACGAAAGGAATACAGGGTCACTTCGTTCCGAATGAGCTTCTACTCTATCCCAATTATCGTAGCGAAAATGGGCTGCGGAGCGAATAGCACTTGCAAACGTAGCGCGCAAGTGCAACGCGAACGAGCCTATGAACGCTACGATCAAGCGCGAATGAAACGGTA